>NZ_CP146369.1:1399642-1720357 GCF_037055245.1 Brevundimonas olei
CAGCGACTTCGCCACGGTGAACCGCGCGGGCAAGATCGCCATGAAGCTGGAAGACGGCGACGGCATGGTCGGCGTCGGCCTGTGCACGGCCGAGGACGACGTGTTGCTGACCACGGCGCTGGGCCGGGCCATCCGTTTCAAGGCCGACGACGTGCGCGTGTTCAAGGGGCGCGACTCCACCGGCGTGCGCGGCATCCGCCTGCAGGACGGGGACGAGGTCATCTCCATGGCCATTCTTGGCCGGGTGGATGCGTCGCCGGAGGAGCGTGCCGCCTACGTCAAACACGCCAACGCCATGCGCAAGGCGCTGGCCGGGGCCGACGCGGAAGATGAAGCCGTCACGGTCGATGCGGATGACGAGGACGCCGGTGATGCCGCCTTGTCTGTCGAGCGCATCGCCGAATTGGGCGCGGCCGAGCAGTTCATCCTGACCGTCACGGAAACCGGCTTCGGCAAGCGATCCTCGGCCTATGAGTATCGCCGTACCGGTCGTGGCGGGCAGGGGCTGACGGCCCATGGCCTCGGCGGCCGCGCAGGCACGCGCCTGGCCGCCGCCTTCCCGGTCGAGGAGACGGACGACCTCATGCTGGTCACCGACGGCGGCCAGATGATCCGCACCCCGGTCAGCCAGGTCCGCATCGTCGGCCGCTCCAGCCAGGGCGTGACCATCTTCCGCACCGGCAAGGACGAGAAGGTCGTTTCGGTCGAGCGTCTGGCCGATTCTGGCGGCGATGATGAAGGCGGCGAGGCGGACGACGCCCCGGCGATCGAGGGCGGCGAGAGCTGATCCTGCATGGCCGTCGCTCCTGAACTCTGGATCGACGGCCGTCCCGCCGGCCTTGAGGATCTGGGCCGTCAGGCCCTGTTCAACTACGGCGCCCTGACCTCCTTCCGCGTGGAAGGCGGCGGGGTGCGCGGGCTGGACCTGCATCTGGAGCGTCTGAACCGTTCGGCGATCGAACTGTTCGGCGAGGCTGTGGCGGAAGATCGCCTGCGCGATCAGATGCGGGCGGCGCTGGCCGGACGGACCGAGGCCTGGCTGCGCATCAGCCTGTTCTCCGGCGAACTGTCCCTGCGCCAACCGGACTGGATCGGCGCGCCGCAGGTGATGATCAGCGTCTCGGCGCCGCCATCGCCCCTGCCGGACGGGGTGCGCCTGCAAAGCCAGACCTATGCTCGCGAGGCGCCGCATCTGAAGCACGTCGCCACGATGGGCCTGTTGCGCGCGCGGCGTCGGGCGCGGCTGGCGGGTTACGACGACGCCCTGTTTACGGACGATGAGGGCCGGATTTCCGAGGGCTCGCTGTGGAATATCGGCTTCATCCGGGGGGATGCGGTGGTCTGGCCGGATGCGTCCATGCTGGACGGCGTGGCCCAGGCCCTGATCCGCGAGGCGCTGGACCGCGCCGGATCGCCGCAGCGGACCGAGGTCGTGCGCCTGTCGGACCTGTCTCGCTTCGACGCCGCCTTTTTGTGCAACAGCGCCACGCCGGCTGCGGAAATCGTGGCCGTCGACGCCTATGACTTCCCCGGTTCGCCGGGCGTAATTCAGCGTATCGGCGAGCATTGGCGATCACAGCCGCGTCAGAAAATCTAGGCCGTTCATTTCGCACCTGCTAAACGGACCCAAACGATGGGGAGGCCGCCGGCCATGCGTATCGGACTTTATCCGGGCACCTTCGACCCGGTGACCAACGGCCATCTCGATATCATCGGGCGGGCGGTCAAGCTGGTGGACCGCCTGGTCATCGGCGTGGCCCAGAACGACGACAAGGGCCCGCTCTTCTCCACCGCCGAGCGGGTCGAGATGATCAAGGCCGAGGTCGCGCGCTTCAACGCGGACATCGAGGTGCGGCCGTTTTCCAGCCTTCTGATGCACTTCGCCGAGGAACTGGACGCCAGCGTCATCGTGCGCGGCCTGCGCGCCGTCGCCGATTTCGAGTATGAGTTCCAGATGACGGCGATGAATCAGCGCCTCAACAGCGACATAGAGACGGTGTTTCTGATGGCCGATCCGCGGCATCAGGCCATCGCTTCGCGACTGGTGAAGGAAATCGCCCGGCTGGACGGTCGGATCGACAGCTTCGTCAGCCCGGCGGTCGCTGCGAGCGTGTTGGCCAAGGTCAAGAAGGGTTGAGGTCGGGTTTGAAGATCAAGTCTGTGATGACGCTGGCGGCGGCGACCGCGCTGCTGGCCGGTGGAGCGATGGCCCAGTCGGGCGCCCAGTCTGGCGACTGGCGCACCGTATCACCCGAAAATCTGTGGGTGATCGACACGGCCAAGGGGCGCGTGCTGGTGGAGTTGGAGCCGCGCGTGGCGCCGAACCACATCGAGCGCATCCGCACCCTGACCAACCAGGGGTTCTATGACGGGCTGAAATTCCACCGGGTCATCCCGAACTTCATGGCCCAGACCGGCGATCCCCAGGGCACCGGGGCCGGAGGCAGCGAACTGCCGGACCTGAAGGGCGAGTTCACCTTCCGGCGCGGCCGCGACAGCGGCTTCGCTCCGGTCGAGAACAGCGGCGCGGGCCTGCGGGGCGTCATGGGCTCCATCCCCATCGTGACCCAGCCGGACGCCCAGATGTTCGTCACGGCCGACTTCAAGACTTCGGCGCAAGGGCTGTTCTGCCCCGGCGTGGCGGGCATGGCGCGCGCCGGTTCGCCCGACAGCGCCAACAGCCAGTTCTTCCTGATGACGGGCCAGAACGACAATCTGAACGGCGGCTACACGGTGTTCGGCCGGGTGGTCCAGGGCCTGGATGTCGTGCGTGCGCTGAAGGCGGGCGACGAGGCCCAGGACGGCGCCGTCGGCCCCGACGCCGACGCCATGACGCGGGCGCGTCTGGCCTCGGCCATGCCGGAGGCCGAGCGTCCGACGATCCGCGTGGCCGTGCCCGGTTCTGCCCCGTTCAACGCCGCCGTCGAGGCGGCGAGGGCCGAGAAGGGCGCATCCTTTAACATCTGCGACGTCCAGCCGCCCGTGCAAGGCGGCTGAGCGTCGCGCGTCGCGCCGGGGAGGGGCGAGGCATGAGGCAGGGATTTCGGATCACCGGCGCGGCCCTGGCGGCTGCGCTTCTGGCAAGCGTGACGCCGGCTTCAGCTCAGGACACGACGCCGTCGTCCAGTGAGGCGGCTCCAGCGATCGCCGCTGACGACTGGCGCACGGCGGCGCCCGACAATCTTCTGGTCATCGACACCAACAAGGGCCGCATCCTGGTCGAGATGACCCCCGAGGCGGCGCCCGACCACGTGGCCCGCATTCGCCTGCTGGCCAAGGCGGGCTTCTATGACGGCCTGCCCTGGCACCGCGTCATCGACGGCTTCATGGCCCAGACGGGCGATCCGCTCGGCACGGGAGAGGGCCAGAGCTGGCATCCCGATCTGAAGGCCGAGTTCACCTTCCGCCGCGACGCGCAGACGCCCTTCGTCGCCGTGGCCGCCCCGGCGGGCGCCCTGATCGGCTTCGTCCAGTCCCTGCCGGTCCAGACCCAGCCCGACGCCGTGATGGCGACGACGCCTGACCGCAAGGTGCACGCCTGGGGTCTGTATTGCCCCGGCGTCGCGGGCATGGCGCGCGATGACGCGCCCGACAGCGCCAACAGCCAGTTCTTCCTGATGCGCCATCCCTATCCGGCGCTGGACAAGCGCTACACCGTCTGGGGGCGGGTGGTGTCCGGCCTCGACGTCGTGCGCGCCCTCAAGTTCAGTCCGAACCCGGACGGAATCGTCACCGATCCGGATCGCATGACGCGCGTGCGCGTGGCGGGCGACCTGCCCGAGGGCGAGCGCCCGTCGGTGCGTGTCTTGAGCACGAGCAGAGCGCCGTTCCGCGCCCTGGTCGAAGACACGCGGGCGGCGCGGGGAGCCGACTTCTCGGCGTGCGACATCGAACTGCCGGTCGAGGTGAATTAGTCGCTTCAAAGTCCTTCTCCCCTTGTGGGAGAAGGTGGCCCGATAGGGCCGGATGAGGGGTCTTTCAACGCTGGAAGCGGAATACGGGTTAACGTCCCGCAACCCCTCATCCGTCAGGCTTCGCCTGCCACCTTCTCCCACAAGGGGAGAAGGCTGTTTTATTCGCCGCCGCCGCCTCCGGCGCGCTTGCGTCGGCGCCGTCGGCGCGGCTTCGGCTGACGGTCTTCGCGCATCTTTTGCAACAACAGGCCTTCGCGAAGGCCGCGGTCGGCCACGCGCACCCGTTCGCACGGCCAGGCGCGCTGTACGGCTTCCAGAATCGCCGCGCCGGCCAGAACCAGATCAGCGCGGTCCGGTCCGATGCAGCTTTCCGCCGCGCGTCCGGCGGGACCGAGGGCGATCAGGCGGTCGGCGGCCTTTTCGCAGTCGCCGCGCGTCATCCACAGACCGTCGACCAGATCGCGCTGATACCGCCTCAGACCCAGGTGGATCCCGGCCAGGCTGGTGATGGCGCCCGAAGTGCCGACCATATGGCCGCGCCCGGCGCCGACGCGCGTCAGGAAGTCCGGGCCTTCGGGGCCGCCCGCAGCGATGGCGGCGCCGAAGTCGGCGACCATGGCCTCATACCATTCGGGCGGGCTGCCTTCGGGTTCGGGGTGGCGTTCGGCCAGGCTGACCACGCCCAGCGGCGCCGACATCCAGGCTGCGGTCTCGAAGCCGCGCGGCCCCTTCATCAGCCAGGACAGTTCGGTCGAGCCGCCGCCCACGTCGATCACCAGCACCGCCTCGGCGCGGGGGTCGAACAGGTTGAGGCAGCCCGCCACCGACAGGGCGGCCTCTTCGGCCGGATCGATGATCCTGAGCCGCAGGCCGGTGCCGTGTCGCACACGCTCGACGAAGGCGGGGCCGTTTTCGGCCATGCGGCAGGCCTGGGTGGCGACGGCGGTCAGGCGCTTGGGGTCGACGCCCTTGCGCACCAGGCGTTCGGCGCACAGGGCCAGGGCGTCGTAGGCCCGGTCCATCGCCCGATCGTCCAGACGACCGGTGCGCGACAGGCTCTCGCCCAGGCGCACGATGCGGCTGAAGGAATCCACCACGCGGAAGCCGTCACGCGACGGGCGCGCGATCAGCAGGCGGCAATTATTGGTCCCCAGGTCGAGCGCGCCGTAGAGAGGCGCTTCTCGATCGAAAGGCCCGCTGTTGCGGGGCCTTCGAGGCAGGGACCGCGTGTCGCGCCGTCCGGGCGCGCCAGGGGTCTCCGGCATGGGCCGAGTTCTCATGTGGGCGGTCCGAAGCGGCGCCCGTCCGGAACAGGTTAAACCGCACCGGCCTGTTGCGCCAAGCCGTGATGTGCGAGGGCCGTCCTTGAGACTCCTAGCGGCGGCGTGGACTGAGGATGTCGCCCAGCCGATCCGGCGTACCGGGAATCCGCTCAAGCCGCGGGTAGCGCAGCCCGTCGTGATAGTCGAAGTCGACGGTGCGATAGCGGTCTGCGTTCTTGAGCAGCAGGCGGATCGGCGCGTCGGCTCCCTTGGCGGCCGTGACGGCGTCGCGCAGTTTTTCGGCCGAGGCGGCGACGTCGTTGACGGCGACCAGCTCCCAGCCCGGTCCGATGTCGGCTTCGAAGGCGCGGCCGCCCCACCGGACGCCCGTCAGCTTGTTCGAGGCGGACAGGGTGAAGCCCAGGGAATACTGGAAGTCGTTGGCCCAGCCCGACTGGATGCGCTTCTCCTCGGCGGTCAGGCTGTCGGTGTAGGTCAGGCGGTAGCCGCCGCGCGCCAGCCCGTCCAGCGGGGCCTTGGCGTCCGGCCCGTTGGCGTCGAGGCGCGTGCGCAGGAAAGTCGCCCAGTCGTGCGGATGGACGGCGTTCAGGCCGGCGACCACGTCCTCGAACACATAGCCGCGCGGGGCCCAGGAGCCGTCGTCGCCGCCGAAGAAGCCCCTGGCGAAGTCGTCCAGCGACTTCTTCCCGTCGGTCGCCTCGCGGATCAGGGTGTCGGCGTCCAGCCAGATCAGCAGGGCCTCTCGGTAGTAGTCGCCGGTGCCGCGCATCCACGAGGAATAGGGGTTCGAGGTGCGATAGCCGAGCAGGTTGTGGTTGTTCGTATCCTGCAGCGGACGCCATTCGCGGCCCGGCTGGTTGTCGTAGAAGGCCGCGACCTCGGCGAAGCTGGTCAGGATGTCGGCCTTGGAGGCCAGCCCCGAGCGCGCCGTCAGCACGTCGCCCCAGTATTCCGTCTGGCCCTCATAGACCCATAGAAGAGTGTTCTGGGTCGGGATATTGTGGTTGGCCGTCAGTTCGTCGGCGGGGCGCTGGCGCTTGCCGTTCCAGGCGTGGGTGAACTCGTGCGGCAGAAGGCCGACGGCGCCCAGGCTCTTGCCCCAGTTGGTGAAGAAATCGGCCGGGACCGAGTTCTCTGACGAGCGGTGATGCTCCAGCCCGATGCCGCCCAGCTTGGCCGTCGCCGCCAGCAGGAAGTCGTAGCGGTCATAGGGGCGGGCGCCGAACAGGCGGTCGGTCTGCGTGACCAGGTTTTCGAACCAGCCCAGTTGCTCGGCCGTGGGGGCCAGGTCCTTGGCCGTATCGGCGACGATGTTCAGGTGGACGGCGCCTTCGCCGTTCCCCCGGCGCGGGTCGATGGCGATGCGCTGGAAGTGGGCGCCGCCGAACAGGGGGCTGTCGATCAGGGTGTAGAGGTCGGTCGGCGCAAAGGTCGCCAGGCCGTCGACGAAGCTTTCGGTGTCGAGGGCGACGCCGTATTTCCAGCCCTGCGGCAGGCGGATCGACGGGGCGAAGGTGATGCCTTTCGAGCGATAGCCCGCCGGATAGAGCAGGGCCTTCTCCCACTGCAGATTGACCATTTCGGGGGTCATGACGACGCGCCAGGTCGAGTTGTCCGGCTGGGTCAGCCACTGGAAGTCGACGGTGATCTCGCTGACGCCCTGCGGCACATCGATGTGGAAGGCGTAGGGGTCGATGGTGTCGCGCAGCCAGTCGATGCGCTGTCCGCCGCCTTGGACGGTGATGCCGGAGAGCAACTGGATCGGGCCGGTCGCCGCATGATTGCCGGGCAGGAATTTCGGATAGAGCAGGACCAGAGGGCCGGGCGTGACCGGGATGGTCTGGCGCACGCGGACGATCTTCTTCTCGACGTCGGTGGCGTCGACCTCATAGCGGATGACGCCGGGATAGGCCTCGGCCGTCGGCGCGGGGATCGGCGGCAGGGCGCGGGGCAGGGCCAGGGGCGTGTTCTGCGGCGTCGGCGCGGCGGGCGCCTGCGGTCCGGTCCAGTCCTGGGCGAGGGCGGTCGAGGCGGCCGAGGTCAGAAGCAGGGCGAGGGCGGCGGCGAGCAGGCGTCGAGTCAGGGTCATGCAGATGCTGTAGCGGCGTTTCCGCTCAAGCGCGACCGCGGGGAGCGCTGGGTGATGCGAAACGCAGCGCGCGGCTCACCCGCCACATTTGCCGTCATTCTCGGCTCAAGCCCGAGAATGACGGCGGAGGGGCTCACTGACGAGGCGTGGCGCGTGGGTCTATCGACGACGCGGGCTCAGGATGTCGCCCAGCCGGTCGGGCGTCCCCTCGATCCGCTCCAGGTGCGGGTAGCGCAGGCCGTCGTGATAGTCGAAGCGCACCGTCTTGAAGACGTCGCCGTTCTTCAGGATCAGCTCGATCGGCTCCGACGTGCCCTTGGCGGCGGTGACCGCCTCCTTCAGCACATCGGCCGAGGCCGCGCGGCCTCCGACGGCGACGACTTCCCAGCCCGAGGTCAGGCCCTGTTCGAACGCCGGGCCGCCCCACAGGACCGAGGTGAGCTTGTTCGACCCGTTCATCATGAAGCCGAGCGAATAGGTGAAGTCGTTGCGGCCCAGCTCCTTATACAGGGCGCCCATGTAGCCGGAGGGCTCCTCCTTGAAGACCAGGCGGTAGCCGCCCCGTTCGATGCCGTCCAGCGGGCCGCGCGAGCCGGGGCCGACCGCGTCCAGCCGTTCGCGCAGGAAGGCGGCCCAGTCGTTGGTCTGCACCCCGTTCAGCGTCGAGGTCACGTCGGTGAAGGTATAAGGGGCCGGGTCCCAGTTCCCGTCCTCGACGCCGAAGAAGGCGCGGGCGAAGTCGTCCAGCGACTTCTTCCCGCCCGTGCGCTCGCGGATCAGGGTGTCGGCGTCCAGCCAGATCAGCGAGCCCTCGCGGTAATAGTCCTCGCTGCGCTGATAGCTGCTCCACGGCTGTGGGCGGCGCTGGCTGATGATGGGGTCGTTGGTGGTGTCCTGCATGGCGCGCCACTGGCGGCCGGGGATGTTCTGGAAGCTGGCGGCGCTCATGGCCAGCACGTCCAGCGCCTGCTGCTTGCTCATCAGGCCCGCGCGGGCGGTCAGCACCAGTCCCCAATACTGCGTCTGGCCCTCATAGACCCACATCAGGGAATTCTGCAGCGGCTCGTTCAGATTGGGCGTCAGCTGATCGGCCGGGCGACGCCATTTGCCGTTCCAGCTGTGCGTATACTCGTGACCCAGCAGGTCGCGATCGGCCAGGGTCGCCTCGCGGTCGGTGAAATACTTCACATCGGCGCTGTTCTCGGACGAGCGGTGGTGCTCCAGGCCGATGCCGCCCAGCTTGTCCGTCACCGCCAGCAGGAAATCGTAGTGGTTGAAGTGGCGCGCGCCGAACAGGCGGTCGGCCTGCTGGACCAGGCTGCGGTGCAGCTGGATATGCTCGTCGCTCGCCTCCAGCATCTTGGCCGTGTCCGCCACCACGTTCAGGCGCACCGGCGAGCGGCCGCCCGGATCCAGGTCGATCTGGCGATAGTGGGCGCCGGCGAAGACGGGGCTGTCTGCCAGATGCTCCAGCGTGATGGGCGCGAAGGTCGCCAGGCCGTTCTCGAAGCTGACGGTGTCCAGAGCGGCGCCGTAGTTCCAGCCCTGGGGCAGTTTCAGCGTCGGCTGGAAGGTGATGTGGCGCGAGTAATAGCCCGCCGGATACAGCAGGGTCTTGTCCCACTGGACGTTGACCATTTCCGGGGTGACGGTGACGCGGCCCTGGGCGCCCTCGATGGGCGTCAGCCACTGGAAGGCGGCCTGGACCTCGGTGACGCCGGCGGGAACTTCGATCTGATAGGCCCAGGGCTGGACGGTGTTGCGCACCCATTCCAGCCGCTGTCCGCCGGCGGTGAAGGTCAGGCCGCCGACGTTGGCGACCGGGCCGACCGGGCCGTGATGGCCGGGAATCCACTGCGGATAGAAGAGGATCAGCGGGCCGGGGCCGCTGACGGGAATGGTCTGGCGCACCTGGATCAGGCGGCGGTCGATGTCGGTGGCGTCGACGTCCAGCCTGATGACGCCGGGATAGGCCTCGTCCTTGGCTGTCGGGATCGGCGCCAGGGCGACGGGCAGGGCGGGCGTGCCGACCTGCGCCAGAGCCGAACCGGCGCTGAACAGCAAGACGGAGGCGCAGGCGGTGACAAGCAGGCGGGCGGCGGGACGCATCATCAGGGGGACTTTCCGGCAAGGCGGCGAGGACGCCGCAGATCACTGCGCGTCGCGGCTATGGTCAAGCCCGACGTGGGCGGATGAATTCGCCGTCATGTTTGGGTCGTCTGCGCGCAGACGGATTTCGCTGGCTCCGATTGCGTACTAGCGTGACGGCGGCATCACAAGGCGAGGGAGATCACATGGACGGGAAGCGGATTCTGGCGAGCGTCGCCGCTGTGCTGGCGATCTCGGCGTCATCGTCGACAGGCGCGGCCCAGATGGCGCCTGATCGCGCCCGCCACGAACCCGTGATCGAGACCGGCGACGTCGACCGCTTCTATGCGCTTTACGACAGCGCCGCCGGGCGGCCGACCGCAGATCAGCTTCAGGCCTATCTGGATGAGGGCTCCACCGGTCTGACGCACCTGGCGAAGGTGCGCAGGGTGACCGGCGCGAGGATGGCGGACGCCATGGCTGCTCGGCCCGAAATCTATGTCGAGGCGCGGGCCTGCGCCGACCACTTGCCGCGCGTCCGTGCGCGGGTCGCCGAGGGGCTGGCCCGCTTCATCGATCAATATCCCGAGGCGCAGTTTCCGTCGGCGACCTTTGTGATCGGCCGTGGCCGCCCGGTCGCGGTCGGCAGTCCGGTGGACGGAATCCAGGTGGGGTTGGAGGCGCTCTGCGCCACCGACTTCATCAATCCCGATATCGAAGACCGGTTTGTGGGGGTTCTGATCCACGAATATGTTCACACCCAGCAGGCGCCCGAACTGACCGAGAAGGAGCAGTTTACGGTGCTGGAGGTGTCGATGGCGGAGGGCGTCGCGGAGTTCGTCACCGAACTGATGATCGGCGCGCCGGCCTATGCCTATCTCGCGCCGCAGACTCGAGGTCGCGAACTCGAGATCGAGACCGCCTTCGTCGCCGATCAGGACAAGACCGACCTGTCGGCCTGGGTCTACAATTCGACGCCTGAGAAGCCGGGGGACCTCGGCTACTGGGTCGGCTACCGGATCGCCAAGGCCTATTACAGGAACGCGCCGGACAAACGCGAAGCCTTGCGGCAGATCCTGCAGATCACGGACGTCAAGGCGTTCATGGCGGCGAGCGGTTGGCGGCCCGGCATGGACCTGAGTTAGTCCGCCGGATTCACTTCCAGCAGTTCGACCGTGAACCGCAGAGCCGAGTTGGCCGGAATTTCCGTCCCCATCCAGCGCGAACCGTAGGCCAGGTCGGCGGGGATGACGAACTCATAGGTCTCGCCCTCGCGCATCAGGGCCACGCCCTCGGTCCAGCCCTTGATGACTCGGTTCAGCGGGAAGGTCGCCGGCTCGTTGCGCGAGTAGGAGCTGTCGAACTCGCGGCCGTCGATGAAGGTGCCGCGATAGTGGACCTTGACCGTGTCGGTCGCAGTGGGTTGCGCGCCCTCGGGGTTGGCCTTGCTGACGAGGCGATATTGCAGGCCGGACTCGGTCGAGGTCCAGCCGCGACGCTGGCTGTTCCACATCAGATAGGCGGCCTGACCGACCTCCCAGTTCTCCTGGGTCGCGGGGCCGACCGCCTCTCGCAGGCCGGGATAGCCGACATCCGGCGTCGAGGCGCAGGCGGCCAGAGACAGGGACAGCGATAGGGCGGCGAGAGCGGGCAGGGCGATGTGCTTCATAAGGCTAGGCTTATCACGCTGATCGAAACTGTCGACTGGGCGTGTGAAGGGCCTTTATTTCGCCGAAGAAGGGCGTATATATGCGCGCTCCGCAGATTCCATGAATCCCGCGCGAAAGCGCCGAGGCCCGGTTTGTCGCCCTCCGACCGGTGCGAAGGCGTCGCCCCTCCCCAAGGGGGCGGATACATCCAGGCGTCCTGATCCGCATGCGGATCGAGGGTGGACGCCGAGAGACATTTACGGTCACGGATCGCCGGTCGGCGCGCCGTGGCTGCTGCATTGAGAGCGGGCCTCGCAAGGGGCCGCGATTGGGAAAACAGAATGGCCAAGTCCACCGACGGTCTCGCCTTGGGTAAGATCGCTGCCGCCACGTCGTTCACCGGCAAGAAGCGCATTCGCTACAGCTTCGGGCGCATCCCCGAAGCCGTGCAGATGCCGAACCTGATCGAGGTTCAGCGCGCTTCCTATGAGCAGTTCCTACAGCGCGAGTCGCGCCCGGGCCTGCGCAACGACGAGGGCATTGAAGCGGTCTTCAAGTCGGTCTTCCCGATCAAGGACTTCAACGAACGCGCCGTCCTGGAATACGTCTCCTACGAGTTCGAAGACCCGAAGTACGACGTCGAGGAATGCATCCAGCGCGACATGACCTATGCCGCGCCGCTGAAGGTCAAGCTGCGCCTGATCGTCTTTGAGACCGAGGAAGAAACGGGCGCCCGTTCGGTCAAGGACATCAAGGAGCAGGACGTCTACATGGGCGACATCCCGCTCATGACGGACAAGGGCACCTTCATCGTCAACGGCACCGAGCGCGTGATCGTCTCGCAGATGCACCGTTCGCCGGGCGTCTTCTTCGACCACGACAAGGGCAAGACCCACTCCTCGGGCAAGCTGCTGTTCGCCGCCCGCGTGATCCCGTATCGCGGCTCGTGGCTGGACTTCGAGTTCGACGCCAAGGACATCGTCTATGTCCGCATCGACCGTCGCCGCAAGCTGCCCGCCACCACCTTCCTCTATGCCCTGGGCATGGACGGGGAAGAGATTCTCAAGACCTTCTACGAGACGGTTCCGTACGAGAAGCGCGGCGAAGGCTGGGTCACCCCCTACAAGCCGGAGCGCTGGCGCGGCGTGAAGCCGGAGTTCGACCTGGTCGACGCCGACACCGGCGAAGTGGTCGCCCCGGCCGGTCAGAAGATCAGCGCCCGCGCCGCCAAGAAGCTGGCCGACGGCGGCCTGAAGTCGCTGTCGCTGGCGGCTGACGCCCTGCTGACCAAGTATCTGGCTTCGGACGCCGTCAACTTCCAGACCGGCGAGATCTACGCCGAGGCGGGCGACGAGTTGGACGCCGCCACGATCGAACTGCTGGAAGCCAACGGCTTCACCACCATCGACGTGCTGGACATCGACCACGTGACGGTCGGCGCCTACATGCGCAACACCCTGCGGGTGGACAAGAACACGGGCCGCGAGGACGCGCTGTTCGACGTCTATCGCGTCATGCGCCCGGGCGAGCCGCCGACGCCGGAAGCGGCCGAGGCCATGTTCAACTCCCTGTTCTTCGACGCCGAGCGCTACGACCTGTCGGCCGTCGGTCGCGTGAAGATGAACATGCGTCTGGAAACCCCTGAGGTTTCTGACGAAATCCGCGTCCTGCAGAAGGACGACGTGCTGAAGGTGCTGCAGATCCTGGTCGGCCTGAAGGACGGCCGCGGCGAGATCGACGACATCGACAACCTGGGCAACCGTCGCGTGCGTTCGGTCGGCGAGCTGCTGGAAAACCAGTACCGCGTCGGTCTGCTGCGCATGGAACGCGCCATCAAGGAGCGCATGAGCTCGGTCGATATCGACACGGTCATGCCGCACGACCTGATCAACGCCAAACCGGCCGCCGCCGCAGTTCGCGAGTTCTTCGGCTCGTCGCAGCTGTCGCAGTTCATGGACCAGACCAACCCGCTGTCGGAAATCACCCACAAGCGTCGCCTCTCGGCGCTTGGCCCGGGCGGTCTGACGCGCGAGCGCGCGGGCTTTGAAGTCCGCGACGTTCACCCGACGCACTACGGCCGCATCTGCCCGATCGAAACGCCGGAAGGCCCGAACATCGGTCTGATCAACTCCCTGGCCACCCACGCCCGCGTGAACAAGTACGGCTTCATCGAAAGCCCGTACCGTCGCGTGGTCGAAGGCAAGGCGACGGACGAGGTGGTCTACATCTCGGCCATGGAAGAGGCGAAGCACGTCATCGCCCAGGCCAACATCGACCTGAAGGACGGCGAGATCGTCGAGGAGCTGGTGCCGGGCCGTATCAACGGCGACTCCCAGCTGCTGACCAAGGAAACGGTCGACATGATGGACGTGTCGCCGAAGCAGGTCGTTTCGGTCGCCGCCGCCCTGATCCCCTTCCTGGAAAACGACGACGCCAACCGCGCGCTGATGGGCGCCAACATGCAACGTCAGGCCGTGCCGCTGGTGCAGTCGGACGCGCCGCTGGTCGGCACCGGCATGGAAGCGGTCGTGGCCGTGGACTCCGGCGCTGTGGTGATCGCCCGTCGTGACGGCGTGGTCGAGCAGATCGACGGCACCCGTATCGTCGTGCGCGCCACGGGCGAGGTGGACGCCGGTCGCTCGGGCGTCGACATCTATCGCCTGTCGAAGTTCCAGCGCTCGAACCAGTCGACCTGCATCAACCAGCGCCCGATCGTGCGCGTGGGCGATGAAGTGAAGACCGGCGACGTGATCGCCGACGGTCCGTCGACGGACCTGGGCGAACTGGCTCTGGGCCGCAACGTCCTGGTCGCCTACATGCCCTGGAACGGCTACAACTTCGAAGATTCCATCCTGATTTCCGAGCGCATCGTGCGCGACGACATCTTCACCTCCATCCACCTCGAAGAGTTCGAAGTGATGGCGCGTGATACGAAGCTCGGGCCGGAAGAAATCACCCGCGACATCCCGAACGTCGGCGAGGAAGCCCTGCGCAACCTCGACGAGGCGGGCATCGTGGCCATCGGCGCCGAAGTCCAGCCGGGCGACATCCTGGTCGGCAAGGTGACGCCGAAGGGCGAAAGCCCGATGACCCCGGAAGAGAAGCTGCTGCGCGCCATCTTCGGCGAGAAGGCTTCGGACGTGCGCGACACCTCGCTGCGTCTGCCGCCCGGCGTCGCCGGCACCATCGTCGACGTGCGCGTGTTCAACCGCCACGGCATCGACAAGGACGAGCGCGCCATGGCCATTGAGCGCGCCGAGATCGAGCGTCTGGGCAAGGACCGCGACGACGAGCTCAAGATCCTTGAGCGCAACGTCTACGGCCGCGTGAAGCCGCTGCTGCTCGGCAAGACCGCCGTGTCCGGCCCGAAGGGCATGGGCCGCGGCGAGGTCACCGAAGAGAAGCTGGCCGAAGTGTCCAAGGGCCTATGGTGGCAGGTCGCCCTCGATGACGAGAAGGCGATGGGCGAGCTGGAGGCCATGAAGAAGCAGTTCGAGGACGCTCGTAAGGCCCTCGACCGTCGCTTCGAAGACAAGGTCGAGAAGCTGCAGCGCGGCGACGAGATGCCGCCCGGCGTCATGAAGATGGTCAAGGTCTTCGTGGCCGTGAAGCGCAAGCTGCAGCCGGGCGATAAGATGGCCGGCCGTCACGGGAACAAGGGCGTCATCTCCAAGATCCTGCCGATCGAGGACATGCCGCACCTGGACGACGGCACCCACGTCGACATCGTTCTGAACCCGCTGGGCGTGCCGTCGCGCATGAACATCGGCCAGATCTTCGAGACCCACCTGGGTTGGGCCGCCGCTGGCCTGGGCAAGCAGATCAAGGGCTTGCTCGAGCAGTGGATGGACGGCGGCATGCGCGACGCCCTGGTGTCGCGTCTGACCCAGATCTACGGCGCCGACACCCCGCTGCCGCAGAGCGACGAAGAGCTGATCGAACTGGCCCAGAACCTGTCCAAGGGCGTTCCGTTCGCGACTCCGGTCTTCGACGGCGCGCGCATCTCGGACATCGAGGACCTGCTGGAATCGGCGGATCTGGATCGTTCGGGTCAGTCGATCCTGTTCGACGGTCAGACGGGCGAGCAGTTCAAGCGTCCGGTCACGGTCGGCTATGTGTACATGCTGAAGCTGCACCACCTGGTCGACGATAAGATCCACGCCCGCTCCATCGGCCCGTACTCGCTCGTCACCCAGCAGCCGCTGGGCGGTAAGGCGCAGTTCGGCGGTCAGCGCTTCGGGGAAATGGAGGTCTGGGCTCTGGAAGCTTACGGCGCCGCCTACACCCTGCAGGAAATGCTGACGGTGAAGTCGGACGACGTGGCGGGCCGGACCAAGGTCTACGAGGCGATCGTCCGCGGCGACGACAGCTTCGAGGCCGGCATCCCCGAGTCCTTCAACGTGCTGGTGAAGGAAATGCGCTCGCTGGGCCTGAACGTGGAGCTGGAAAACAGCTGACCGGATCAAGCGCCCTTCCTCGCCTCGGCGGGGGAGGGCGGTCCGCCTGTTCTCCTCTCTGAATGATTTTCGCGGGGCAGCCCCGCAGAAGGAATAAAGATGAACCAGGAAGTCCTGAACATCTTCAACCCGGTTCCGGTCACGCCGACCTTCGACCAGATCAAGATCGCCCTGGCCTCGCCGGAGAAGATCCGTTCGTGGTCGTTCGGCGAGATCAAGAAGCCGGAAACCATCAACTACCGCACGTTCAAGCCCGAGCGTGACGGCCTGTTCTGCGCCCGTATCTTTGGCCCGACCAAGGACTACGAATGCCTGTGCGGCAAGTACAAGCGCATGAAGTACAAGGGCATCATCTGCGAGAAGTGCGGCGTTGAGGTCACCCTGGCCCGCGTCCGCCGCGAGCGCATGGGTCACATCGACCTGGCCGCCCCGGTCGCCCACATCTGGTTCCTGAAGTCGCTGCCGTCGCGCATCTCGCTGATGCTGGACATGGCGCTGAAGGACGTCGAACGCGTCCTGTACTTCGAGAACTACATCGTCACCGAGCCGGGCCTGACCCCGCTGAAGCAGAACCAGCTGCTGACGGAAGACGAATTCTATCACTATCAGGAAGAGTTCGGCGACGACGGCTTCACCGCCGAGATCGGCGCCGAGGCGGTCCGCAACCTGCTGATGGCGATCGACCTGAACGCCGAGGCCGAGAAGCACCGCGCCGAACTGGCCGACAACCCGTCGGAGCTGAAGGCCAAGAAGGCGTCCAAGCGCCTGAAGCTGCTGGAAGCCTTCATCGAGTCGGGCAACAAGCCCGAGTGGATGATCCTGACCATCGTGCCGGTCATCCCGCCGGAACTGCGTCCGCTGGTGCCGCTGGACGGCGGCCGCTTCGCGACGTCGGACCTGAACGACCTGTATCGTCGGGTCATCAACCGGAACAACCGCCTGAAGCGCCTGATCGAGCTGCGCGCGCCGGACATCATCATCCGCAACGAAAAGCGGATGCTGCAGGAATCCGTCGACGCCCTGTTTGACAACGGCCGTCGCGGCCGCGTGATCACGGGCGCCAACAAGCGTCCGCTGAAGTCGCTGGCCGACATGCTGAAGGGCAAGCAGGGCCGCTTCCGCCAGAACCTGCTGGGCAAGCGCGTCGACTACTCGGGCCGTTCGGTCATCACCGTGGGCCCCGAGCTGAAGCTGCACGAGTGCGGCCTGCCCAAGAAGATGGCGCTGGAGCTGTTCAAGCCGTTCATCTACGCGCGTCTGGACGCCAAGGGCCTGTCGGGCACCGTCAAGCAGTCCAAGCGCATGGTCGAGCGCGAACAGCCCGCCGTCTGGGACATCCTGGACGAGGTCATCCGCGAGCACCCGGTTCTGCTGAACCGCGCGCCGACGCTGCACCGTCTGGGCATCCAGGCGTTCGAGCCCAAGCTGATCGAGGGCAAGGCCATCCGCCTGCACCCGCTGGTCTGTACGGCGTTCAACGCTGACTTCGACGGCGACCAGATGGCCGTGCACGTCCCGCTGAGCCTCGAGGCCCAGCTGGAAGCGCGCGTGCTGATGATGTCGACGAACAACATCCTGTCGCCCGCCAACGGCAAGCCGATCATCGTGCCGTCGCAGGACATCGTCCTGGGCCTGTACTACCTGTCGCTGGTCAAGGAGAACCAGCCGGGCGAAGGCAAGCTGTTCGCCAACATGGGTGAAATCGACGCCGCGCTGGACGCCCAGGTCGTCAAGCTGCACACCAAGATCAAGGCGCGCTGGACCGAGATGAATGCGGACGGCGAACTGATCACCAAGGTGATCGACACCACGCCGGGCCGGATGAAGCTGGGCGCCCTGCTGCCGCACAACCCGAACATCGGCTACCGCCTGCTTGAGAAGAACCTGACCAAGAAGGAAATCGGCAACCTGATCGATCAGGTCTACCGTCACTGTGGTCAGAAGGCGACGGTCATCTTCGCCGACCAGATGATGCAGATGGGCTTCCGCGAAGCGGCCAAGGCCGGCATCTCGGTGGGCAAGGACGACATCGTCATCCCCGCCAAGAAGGAAGCTCTGGTCAACGAGACCCGCACCCAGGTCGAGGAGTACGAGCAACAATACGCCGACGGCCTGATCACCAAGGGCGAGAAGTACAACAAGGTCGTCGACGCCTGGGCCAAGGCCACGGACAAGATCGCCGATGAGATGATGGGCGAAATCGCCCAGCCGCGCGTCCTGATCAAGGGTCAGGAGCCGGACATCAACTCGGTCTTCATGATGGCCAACTCGGGCGCCCGTGGTTCGCAGGCTCAGATGAAGCAGCTGGGCGGGATGCGCGGCCTGATGGCCAAGCCCTCGGGCGAGATCATCGAGACGCCGATCATCTCGAACTTCAAGGAAGGCCTGACCGTCCTTGAATACTTCAACTCGACCCACGGCGCCCGTAAGGGTCTGGCCGACACCGCCCTGAAGACCGCCAACTCGGGTTACCTGACCCGTCGTCTGGTGGACGTGGCGCAGGACTCCATCGTCACCGAGGAAGACTGCGGCTCGACGCGCGGCATCACCCTGCGCGCCGTGGTCGAAGGCGGCGACGTGCTCGTCTCGCTGGGCCAGCGCGTCCTGGGCCGTTACGCGGCCGAGGACATCAAGGAGCCGGGCGGCGAGGTCCTGTATCCTGCGGACACCTATCTGCAGGAAGAGGAAGTCGAGATGATCGACAAGGTGGGCGTCCAGTCCATCAAGGTCCGCTCGGCCCTGACCTGTGAAGCCGACACCGGCATCTGCGCGACCTGCTACGGCCGCGACCTGGCGCGCGGCACCAATGTCAACATCGGCGAAGCGGTCGGCGTCATCGCCGCCCAGTCGATCGGCGAGCCGGGCACCCAGCTGACGATGCGGACCTTCCACATCGGCGGTACGGCCCAGGTGGCGGAAACCTCCTTCTTCGAGGCGACCAACGCGGGCGTCATCAAGGTTGTCGGCCCGACGGTTATCGCCGCTCACGGCGACCCGGTGGCCATGAGCCGCAACGTCGTGGTCACCGTGACCGTCGACGGCAAGGATCGCGAATCCTACAAGGTGCCTTACGGCGCGCGTCTGCGCGTCAAGGACGGCGGCGAGGTGGCCAAGAACCAGCGCCTGGCCGAGTGGGACCCGTACACCACCCCGATCCTGACGGAAGTCGGCGGCGTGGTGCGCTTCGAGGATCTGGTCGACGGCCTGTCGGTTAAGGAAGAGACGGACGAGGCCACGGGCATCGCCCAGCGCGTCGTCTCCGACTGGCGCGCCAGCCCGCGCGGCGCGGACCTGCGTCCGGCCATGGGCGTCACCCAGGGCGACAGCTACGCCAAGCTGTCGAGCGGTTCTGACGCGCGCTATCTGCTGCCCGTCGGCGCCATCCTGTCGGTGGCCAACGGCGACGAGACCAAGCCGGGCGACATCATCGCCCGTATCCCGACCGAAGGCGCCAAGACCCGCGACATCACCGGCGGTCTGCCGCGCGTGGCGGAACTGTTCGAAGCCCGTCGTCCGAAGGATTGCGCGGTCATCGCCGAGATGGACGGTCGCGTCGAGTTTGGTCGCGACTACAAGAACAAGCGCCGCATCAAGATCACCCCGGAAGTCGACGCAGACGGCAACCAGGGCGAGGCGGTCGAGTTCCTGATCCCGAAGGGCAAGCACATCTCCGTCCACGACGGCGATCTGATCCAGAAGGGCGACTACATCATCGACGGCAACCCGGATCCGCATGACCTGCTGCGCATCCAGGGCGTCGAGGCGCTGGCCGAGTATCTGGTGAACGAAGTGCAGGAGGTCTACCGACTGCAGGGCGTGCCGATCAACGACAAGCACATCGAGGTCATCGTCCGTCAGATGCTGCAGAAGGTCGAGGTCATCGACTCGGCCGAGACGACGCTCATCAAGGGCGACCACGTCGATCGCGTCGAAGTCGACATCGAGAACGCCAAGGTCGAGAAGCGCGGCGGTCGCATCGCCACCGTGCAGCCGGTCCTGCTGGGCATCACCAAGGCGTCGTTGCAGACCCGCAGCTTCATCTCGGCGGCCTCGTTCCAGGAGACGACCCGCGTCCTCACCGAGGCCTCGGTCCACGGCAAGAAGGACACGCTGGAAGGCCTGAAGGAGAACGTGATCGTGGGTCGCCTGATCCCGGCCGGTACGGGCTCCTACCTGCGCAGCCTGCAGAAGATCGCCAACGAGCGTGACGCTGAGCTGACCCAGGCCCGCGAAGACGCGGTCGAGCCGCTTCCCGCGGATCTGGCCCTGGAACTGGAGCAGTCGGCCGACTGATCCGGGTTCAGACCTGAAAGACTGAAGAGGGCGGCGTCGAAAGGCGCCGCTCTTTTTTATGGCCTACCGCGCTTCGCGCCGCTCGAGGCCGTGCGCCGGACGCCTACTGCGGCTTCATTGGTTCGCGCGTGTTGGCGGCGCCGGGCGTCATCGGTCGGCCGGAGGCGGGAGCGCCGTCGCGGCGGGTCTGGACATTGCGGTTGGAGTCCATCTGCATCGAGGAATCCAGGTGCGCGCCTGCGCAGCCCGTGCCGAAGTTGGAGCCTGGGCAGTCCTGAGGCGGGAGCACTCCGACCCCGCCGCTGAGCGGTCGACGCTGGGCCTCGTAGCGCTGCATCTCGCGCGCCCCTTCGCGGGCGAAGCGGGCGTCGCGCTCTGCGTTGCCGGTGCCGGTGATGCGGCCGTTCTCTGCGCCCTGCGCCGCCCGGGCGTTGAACCGTTCCTCGCAGATGATCTCTTCGCCTCGACGAAGCAGTTGGTCCGCAGGGCATCCGGCGGGGGAGGTGCGTAAGGCGCGGGCGTTGCGCCCGGACTGACCCTCAGGCGTCACGCGCCAGGCGTCGGAAATGCCGTCCACGCCTGACGCGGCGGCTGAAGGCGCGCCCGGCGCGGGAGCGGCCAGGCGCGGCGCCGGCGGAGCGGGCAGGCCGTCGCGGCCGTCCTCCTCGTCCTTCTTGCGCGGACGTATGGGCGCGATCAAGGCGGGCGCGACCGGCGCCTGCTCCAGCGCGGCGGCCGGCGGCGCGGGCGCCGCCTTGGACGCCGGGGCCGGCAGGGGCGGAGCCTGCGGGGCGGTCCGAGGGACGGAAGCCGCCTGAGCAGGGGCGGGGGCCGGCGCAGGCGTAGGGGATGGCTCGGCGCTGGGTCTCTGGGGCAGCGGCGATTCCATGGGCGCCGGCGTCGGGACAGGCGTCGGCGCAGGAAGGGGAGGCCGCGGTTGCGGTGGAACGAACGGACGCTCCAGTTCCACGTGGATGATCGGCGGCGGCGGCGTAGGGAGGGATTCGCGACGGTCGCCTGCCGCGTAGTGGGCCATGCCGCCCAGGACGATCGCGTGCATCAGCACCGAGGTCCCCGCCGTCAGGGCTCGCTTGAGGCCCGGACGGGTTCGCTTCGTCGGGCCTTCGGGCAGAACGGCGATGCTCATGAAGGCTCCCCCATCGTCCGAACGAATGATGCCTAGGCAAGCATGGCGATATCTAGGCGCAATATCATCGATCCCTGAACAGGATACGAACACGACGCCCTGAACGTCGGTCCACGCGTCTCTCTTGACCTGTTAACGGATCGCGCGTAGAAGCCGCGCACTTTCGAGACGTGGGCGGTTCGCCGTCCGCTGAGATCGTGACAATCTAACGGACGGGCTGTGTCCCGCCGGAACGCCCGAAGCGCGCGTTCCGGTTTTTCTGTTTGGGCGTCGTGACCTCGGCTCGATAACACCCGGGCGGGGCTTCGGTCCCGTTCAAAAGAAGGCTCATGAGGCGCTCCGGTCGAAAGACACACGCCTCCACATCGAAAAGAGACGAATTCGAATGCCCACGATCAACCAGCTGATCCGCAAGCCCCGCAAGCCGAAGCCGGTCCGCAACAAGGTCCCGGCCCTGGAGGGTTCGCCCCAGCGTCGCGGCGTCTGCACCCGCGTCTACACCACGACCCCGAAGAAGCCGAACTCGGCTCTGCGTAAGGTCGCCAAGGTCCGTCTGGCCAAGAACGGCGTCGAAGCCGTGTGCTACATCCCCGGCGAAGGCCACAACCTGCAGGAGCACTCGGTCGTGCTGATCCGCGGCGGCCGCGTGAAGGACTTGCCCGGCGTTCGCTACCACATCCTGCGCGGCGTACTCGACACCCAGGGCGTCAAGGACCGCAAGCAGCGTCGTTCGCACTACGGCGCCAAGCGTCCGAAGTAATCCGCTCCTAGCGCCCTACAGATTTAAGAGGATACATCCATGTCCCGTCGTCACCGCGCTCAGAAGCGTGAAGTCCTGCCGGATCCCAAGTTCGGGGACCTGATCGTCACCAAGTTCATGAACTACGTCATGTACGAAGGTAAGAAGGCCGTCGCCGAGAACATTGTCTACGGCGCCTTCGACATCCTGGCCGAGAAGAAGAAGGAGCAGACTGCGGTCGAGACCTTCCACATCGCCCTGGAAAACGTCGCCCCGGCGGTTGAAGTCCGTTCGCGTCGCGTCGGCGGCGCCACCTATCAGGTGCCGGTCGAAGTCCGTCCGGACCGTCGTCGCGCCCTGGCCATCCGCTGGCTGGTCAACGCCGCGCGCAACCGCGGCGAAAACACCATGACGGAAAAGCTGGCCGCCGAGCTGCTGGACGCCGCCAACAACCGCGGCACCGCGGTCAAGAAGCGCGAAGACACCCACAAGATGGCCGAAGCCAACCGCGCCTTCAGCCACTACCGCTGGTAAACGTCTTAAAACCGTCCCTCTTCTTCGGATAATGGGGCGGTCGCTAATCAGACGATCCGGCGCGGGCGTTCAGATTGAACCGCCCGCGCCGTCATATCCGACACCCCAGGGCGCTCGCCGCGTCCGCGAAGCTCCCGGAAGGCAACTTCAATGCCCCGCACACATAAAATCGAAGACTACCGCAACTTCGGCATCATGGCCCACATCGACGCGGGCAAGACGACGACGACCGAGCGGATTCTGTTCTACACCGGCAAGAACCACAAAATGGGCGAGACGCACGACGGCGCGTCCACCATGGACTGGATGGACCAGGAGCAGGAACGCGGCATCACCATCACGTCGGCCGCCACGACCGCCTTCTGGCGTGAAAAGCGCCTGAACATCATCGACACCCCCGGCCACGTGGACTTCACCATTGAAGTCGAGCGTTCGCTGCGCGTCCTCGACGGCGCCGTGACCGTTCTGGACGGCAACGCCGGCGTCGAGCCGCAGACGGAAACCGTCTGGCGCCAGGCCGACAAGTACAACGTCCCCCGCATCGTCTTCGTCAACAAGATGGACAAGATCGGCGCCGACTTCGAGAAGTCGGTGGAGTCGATCCGCGACCGTCTGGGCGCCAAGGCCGTGCCGATCCAACTGCCGATCGGTTCGGAATCGAACCTGAAGGGCGTGGTCGACCTGGTCGAGATGAAGGCCCTGGTCTGGGAAACCGATCAGGTCGGCGCCTCGGCCGACGTGCGCGACATCCCGGCCGATATGGCTGACGCCGTGGCCGCCGCTCGCCAGTACCTGGTCGACAACGCCGTCGAGATCGACGACGAGGCCATGGAAGCCTACCTGGAAGGCAACGAACCCTCGGTTGAAGTGCTGAAGCGCTGCATCCGCAAGGCCGTCATCACCGGCGCCTTCTATCCGATCCTCGCCGGCTCGGCCTTCAAGAACAAGGGCGTCCAGCCCCTGCTCGATGCCGTCGTCGACTACCTGCCGTCGCCGGTCGACATCCCGCCGACGCCGGGCATCGACTTCAAGACCGAAGAGCCGATCGTCCGCAAGGCGTCGGACGAAGAGCCCCTGTCGGTTCTGGCGTTCAAGATCATGGACGACCCCTTCGTCGGTTCGATCACCTTCTGCCGCCTGTACTCGGGTAAGATGGAAACCGGCCAGTCGCTGCTGAACTCGTCGCGCGACAAGCGTGAGCGCGTCGGCCGCATGCTGCTGATGCACTCGAACAACCGTGAAGACATCAAGGAAGCCTACGCCGGCGACATCGTCGCCCTGGCCGGCCTGAAGGAAACCCGCACCGGCGACACCCTGTGTGATCCGCTGAAGTCGCCGGTCATCCTTGAGAAGATGGAATTCCCGGCGCCGGTTATCGAAATCGCCGTCGAGCCCAAGACCAAGGCAGACCAGGAGAAGCTGGGCGTGGCTCTGGCCAAGCTGGCTTCGGAAGATCCGTCCTTCACCGTCTCGACCGACCACGAGTCGGGCCAGACGATCCTGAAGGGCATGGGCGAGCTGCACCTGGACATCAAGATCGACATCCTGAAGCGCACCTACAAGGTCGAAGCGACCATCGGCGCGCCGCAGGTGGCCTATCGCGAGTCCATCAGCCGCAAGGCCGAGATCGACTACACCCACAAGAAGCAGACCGGCGGTACGGGCCAGTTCGCCCGCGTCAAGCTGGTGTTCGAGCCGGGCGAGCCGGGTTCGGACTTCGTCTTCGAGTCGGCCATCGTCGGCGGCGCCGTGCCCAAGGAATACATCCCGGGCGTGGAAAAGGGCCTGAAGTCGGCCAAGGACAACGGCCTGCTGGCCGGCTTCCCGGTGATCGACGTCAAGGCGACCCTGATCGACGGCGCCTTCCACGACGTCGACTCCTCGGTCCTGGCGTTCGAAATCGCCTCGCGCGCCGCTTTCCGCGAACTGAAGGAAAAGGGCGGACCGAAGCTGCTCGAGCCGATCATGGCCGTCGAGGTCGTGACCCCGGAAGAGTACCTGGGTTCGATCATCGGCGACCTGAACGGCCGTCGCGGCATGATCCAGGGGCAGGACATGCGCGGCAACGCCGTCGTCGTGAACGCCTTCGTGCCGCTGGCCAACATGTTCGGCTATGTGAACACGCTGCGCGGCATGTCGCAGGGCCGCGCCCAGTTCACCATGCAGTACGACCACTATGAATCGGTGCCGCAACACGTCGCCGACGAAGTGATCAAGAAGTACGCCTAAATCCGTCTTTCCGACGGACCCACTTGAAAACGGGGCGGTTTGACCACAAATCGCCCCACCTATCCCCAAACCCATTTGGACCCCCGCTTTGGGGATGCCAGGAGCTAGAGAATGGCCAAGGAAAAGTTCGAACGCACGAAGCCGCACGTGAACATCGGCACGATCGGTCACGTTGACCACGGCAAGACGACGCTGACGGCGGCGATCTCGATGACGCTGTCGAAGGCCGGCGGCGGCAAGGCGATGAACTACGCCGACATCGACAACGCGCCGGAAGAGAAGGCGCGCGGCATCACGATCAACACGTCGCACGTGGAATATGAGACGGCGAACCGTCACTACGCGCACGTGGACTGCCCGGGCCACGCCGACTACGTGAAGAACATGATCACGGGCGCGGCTCAGATGGACGGCGCGATCCTGGTTTGCTCGGCCGCCGACGGCCCGATGCCGCAGACGCGCGAGCACATCCTGCTGTCGCGTCAGGTCGGCGTTCCGGCGCTGGTGGTGTTCCTGAACAAGGTCGACATGGTCGACGACGAGGAGCTGCTGGAGCTGGTCGAGATGGAAGTGCGCGAGCTGCTGAGCTCGTACCAGTTCCCGGGCGACGACATTCCGGTGATCAAGGGCTCGGCCCTGGCCGCGGTGGAAGACCGCGACCCGCAGATCGGCGCCGAGCGCGTTCTGGAGCTGATGGCGGCGGTCGACAGCTACATCCCGCAGCCGGAACGTCCGATCGACATGCCGTTCCTGATGCCGGTGGAAGACGTGTTCTCGATCTCGGGCCGCGGCACCGTGGTGACGGGTCGCGTCGAGCGCGGCATCGTCAAGGTCGGTGAGGAAGTCGAGATCGTCGGCATCCGTCCGGTCCAGAAGACGACCTGCACGGGCGTGGAAATGTTCCGCAAGCTGCTGGACCAGGGCCAGGCCGGCGACAACGTGGGCGTGCTGCTGCGCGGCACCAAGCGTGAAGACGTCGAGCGCGGCCAGGTGCTGTGCAAGCCGGGTTCGATCACCCCGCACACCAAGTTCGTGGCTGAAGCCTACATCCTGAACAAGGAAGAAGGCGGCCGTCACACGCCGTTCTTCACGAACTACCGTCCGCAGTTCTACTTCCGCACGACGGACGTGACCGGCATCGTGCGCCTGAAGGAAGGCGTGGAGATGATCATGCCGGGCGACAACGCCGAGCTGGACGTCGAGCTGATCACGCCGATCGCGATGGAAGAGAAGCTGCGCTTCGCCATCCGCGAAGGCGGCCGCACCGTCGGCGCCGGCGTCGTGGCCAAGATCGTCGAGTAATCGACGGGCGGCCCCTGAGGCCGCACAGTAAGAGTAGCGTAAGCGTACAGAGCGGCCCCCGGAGCGATCCGGGGGCCGTTTTGCCATGCGCTATTGCGTTGAATCAAAAGGAGACGCCCGACTTTGGTCTAGCGGGGCGGTTAAGGGTTTCTCAGCCATGGACGCGCCATGTGCCGGGCTGAAAGGACCCCTTATGACTGACGTCGACTGGCCCCGCCGCGCCGGCCTCTCCGCCGCGCTTGACGAGGCCGCCATCGTGGCGATTACGGATCGCGCGGGCCGCATCCTGTATTGCAACGACAAGTTCGAGGCGGTCAGCGGCTATTCGCGCGCCGAGCTGATCGGCCAGACGCACAGGGTGGTGAACTCGGGCGTTCATGCGCGCGACTATTTCCGCAACCTGTATCGGACCATCGCGCGTGGCGAAGTGTGGCGCGGCACCATCCAGAACCGCACCAAATCGGGCGAGGCCTACTGGGTGGACACCACCATTGTTCCGAACCTCGGGGCGGACGGACGACCCGAGACCTACACCGCCATCCGTTTCGAGGTGTCGGACCACGTCCGTGCGCTCAGGGCCCTGGAGCTGGCGCAGGCCGAGGCGCGGCAGGCCGCAGACGTGCGTGACCGCTTCTTCGCCAACGTCAGCCATGAGGTGCGTACGCCGCTGAACGCGGTGCTGGGCCTGGCCTCGGCCCTGGCGCACACGACATTGACGCCGCGCCAGAGCGAGATGCTGAACCTGATCACCGGGGCTGGCGACTCCCTGCGCCGGGTGCTGGACGACATGCTGGACCTGTCGAAGATGCAGGCCGGTCAGTTCAGCCTGTCGACGGCGTCGTTCGACCTCAAGGGCGACATCGAGGCGGTGGTCGAGATGCGTCGCGCGCTCGCCGAGGACAAGGGCCTGGCGCTGGAGGTCGCCTTTACGCCGACCGCCCGGGGCGAGGTGATCGGAGACGGGGTGCGCATCACCCAGATCGTTTCCAACCTTGTATCCAACGCAGTGAAATTCACCGCTGAAGGCCGCGTTTCCGTCCAGGTCGACGTGCGGGCGGTCGAACGCCAGGAGCGCCTCGTGATCGAGGTGCAGGACACGGGCATGGGCTTCGACGCCGAGGCCGCCCAACGTCTGTTCAAGCCTTTCGTCCAGGCGGATGACGCCATCTCGCGTCAGTTCGGCGGCACGGGTCTGGGCCTGTCCATCTGCAAGTCGCTGGCGGAACTGATGGGTGGAACGATCACCGTCGAGTCTGCGCCGGGCGAAGGCAGCGTGTTCAGCGTGGACCTGCCGATCCAGCGCCCGCTGTCGGCTTCGACGGAGGCGGCTGGGTCGGCCGTAGAGAAACCCGAGGAGCCCGCGCGACTGCGTATTCTCGCGGTCGAGGACAATCCGGCCAATCAGATGGTCGTGCGCTGCCTGCTGGAGCCGCTGGGCTTCGAGATCGTCACCGCCGACAACGGGCTGGAGGGCGTGCTGCGATTCCAGAAGGAGCGTTTCGACGTGGTGCTGATGGACATGCAGATGCCGGTCATGGACGGGCTGGACGCCATGCGCCGCATCCGCGCCGAGGAGGCGCGTCTGGGCGCGGCGCGCACACCCATCGTCATGCTGACGGCCAATACGACCGAGGCTCATCATCTGCAGGCGGTGCAGGCCGGCGCCGACCATCTGGTGGCGAAACCGGTGACCTTGGAGATCCTGCTGCAGGGCATGGAGCGAGGCGTTGCTGTCGCCGCTGAATGGTCGGACGAGAGCATGCCCTCGGCGGCCTGACCGGGGAACTCGGTTGCCGCGTCTCGCGTTCAGGGCGGGTCGTCAATGACCGGTTAACCAAGATGATCCGCGCTGCACGTCTGGGCCTGCTGATAGGTCTGGTGATCGGCCTTAGCGCCTGCGCCGCGCAGACCGGAGGCATGGGGCAGGGCGGCGCCGACACGGGCTTCTACGGCGCCGTCGAGACGGGCCGAACAGGCTGAACGCCGCAGTTTCGACAAGAAAGCTGGCGCAGGGGCGGCATCGCCTTTACTATACGCCTCGCGGACGCCGTTAGTCGCGCCGCGTCAGGGCTTCTCCCTTTTCGATGTTGACCATCGCTATCGTCGTCGTGCTGCTGCTTGTGGTGCTGAACGGCCTTTTCGCCATGACCGAACTCGCGGTCGTGTCTTCCCGCAAATCCAAGCTTCAGAGCCGTGCCGAACGAGGCGACCGCGGCGCACGCGCTGCGTTGAAACTCGCTGAGGAGCCGACGCAGTTCCTGTCGGCGGTCCAGGTGGGCATCACCCTGATCGGCATTCTGGCCGGCGCCTACGGTCAGGCGGCCATCGCCGGCGAGCTGGACGACATCCTGACGGCGAACCTGCCGGCGCTGGCGCCCTATTCGCAGATCATCGCCACCGGCGTGGTCGTGGTGCTGATCACCTATGTCTCGCTGATCGTCGGCGAACTGGTGCCCAAGCGCCTGGCCCTGATCTTCCCCGAGACCATCGCCTCCAAGATGGCCGGTCCGATCTCGACCCTGGCCCTGGTGATGAAGCCGTTCGTGCTGCTGCTGACGGCGTCGACCTCGGGCATCCTCAAGCTGCTGGGCGTCAAGGATCGCGACGGTTCGGACGTCACTCAGGAAGAGGTGGAGAGCATCCTGGCCGAGGGCACGTCCGCAGGCCTGATCGAGCCGGAAGAGCAGGAGATGATCGAGGAGATCCTGCGCCTGGGCGACCGGGCCGTGCGCGTGGCGATGACGCCGCGCCACGAGGTCTACTGGATCGCCCTGGACGATTCCGAAGAGACGCTGCGCGAGGAAATTCGCACCTGTCCCTATTCGCGCATCGTGGTGGCGCGGGACAACGACATCGATAATCCGCTGGGCGTGGTCCACAAGAAGGACCTGCTGGACAGCCTGCTCGACAACGGCGAGTTCAACGTCGAGAAGCTGGTGGCCGAACCCGCCTTCATCCCTCAGTCGACCTCGGTGCTGAAGGCGCTGGAGATCCTGAAGGGCTCGAAGGTTCACATGGCTTTCGTGGTGGATGAATACGGCGCCTTTGAAGGCGTGGTCACGGCGACGGACCTGCTGGAGATGATCGCCGGCGACTTCAACGAGAGCCATGACGAGGTCGAGACGGCCGTGCGCAAGCGCGCCGACGGCACCTGGGCCGTCGACGGTCAGATCGATCTGGATGAACTGGGCGAAGCGCTGGGCGAGGACTTCGGCGAGCATGAAGGCTTCCACACGGTGGCGGGCCTGGTGCTGCACCATCTGTCGCGCGTGCCGAACGAGGGCGACATTCTTCAGCTGGGCCGCTTCGAGGTCGAGGTCATCGACATGGACGACCGACGCATCGACAAGCTGCTGTTCCGCCCTGTGATCAAAGGCGAGGAGACCGACGCCGCCTGATCAGGCGGCGCCGTCGTGGCGGCTCAGGTGCGGTCCAAAGGCTGGACCAGGGCGACCCGATAGGGACGCATGGGGCCGCCCGGCTCGGCCAGGGAGACGTATTCCCCCGGCACGAAGCGTTCGCTTTCGAGGCGGAAGCCGACGGCGTCGGCGTCCTCGCCGGGGAAGTCCAGCACCCAGCGGCCGTCCGCGCCCCGGGTCAGTTGGCCGACCGCCAGCGTCTCGCCGTCGCGGAAACGGCGGACGCGCGTGCGTTCGGGCGCGGCGAGCAGGGCCGGAGCGTCCAACCGGGAGTGTTCGTCCAGCGTCATGACCAGGTCATAGCCGTCGCCCGGATCGCCATGCGGCGCATCGACCTCGCGGGCCAGCTCCAGCCGGATGTGATGCAGCGTCATGGTCAGCGCGCCTTGCGGTCGGCCAGATTGCTGTTGATCACGCCGTAGGCCATAGCGGCCATAAAGGTGAGGAAGAAGGCGCCCATGGCGGCGACGGGAGCGATGATTTCTGAGGGCATGGCAGTTCTCCTATGCCGACAGCAGAGCTCACCGTCCGTGGCCGCGCCTTGATGGAGATCAAAGGTCGGCCGGTTCAGGCGACGGCGCGAAGAGGACCGACGTGTGCCTGAACATGACCATCCGGGGCGATGCCGCTGACGGTCAGGGTCTGGTCGCACAGGGCCAACGGGGCCGGGCGGTGGCTGACCAGGATCAGGCCCTGACCGGTGCGCTGCAGGCGTTGGGCCAGCCGGTCCAGAACCTTGGCCTCTGTCGCGGCGTCGAGCCCTTCGGTCGGTTCGTCCAGCACCAGCCAGGGCGCGGGGCGCAGATAGGCGCGGGCCAGGCCCAGCCGCCGCCGCTCGCCGCCTGACAGCCGCGCGCCGTTCTCGCCCAGAGGCTCGTCCAGCCCGCCGGGCGCGGCGCGGATGCGGTCGGTCAGGCCGGCGTCCTCGAGCACTGCCCAGAGCTGATCGTCATCGGCCGAAGGGGCGGCCAGGCGAAGATTCTCGCGCACCGTTCCGGCCATCAGAACCGCCTGTTGCGGCGCATAGGCGAACAGCGAGCGCACGGTGTCGGGCGATAGACCGGCGCTGTCGACATCGGCGAAGGCGACCTCGCCCGGAACAGGCGCGCGCAGATGCATCATCCGCTCGATCAGGGTGGTCTTGCCTGCGCCGGAGCGACCCACGACGGCCAGGCGCTGAGGCGGGGCGAGACGCAGATCGGCCGACGACAGGCGAAGGGCAGGCTCGGCGGCGGACGTCGCGATGGGAGCCTCTCCATCCAGCAACTCGCCCAGACGCTGAACGGCGACGGCGACGGCGCCGTTCTGGCGCAGGGCGTTCAGCAGATTGCCCGCGCTCTCGACCGTGGCGACGGCGGCCAGCATGGCCAGGGCGGTTAAAGCGGGGGAGGCGGAACCGGCGGCCAGCGCCGCGCCCATGACGCCCAGCGCCATGGACAGGGTCTGCCCCGCCATCAGCCAGCCTCCGGCGCGGGCCAGGGCCTCGGCGGCGGCTTCGACGGCGCCGCCCTGACGGGCCAGACGCTCCACCGCCCAGTCCTTCATGCCGTAGGCCTGAAGCTCGGGCGCGGCGGCGGACATGGCGGCGAAGTCGGTCTTGAAGTCGCCCATCGCCTCCTGCAGGCGGCGGCCCGCAGGTTCGGCCAGGCGACTGCCCAGCACGACGCCCAGCGCCACGCTGACCACGGTGGCCAGGGCGACCGCGACGGCGGCGCGCCATCCGGCCAGCGAGGCCATCACCATGCCGGTCAGCAGGCCGGCGCCCGCGCTCCACGGCGCGGACAGACGCACGAAACGATCCTGAACGGCGTCGACATCCTGCACCAGTCGGGCCGAGGCCTCGCCGCCCGCCAGCGACAGGGCGCGCGTCGTGGGGCCGCGCGCCAGACCGTCGAACAGTTGAGGACGCAGGGCGGCGAGGGCCTTCAGCGCCGCCTCGTGCCCGGTGACGCGCTCGCCATAGCGGGAGGCGGTGCGGACGATGGCCAGGAAGCGGATGACCGCGCTGGGTACCAGATAGTTGAACACATGGGCTGCGGCCGGTCCGGCCGCGCCGGCCAGTGCGGCGGCGGTGATGAACCAGCCTGAGACGCCCAGCAGGGCCACGGCCCCGGCCGAGACCAGAGCGCCTGTGACCGAGGCGGCCAGCAGGCGCGGGAACTGGGCGCTCTCCTGGGCGCGGATCATGGCCTTGAGGCGGACGACGCCGGGAGAGGACTGAGGCTTCACAGGCGCACCACCACATCGGCCAGTTCGGCCACGGCGTCGGAATGGGTCGCGATGAGGGTCGTGCGTCCGCGCGCCGCCTCGCGGATGAGCGGCAGCAGGGCGGCCTCGGCCTCGGCGTCCAGATTGGCGGTCGGTTCGTCCAGCAGCAGCAGGGGGGCGGGCTTGAGGAAGGCGCGGGCCAGACCCAGACGGCGACGCTCGCCCCCCGACAGACCGCCGCCGCGCTCGTCGATCCGGCGATCCAGCGCGCCGTCGAGGCCCGCCTTGCGCGCGGCCTGTTCGATCTGTTCGGATGTGGCGCTGCGATGGGCCAATGCGATGTTTTCGGCCAGGGTTCCGCGGATCACGACCGGCGCCTGACCGGCCCAGGCGATCCAGGCGGTCAGGTCGGGGGCGTCCGACAGGCGCGCGTCGCCGACCTCGACCTCGCCGCCTGACAGGGGCGACAGGTCGAGGACGAGGTTGAGCAGGCTGGTCTTGCCCGCCCCGCTGAGGCCGGTCAGGGCGACGATCGAGCCAGGCGCGACGGTCAGGTTGAAGCCGCTGAGCACGGGCGTGTCGTCATAGGAGATGGTCACGTCGCGGAAGCGCATCGCGGGCGCGGACGAAGGAAGAGGCGCACGAGGTCGCGGCGTCTCATCGATCTGTTCCAGGCGGCTGAGGCTGGGCGCGGCGGACTCGGCGGCCTGGCGGTCGTGATAGGCGGCGGCGAGGCGGCGCATCGGCTGATAGACCTCGGGCGCCAGGGCCAGGACGAAGAAGGCCTGCGCCAGACTCAGTTCGTCCGGCGCCGGAAACGGCAGCAGCTTCAGCAGGTTGAAGCCGCAGTAGACGGCGACCAGCGCGACGGCCAGGGCCGAGAAGAACTCCAGCACCGCCGAGGACAGGAAGGCGACCTTCAGCACCTTGCCGGTGCGGCGGGCCAGGTCGTCCGAGGCGCGGGCGATGACGCGCGTCTGCTGCGCCTCGGCCTGGAAGGACAGGATGGCGGGCAGGGCGCGCACCCGGTCCAGGAACAGCCCCGAGAGACGCTCCAGCGCCAGGAACTGACGGCGGCTCTCGGCGCCCGCCGCCATGCCGGTCAGGGCCATGCCCAGCACGAAGGGTAAAAGGGTGAAGATCAGGATGCCGGCGGTGAAGGGGCTGACCACGCCCGCCGCCAGGATCAGGATCAGGGGCGAGACGGCCGCCGCCGTGCGGGCGGGGGTGAAGCGGGCGACATGGCCGTCCAGGGCCTCGACGCCCTCGGCGGCGGCGGTCATGGCGGTGGCGTCCGACAGACGGCCGGCGAGGGCGCCCTTCAGGGCGCGGCGACGCAGACCGTTCTTGGCGGCGCGGGCGGCGCGGGTGTTGACGAAGACCGCGCCCTGACTGAGCGCGGCGCGTACGATCAGGGCGACGACCGCCAGCACCAGGCCGGGGAAGGCCTCGTCCAGGCCGCGCGGCAAGGCGCCGACGGCCAGGGCCAATCCAGCGGCGAAGCCGACGGCCGGGACCGTATCCGCGATCACCAGGGCTCCGCCCAGGCTCATCAGGCGACGCCAGGGGGACAGGGCGGCCTTCAGCCAGGCCGCAGGCGCAGCCGTCTCTGCGATTCTCGGGGAACTCGCCTGCTGAGGGTCGACCGGCTGGGCCGTCATCATGTCTCCAGGTGCGCCATTTTGGGAATGAGGGTCAGATCCGCCCTCATCCAGCGTGATCGACGACAATAGAGGATGGGGCAAAAAGCCTATGTGGCGAAAGGTCTTTGGGCGAAACGTCCTCTAGTTCAAGTCGCTGCCTCTGGCTTTGATCAGGATCAAGGCGCGCCAATACGCGCTGACTTAGGTTAGAGTAGAACGCCGGTCGATGGGGGCTGGCGGTCAGGAGCCTGGAACGATGATCGACCTGGCGGTCGTAGACCTTTCACGCCTTCAGTTCGCACTGACGGCGCTATACCACTTTCTGTTCGTGCCCCTCACATTGGGCCTCTCCTTCATGCTGGTCATCATGGAGAGCATCTATGTGATGACCCGTCGGCCGATCTGGCGGACGATCACCCGTTTCTGGGGCGTGATCTTCGGCATCAACTTCGTGCTGGGCGTCGCCACCGGCCTGACGATGGAATTCCAGTTCGGCATGAACTGGAGCTACTACTCCCACTATGTCGGCGACATCTTCGGGGCGCCGCTGGCGATCGAGGGCCTGATGGCCTTCTTCCTGGAGGCGACCTTTGTCGGCCTGATGTTCTTCGGCTGGGACAAGCTGAAGCCGCACGCCCACCTGTTCGTCACCTTCATGGTGGCCCTGGGCACTAATCTGTCGGCCCTGTGGATACTGATCGCCAACGGCTGGATGCAGAATCCGGTCGGCGCCGCCTTCAACCCCGACACCATGCGTATGGAAATCACCGACTTCATGGCGGTGATCTTCAACCCGGTGGCCCAGGCCAAGTTCGTCCACACCGTGTCGGCTGGCTACGTCTGCGCCGCCGTGGTCGTGCTGGGCATTTCGGCCTTCTATCTGTTGAAGGGCAAGCACAAGGGCTTCGCCAAGCGGTCGATGACGGTCGCCGCCGCCTTCGGCCTGCTGTCGTCGCTGTCGGTGGTCGTTCTGGGCGATGAGTCGGGCTACGCTCTGACCGACAACCAGAAGATGAAGCTGGCCGCTCTGGAAGCCATGTGGCGCACCGAAGAGGCGCCGGCCGGTCTGACCCTGTTCGGCCTGCCGAACCTTGAGGACCGTCACACTCACTTCGAGGTCAAGGTGCCCTATGTCCTGGGCCTGATCTCGACGCGCAGCATCGACAAGCCGGTCGAGGGCATCCTTGAACTGGTCGCCGTCGCCGAGGACCGCATCGAACGCGGCGTCGTCGCCTATGACGCGCTGGAAAAGGTCAAGGCCGATCCGACCGACATGGCCGCCCGCGGTCAGTTCGAGACGGTCCGCAACGACCTGGGCTACGGCCTGCTTTTGAAGCGTTACGTCGAGGACCCGCGCGCCGCGACGCCGGATCAGATCAAGCAGGCCGCATGGTCGACGGTTCCGAACGTGCCGCTGATGTTCTGGGTGTTCCGTTTCATGGCCGGCATCGGCTTCCTGATGATCGGCCTGTTCGGCACGGCCTTCATCCTGTGCACCCTGCGCAAGCATGAGACGAAGTGGTTCCTGCGCCTGGCCGTCCTGGCCATCCCGCTGCCGTGGATCGCCATCGAGGCCGGCTGGCTGCTGGCCGAGGTGGGACGTCAGCCCTGGGCCGTGGAAGGCGTGCTGCCGACCTTCCTGGGCGCGTCCAGCCTGACGGTGGCCCACCTGTGGACCACGATCATCTGCTTCACCCTGCTGTACGGCGCCCTTGCCGTCGTCGAGGTCGGCCTGATCCTGCGCGCGGTCAAGAAGGGGCCGTTCGCCGAACAGGAAGCCCGCGAAGAAGACGCCGCTGCTGAAGGCGAGCCCGCGGTCGCCTGACCCGGTCGTTGAAGGAAAAAGAGAGATGGAACTTCCCCTCGACTACACCACCCTCCGCCTGATCTGGTGGGGACTGCTGGGCGTGCTGCTGATCGGCTTCGCCCTGACCGACGGGTTCGACATGGGCGTCGGCGCCCTGCTGCCCTTCGTCGCCAAGAAGGACGAAGAGCGCCGCATGGTGATCAACACCATCGGCGCGACCTGGGAAGGCAACCAGGTCTGGTTCATCGTCGGCGGAGCGGCGATCTTCGCCGCCTGGCCGCAGGTCTACGCCGTCAGCTTCTCGGGCTTCTACCTGGCCATGTTCGTGGTTTTGTCCGCGCTGATCCTTCGGCCGGTGTCGTTCAAGTATCGCTCGAAGCGGCCCGAGGCGCGCTGGCGCTCCATGTGGGACTGGGGTCTGTTCATCGGCAGCTTCGTCCCGGCCCTGGTGTTCGGCGTGGCCGTCGGCAACGTCCTGCTGGGCGCGCCCTTCCGCCTGACCAGCGACCTGCGCAGCTTCTATGAAGGCGGCCTGCTGGGTCTGTTCACCCCCTTCACCCTGCTGTGCGGCCTGCTGTCCGTGTCCATGCTGGTGCTGCACGGCGCGGCCTGGCTGGCGATCAAGGGCGAAGAAGGTCCGGTGCTGAAGCGCGCCCGCGCCATCGGCACCGTCGCCGGCGTGGCCAGCCTGGTGCTGTTCGCGATCGGCGGCGCCATGGCGGCCTTCGGCGACATGGGCTTCCGTATCACCGGCGTGGTGGACACGGCGGGCGCCTCCAACCCGCTGCGCACGGCGGTCGAGGCTGCGCCCGGCGCCTGGATGGACAACTACGGCCGCTATCCGTGGATGATCATCGCTCCGGTGCTGGGTTTTGCCGGCGCTGCGGTCGGTCTGCTGGGGATGTGGCGCAAGTCGGCGGTGATGGCCTTCGGCGGCTCGTCGGCCTCAGCCGTCGGGATCATCTCGACGGTCGGTCTGTCGATGTTCCCCTTCATCCTGCCCAGCTCGATCGACGCCCAGTCCAGCCTGACGGTGTGGAACGCCTCGTCCAGCCATACGACCCTGTTCATCATGCTGATCGTGGTGGCGGTCTTCCTGCCCTTCGTCCTGCTCTACACCGCCTGGGTCTACAAGGTGCTGTGGGGCCGCTCGACGAGCGAGGCGCTGAAGACCAACCCCGACCTCTACTGATCCCGCGAAAGGAGATCATCCCATGTGGTATTTCGCCTGGATCCTGGGCCTCGGCCTGGCGGTGGCCTTTGGCGTCCTGAACGGCCTGTGGCACGAGTTCCGCCTGTTCGATGAAGGCGACGAGGGTCACTCGGAACCCTGACCCCCGTCATCTGACGGACAGACGAAAGATCCCCTTCGGCGCTGGCCGGAGGGGATTTTTCTTGGATGAAATCGACGAAGTTTCCGTAGCTTGCGCTAGATCAAGGCGGAGTGAGGCGAGCAGGCGCAAGGTCATGATGACATCGAAGCCGGGCCCTCTCCCGACCCGGCGAATGTCGGGGATTGCACCGATGAAAACCACAGCCGCATTGATCGCTTCCGTCAGCCTGCTGGCCGTCGCGGGCGCCGCCTCGGCCCAGAACGCCGCGCCTGAGCCGGTGGGCAAGGGCTCGCTGATCGTCACCGCCCGCATGACCGGCGTCCTGCCTCAGGCCGATGACGCCATCGTCACCGCCGCCGGGGCCGACAGCGGTCTGAAGGTCGATGTGGGCGACGACTGGATGCCGACGCTGGGCTTCACCTATTTCGTCGCCGACCACTGGGCCGTCGAGGCCATCCTGGGCGCCACCCAGCACGAGGTCCGCGCCAAGGGCGGCGCGACCGATGTGGCCGTGCATGAGACATGGGTTCTGCCCCCGGTGGTGACGCTGCAATACCGGCCGACGCCGAACGCGACGGTCAGCCCCTATGTCGGGGCGGGCGTCAGCTACATGGCCTTCTTCAGCGGCAAGGATAAGAACGGCTTCGAGGTCGATCTGGACAACGGCTTCGGCGTCGCGCTGCAGGCCGGCGCCGACTGGAACATTTCCGGCCCGTGGACGCTGAATGTGGACGCCAAGAAGGTGTGGTTCGACACGGACGCCAGGATCAATGGCGGCGCGCTGAAGAGCAGCGTCAGCCTGGACCCCTGGGTCGTGTCGGTCGGCGTCGGCCGCAAGTTCTAGAGCCGATGCGGGGAGGGGCGCGGAACGTCAGGCCGCGTCCCCTTATCCCTTCAACGAGAATAGGTCAGGCGGCGCCTTCGCCCAGGGCCTTCAGCGCGGCCGGGTCGGGCAGGGCGACGTCATTGCCCGGCAGCAGCCGGATCAGGCCCGAGGTTTTGAACTGGGTGAAGACCCGGCTGACCGTCTCGATCGTCAGGCCCAGGTAGTCGGCGATGTCCAGCCGCGTCATCGGCAGATGGACCTGCCCCTCCGGGCCGCCCAACTGCACCTGGCGCTCCGACAGGCGGGTCAGGAAGCTGGCCAGCCGCTCGCGCGCCGTCTTACGGCCCAGAAGGACGATCTGCTCCTGCGCCGCCATCAGCTCATCCCCGGCCAGGGCCACCAGTCGATGCTCCAGCGCGGGCAGGGCGTTCAGCAGTTGATCGAAGTCGCCGCGCCGGAAGCGGCAGGCGTTCAGCGGCGTCAGCGCCTCGGCCGTGAAGCTGGAGGCTCCGCGCCCGCCCAGACCCAGAAAGTCGCCCTGGAACAGGAAGCCGGTGATCTGGCGCCGTCCGTCGGGCAGCAGGCGGTACAGCTTCACCGCCCCGTCCACCACGTTGAAGACGTAAGGGTTCGGATCGCCTTCATGGAACAGGGTCTGTCCCGGCTGGGCCGAGACGCTCTCGCTGGCGCAGGCCATGCTCTGAAGCTCGTGCCCCTTGAGGTCCGCGCAGACGCCCAACGGACGGGCGCCGCAGCTGGCGCAAGGATGGACGTCTTCCAGACGCACCTTTTCGAGTTCGGCCTGAGCCGCAGCGGTGTTCACGAACGTCGTCTCCCGGATGACGCGGCAGTCTAGGCGATAAGAGGCTGAATCCGAATAGGTCAGCCTGTCCTAGCCGCCAGTTCCGCGGCGCAGTCCGGCGTAGCGGCTTCCTCGGCATAGCGCAGCCGCGCGCCCAGCTGGCGGGCGAGGGCGGTCAGCTCGACCGCCAAGCTCTGACGCACCAGGGGGCGCACACCCATTTCGCGCACCACGAAGGGACCGGCCCACAGGGTTTCGCCGTACTCCAGGTCAGGCTGGCGCCACCAACTGACGAAGCCCAGCACCCCGCCGCGCCGATTGCGCGCGCTGAGGATGCCCCGGCTTTCCGGGGCGGCGCGCCAGGCCGACAGGAAGGCGTCCCACTGGGCCGGCTCCAGATTGGGCCGCCACAGACGCGCCAGGGCGAAGGCGGCCGGCGCCTCCGCTTCGCTGAGGGGGGCCACCTCCAGACGAGGCGTATCGGACGCGAAGCGGGACTCTGTCATGAGAGTATTGGAACCGAAGCGGCGTCCAGTCGCCTTGATCTGCGTCAAGGCTGCGTCGAAGTTGCCAAGCCAGTCTGTCGGACCCGTCCGCTCTCGTATCCTCTGGAGAAACGCCATGAGCTCGACCTCGCGCATCACCCCGATCCATGGCGGCGCGGTGGCCGCCATTCTCAAGCTGCTGGACAGCCAGAAGCTGATGACCCTGGCGGTCAACCGGGCCGACGGGCGGCCGCAGGCGGCGACTCTGGGCTATCTGAACGACGGGCTGAACCTCTACTTCGTCACCGCCCGCGACAGTGAGAAACTGAAGAACCTGACCGCCGACCCGCGTGTCGGCGTCGCCGTGCGCGGCGTGGGCCAGGAGGGTGAGGCGGTCGGCGTCTCCATCGACGGCCGCGCCGAGGAGGTGACGGACGGCGACGAGGTGAAGCGGCTGAACGACCTGATCATCGCCCGCTCGCCGGACATCAGCCCCTGGGCGCCGGCCGGCGACGCCGTCGCGGTGGTCAAGGTGATTCCCGAGGAGATCGAGGCGGTGGCCGTGATCGACGGCCGCAGTCGGGCTCAGACCTTCTCGGTCGGCGATTCCGACGCCCTGGTGAAAGGGCTGAGCTATGAGCCCAGCGCCGTGGCCCGTCTGTTCTGAGGAAAATCCGCGACTTCGCGCGCCTGCGGCGCAGATGGCCCTTGAAATGACCGTGGCCCTCGGGCATACGCCCCCCTCTGGCGAGGGTCGCGCCGCTGGGTGAATATCCACGGCGCGCTGATCTTTGTCCGGGACACTAGGAGTGTAGCTCAGCTGGTAGAGCATCGGTCTCCAAAACCGAGGGCCGGGGGTTCGAGTCCCTCCACTCCTGCCATTCCCCCTGTTGCGATCGCCTGGGACTTCCCATGTGGGGCAGCAGGATCCAGAGGTTGAAGAGACGTCAAATGGCCAAGGCGAAGACCCCGGGCGGCCGCCGCTCCACGGGGACCAAGACCGCAGCAGCCGCGCAAGGCGCAGCGACCGTGGCCGTCGACGCGCCCGCGCCGAAGAAGAAGACGTCCATCCCGCAGTTCATCAACGAGGTTCGCGCCGAGGCGCGGAAGATCGTGTGGCCCAGCCGCAAGGAGACCTGGATCACTTCGGTGATGGTCTTCATCATGGTGCTGATCGCGGCCGCCTTCTTCTGGATCGTCGACACGGGTCTCGGCTTCGCGTCCCGCATCATCCTCAGCCTTGGCCAATAAAGGAGACGCGCACATGACCGATGCAGCGCCCAAGCCGGCGGCCAACCCCCGCCACAAGTGGTACATCGTCCACGCCTATTCGAACTTCGAGAAGAAGGTCGCCGAACAACTGCGCGACCAGGCCAAGCAACAGGGTCTGGAAGACGCCTTCTCCGAAATCCTGGTTCCGACCGAGGACGTCGTCGAGATCCGCCGCGGCAAGAAGGTCAACGCCGAGCGCAAATTCTTCCCCGGCTATGTGCTGGTGAAGATGGAGATGACCGACGAGGCCTATCACCTAGTCAAGAACACGCCGAAGGTCACGGGCTTCCTGGGCGCCGCGGGCGGCACCAAGCCGCTGCCGGTCTCGGAGCGTGAAGTCCAGAACATCATCGGCCAGGTGGAAGAGGGCGTCGAGCGTCCGAAGCCCACCATCCGCTTCGACATCGGCGAGAACGTCAAGGTCACCGACGGCCCGTTCGCCAGCTTCGACGGTCAGGTCGAGAGCGTCGACGAAGAGAACGCCCGCCTGCGCGTGGCCGTCTCCATTTTCGGCCGCCCGACCCCGGTCGACCTGGAATACAATCAGGTGGAGAAGGTCAGCGCCTGATCGGCCGCTGACGCCACGCAGAGATCGGGACCGTCTCCGGGCGGTCCCGTTTGCGTTTTCAGGGCCTGCCTGCTAAACGCGCGCCTTCGCTGGACGGCCTTGGAGTCGCCCGGCGGCAAATCCGTGGAAGGCAGCCATGCCGGACCACGGCTCACCGGCCCGACGCATCGTCATCGGGTCATTCATAGGAGAGACCAATGGCCAAGAAGATTCTCGGCTATATCAAGCTGCAAGTGCCGGCCGGTTCGGCCACGCCTTCGCCCCCGATCGGCCCGGCTCTGGGTCAGCGCGGCGTGAACATCATGGGCTTCTGCAAGGAGTTCAACGCGCGGACCGAGAAGGAAGCCAAGGGCACCCCGCTTCCGACCGTCATCACCGTCTATCAGGACAAGTCGTTCACCTTCATCACCAAGACGCCGCCGGCGACCTGGTATCTGAAGCAGGCCGCTGGCATCAAGTCGGGCTCCAAGCTCGTCGGCCGCGAGTTCGCCGGCAAGGTCACGCAGACGCAACTGCGCGAAATCGCCGAGAAGAAGATGAAGGACCTGAACGCGAACGACCTGGACGCCGCGTCGCGCATCATCGAGGGCTCGGCCCGCGCCATCGGCATTCAAGTGGTGGAGGGCTAAGACATGGCTAAGCTGACCAAAGCCCACAAGGCCCGCACGGGCGTCACCGAAGACCTGCTGGCCTTCAACGAAGCCATCAAGCTGGTGAAGGACAACGCCAAGGCCAAGTTCGACGAGTCGATCGAAATCGCCGTCAACCTGGGCGTCGACCCGCGTCACGCCGACCAACAGGTCCGCGGCGTGGTGAACCTGCCCTCGGGCACCGGCCGTGACGTCCGCGTCGCCGTCTTCGCCAAGGACGCCAAGGCTGATGAAGCCAAGGCGGCCGGCGCCGAGCACGTCGGCGCTGAAGACCTGTACGAGAAGATCGCCGGCGGCTTCATGGACTTCGATCGCGTGATCGCGTCGCCGGACATGATGGCCCTGGTCGGTCGACTGGGTAAGGTGCTGGGCCCGCGCGGCCTGATGCCGAACCCGAAGGTCGGCACCGTGACCCCGAACGTCGCCCAGGCCGTCAAGGACGCCAAGGGCGGCGCCGTCGAGTTCCGCGTCGAGAAGGCGGGCATCGTCCACGCCGGCATCGGCAAGGCCTCCTTCACGCAGGACGCCCTGGAAGCCAACGTCAAGGCCATCGTGGACGCCCTCGTCCGCGCCAAGCCGTCGGGCGCCAAGGGCACCTATGTGAAGCGCATCGCCCTGTCTTCGACGATGGGCCCGGGCTTCAAGATCGACCCGGCTTCGCTGGGCGCCTGATCCGGCTTCACGGCTAAGAACGACGACGGCCCCGGAGAGACATCTCCGGGGCCGTTTTCTTTGGTCGCGGCCTGTCGTGCTTCGAGGCCTGACTGTTCAGTAGCCGACGGTGAAGCGGGCGCGCGGATGACGGGGCGTCTCGATCTCGTCGGCCATGGCGATGGCGTAGTCGGGGAAGGAGATGCGGCTGTTGCCCTGAGCGTCCGTCAGCAGGGCGTCGCCGCCCAGCCGGAAGACGCCGGTGCGCTCCGACCCGTCGAACAGGGCCGAAGGGGACAGGAAGGTCCAGTTCAACTCGGGCTCCGCGCGCAAGGCGTTCAGGAAGCGGCCGCCCGCCAGGGCTTCGGCCTTGTAGGCTTCGGGGAAGTCCGGCGTGTCGACCAGGCGCTGGCCCGGCGCGATCTCCAGACTGCCGGCGCCGCCGACCACTAGGTAGCGCGGAACGCCCGCATCCTTGATCGCCTGGATCAGCAGGGCCGGATCGCTGTCCACGAACATGACGGCGCTGACCACGGCGTCGGCGCCGACCAAGGTCGGGGCGAGGGTTGCGGGCTGGTTCACATTCCCGGCTACCGCCGTCACGCCAGCCCCCGCAGGGACCCGGTCAGGCCGACGGGCCACGCCCGTCACCTGATGCCCGCGTCGGGCCAGTTCCTTGACGATTTCCGATCCGACACGGCCGCTGGCGCCCAGGACAGTCACTTTCATGGGTATGCTCCTTGTGGTTACCAATGGGAACCAGGTGTGTTAAAGGAAGCGATCATGCAAGAAGGCACTTTTCTCTCACCAGGTTCCCCGATGGTGACCGCCTCCAGCGGGGGCGAGCGCGGAAACGTCTACGCCGCCGACTGCCCGACCCGCCTGTTGCTGGACCGGATCGCCGACAAGTGGACGGTGCTGCTGCTGACGACCCTGTCGGACGGCCCGATGCGCTTCAACGCGCTGAAGCGTCGAATAGAGGGCGTGTCGCAGAAGATGCTGAGCCAGACCCTGCGCCAGATCGAACGCGACGGCCTGGTCACGCGCCGGGTCGAGCCGAGCGTGCCGGTATCGGTGACCTATACGATCACGCCCTTGGGCCAGGGACTGGTTCAGGCCCTGAGGCCGATGATCGACTGGGCCGAGACCCGGATGAGCGAGGTGGCGGTCGCGCAATCAGCCTATGATGCGCGGTCGGGAGGGGGCTAATCCACTAAATCCGTGTGCGGATGACTTGACGAGCCGGGGCGGAATCCGGTCTTGGAGCGGCAGGCGCCGGAGGGCGGCCTTGCGGGAGATGCTCATGCTCAGCTGGTTTCAGGCGCTGCTGCCTAAGGAAGACAACTTCTTCCGCCTGTTCGACGCCCATGCCCAATCTCTGGTTCATGGCGCGAGCGCGCTGCGTCAGATGATGAACGGGGGGCCGGCGACGGGCGAATGGTGCGCCAAGGTGGTCGCCCATGAAGAAGAGGCCGATGAGATCGCGCGCGAGGTGCTGTTCGCCGTGCGCCGCAGCTTCATCACTCCGTTCGACCGCGCGGATATTCGGGGTCTGACGAACTCGCTGGATGACACCATCGATCAGATGCAGAAGGCCGCCAAGGTGGTCACCCTGTACGAGATGCGCGACTTCTCGCCCAAGATGCAGGAACTGGCGGACATCGCCGTCGAATGCGGGGCGCTGACGCAGGAGGCCTTCACCCTGCTGCCGGCCATGCGCAAGAACCATGAGCGGCTGGCGATCCTGACGGAGCAGATCACCAATCTGGAAGCCCGCAGCGACGACCTCTATGACGCGGGCATGAAGGCCCTGTACGAGGCGCACCGTCACGACATGACGGGCGGCAACACCCTGGGCTTCATCATCGGCAGCCAGTTGCTGGACCACCTGGAGAAGGTGATCGACCGGTTCGAGGACGTCGCCAACCGTATCAACGGCGTTCTGGTCGAGCACCTGTAGGACGGTCATGGACCACGCCCTCCTGATCCTGGCCTTCCTGATCGGCGTCGCCCTGCTGTTCGACTTCCTGAACGGTCTGCACGACGCCGCCAACTCGATCGCCACCATCGTCGCCACGCGCGTCCTGCCGCCGATCTATGCGGTGGGCTGGGCGGCCTTCTTCAACTTTATCGCCTTCCTGTTCTTCGGCCTGCATGTCGCCGACACCATCGGTCGGGGCATCATCTCGCCGGACATCATTTCGGATCAGGTGATCTTCGGAGCGCTGATGGGCGCCATCAGTTGGAACGTCATCACCTGGATTGCGGGCATTCCCTCATCCAGTTCCCACGCCCTGGTCGGCGGCTTGCTGGGCGCGGGCGTGGCCAAGGCGGGCGGCGGGGCCATCGTGCTCAGCGGCGTGCTGAAGACGGTCGGCGCCATCTTCATGTCGCCCGCGATCGGCTTCCTGCTGGCCCTGTTGCTGGTGCTGATCGTGTCCTGGCTGTTCGCCAAGGCCAATCCCAACTTCGCCGACCGGGTCTTCCGCGGTTTGCAGTTCGTGTCGGCCTCGGCCTATTCCCTTGGGCATGGGGGCAACGACGCCCAGAAGACGATGGGGATCATCGCCATCCTGCTCTATTCGCGCGGCATGCTGGGCGGCGAGTTCCACGTGCCCTTCTGGGTGGTCATCACCTGTCAGGCGGCCATCGCCCTGGGCACGCTCTTCGGCGGCTGGAAGATCGTGCACACCATGGGGTCCCGGATTACGCGCCTTTCTCCCCAGCAGGGGTTCTGCGCTGAAACCGGCGGGGCCATCACCCTGTTCGCTGCGACCAGCCTGGGCATTCCGGTGTCGACTACCCACACCATCACCGGCGCCATCATCGGCGTCGGCGCGGCCAAGCGCGTCTCGGCCGTGCGCTGGAGCGTGGCGCGCAGCATCGTCACCGCCTGGTTCATCACCATGCCGGCCGCCGCCGCCATCGGCGCCCTGTTCTACGCCCTGGGCGGGCTGTTCCTGACCTGATGTCGAACAAGCCTCGCACCCTGTCATCGGAGACCCGCCAGGTCGCAGCCCTGCCCTGGCGGCACGGCGCCGACGGCGTGGAGATCATGATGATCACCTCGCGCGAGACGCGGCGCTGGGTCATCCCCAAGGGCAATCGCATGGCGGGCAAGACGGACGCCGAGGCCGCCGTGATCGAGGCCTACGAAGAGGCTGGGGTGCAAGGCGACGTCTTGGGCGCGCCGATCGGCTGGTTCCGATACGGCAAGCGGCTGAAGTCGGGGCGGGTTCAGGCCACCATCGCCAGCGTCTATCCGCTGGAGGTCTTCATCCAGCTGGGCGCCTGGCCCGAGGACGCCCAGCGCGAGCGCCGCTGGATGTCCACTGAAGACGCGGCCGTCGCCGTGGACGAGGTCGAGCTGGCCGAACTGATCCGTGACTTCAGGCCGAGCCGCGGGGCGGAGTAGGGCGTTTGCGCCGTCGCCCGAAGGCGCCGCACGGGCGTTGATTTTCCTGCGGGGCCGTGTATAGAGCCCGCATCTCGTCAGGGCCTTGGTTCTGACGATGCCTGTCCGAGAACTTCGGGATGCGGGGGGCGCCCGCGTCATAATCGTCAGAAGGCCTTCTGACGCCGTGGGGAGATGGGGATGCAAAGACCTTTTGCCTGCCGGAATCCGGCGGGCGGGCCACGCTTCCTTCGGACAATAAGACCGGCCTGAACGCTGTGCAGCGATGCATGGCGCTTAAGCCAAATCCGTCGTCGGGAATAAGCCCGGCGGCGAATACCAAAACTGGAGACCACAATGGACCGCGCACAAAAAGCCGAGTCGATCGAATCGCTGAAGAGCGTGTTCGCCGACGCGGGCGCCGTGGTCGTGACCCACAACCTGGGTCTGACCGTTGTGGAGATGGAAGACCTGCGTGGTCGTCTTCGTAAAGAAGGCGCCGCGTTCAAGGTGGTGAAGAATCGTCTGGCGCTCAAGGCGCTGGGCGTCGAGGAAGGCAGCGAGTACCACAGCCTGTTTAAGGGCCCCGTGGGCATCGCATACGCCGCCGATCCCGTCACCGCCGCCAAGGTCACGGCCGAATTCGCCAAGGGCAACGACAAGTTCGTCATCCAGGGCGGTTTCATGGGCGACAAGGTTCTGGACGCCAAGGGCGTCGAGGCCCTGTCCAAGCTGCCGTCGCTGGACCAACTGCGCGGCAAGCTCATCGGCCTGCTGCAAGCTCCGGCGACCAAGGTCGCCGGCGTTCTGCAAGCGCCGGCCGGCCAGCTGGCTCGCGTCTTCAACGCGTACGCGACCAAAGACGCCGCCTAAGCCCCGTCATCTCTGCATATCTCTCTGAACCTCATCCTACCGAAGGAAGACTAACATGGCTGATCTCGCCAAAATCGTTGAAGAACTGTCGGCTCTGACCGTCCTGGAAGCCGCTGAACTGTCGAAGCTGCTGGAAGAGAAGTGGGGCGTTTCGGCCGCCGCTCCGGTCGCCGTCGCCGCTGTCGCCGGTGCTGCTGAAGCCGCTCCGGCCGGCGAAGAGCAAACCGAGTTCACCGTTGTCCTGGTTGACGGCGGCGACAAGAAGATCAACGTCATCAAGGAAGTCCGCGGCGTCCGCACCGACCTGGGTCTGAAGGAAGCCAAGGACCTGGTCGAAGGCGCTCCGCAGCCGGTCGTCGAGAACGTCTCGAAGCAAGCCGCTGAAGAGCTGAAGAAGAAGCTGGAAGAAGCCGGCGCCAAGGTCGAAATCAAGTAAGATTTCGAAACTGGCCTCTGGATCTCCAGAGACAGCTTTCAAAGCGAAGCGGGTCGGAGGGAAACCTCCGGCCCGTTTTCTTTTGCGTTGAGCCGTGTCGCGCAAGCGCGGCAACAGGCGTGCGTGACGCGGGCGAGTTGGCGCGCTAATCTGCCCCGAAAGGCCATCAGAGCCGTGAGGAGCGTTCCCATGTCCGACTTCGAGCACGTTTTCGAGCAGCCGCCGGAAGGCGCCGCCGCCGACTGGACCATCCCGCAGAACTGGTCCGGCTATACCGAGGTCGAACACCAGACCTGGAACACCCTGTACGAGCGGCAGATGAAGATCCTGCCGGGCCGCGCCTGCGAGGCCTTCATGCGCGGCCTGGACGCTCTGGACCTGAACGCGGGCGGCATTCCCGATTTCGAGATCATCAACCCCAAGCTTCAGGCCCTGACCGGCTGGACCGTGGTCTGCGTGCCGGGGCTGGTGCCGGACGAGGTCTTCTTCGACCACCTGGCCAACCGCCGCTTCGTCTCGGGCCAGTTCATCCGCAAGCCGGATCAGTTGGACTATCTGCAGGAGCCGGACATCTTCCACGACGTGTTCGGCCACGTGCCGATGCTGACCGATCCCGCCTTCGCCGCCTATATGGAGGCCTACGGCAAGGGCGGGCAGCGGGCGGCGTCGCTGGGAATGCTGCCGAATCTGGCGCGGCTTTACTGGTACACGGTCGAGTTCGGCCTGATGCAGGAAGCGGGCGGCGTTCGCATCTATGGCGCGGGCATCGTGTCGTCGGCGACCGAGAGCGTCTTCAGCCTGGAAGATCCCTCGCCGAACCGCCTGGGCTTCGACCTGGAGCGGGTGATGAAGACGCTGTACCGCATCGACGACTTCCAGCAGGTCTATTTCGTCATCGACAGCATCGAGGCGCTGAAGACGGTGACGTTGCAGGACTTCGGCCCCGTCTATGAGCGGCTGAAGGGGGCCGAGGCCTTGCCGATCGAAGTCGTCCTGCCGACGGACAAGGTGTTCACGCACGGCACCCAGGCCTACGCCGCCAAGGGCGGGCGCTTCGCGGCATAGACGGCGCATCTTCTCTCTCCCCATGAAGGGGGAGGGAGAAAAACAGAGTCCAATTCGTCTGAATCGTCTGAATCTCTCCCCTGCGTTCTCGCGGGGGAGGGATGATGACATGAGTGCAGGCGGCGGTAGGAAAGCGAAGGTCTGCGAGCGCCGACGCCGGGAATTTCCTGCGTTTGAACGGTGAGGATGCGCTGACGCTCCCTTCTTTCCGTCACCCTCGGGCTTGTCTCGAGGGCCCAGGTTCAGCTCACGCGCCCGAGCACGGAGTCTAATCGCCGCGCCTAACCGCTAACCGTAGCGGGTGAGGCCCCGATGGGCCCTCGGGACAAGCCCGAGGGTGACGGTGTGCTCAGGCCCTGAACCGCTCCCACGGGCCGGTGACGGCCAGGGTCATGCCGGGCGAGTACAGGTTCACGAACATGGTCCGGCCGTCCGGCGCCCAGCAGACGCCGGCGAACTCGGTGTTCGACTCGTCGGCGTCGTGGCGCATGGCGTTGCGGGCGATGGCGTAGACGCGGCCGTCGGGGGTGACGCCCTTCACGTGTTGAGTTCCGACCTGCTTGTCCTCGCAGCCGATGACGTGGCCGTTCGGGGCGATGGCGATGTTGTCGACATAGTCCAGCACGGCGCGGTCGCCCGCCTCGACGAACAGCTCCAGCATGCCGGGCTGGCCGGCCTCGTCCGACTGGCCCTCGCGTGGACTGGGGACGTAGCGCATGATCTGACCGTGGCGGCCGACGCCGCCCGAGGTGCAGGTGAAATAGAGGTGGTCGCCAGCCCAGTGGACGCCTTCGCCGCGCGCGAACAGGGCCGCGCCCGAGGCGTGGCCGCGCAGGGACAGGTCGCCGTCGGGGCTTTCGACGTGATCCAGATCGACCCAGCGCACGGCCAGGCGCTGGCCCTGACGCCACAGGACATCGTTCCAGTTGCGGGTGTCGCCGCGCGCCTGATCGACCAGGGCCAGGGCCTGAAGGCGGCCGCCGGCGTGCAGACGGCGCGGGTCGGTCGGCAGGTAGCGGTAGAAGAGGCTCTCGGCCGTGTCCTCGGTCATGTAGACGACGCCGGTGCGCGGATCGATGCAGGCGGCCTCGTGCTTGAACCGGCCCATGGCGCGGATCGGGGTCGGATCGACCAGGCCGGTGGCGCGCGACGGCACCTCGAACACCCAACCGTGGTCTTGGGGCAGGCCGTCCTTCGTCCCGGCGACGATCTCCTCGCAGCTCAGCCACGAGCCCCAGGGGGTGACGCCCCCGGCGCAGTTGACCGCCGTGCCGCCCAGGCTGAGGTGCTGGCGCTCGGTGTGGCCGGTTTTGAGGTTGTAGACGACGGTGGTCGTGCCGCCGCCTAGCGGGGCCACGGCGCCGTCCTTGTCAGGATAGACGCCGTAGACTTGGGCGCGGTCCAGATCGCCGACCAGACGGTGGTTGGCGCCCCAGGCGCTGGCGTTGAACTCTAGCGGATTGACTTCGTGGTTGCGGACCAGGATCACCCGGTCCTCGTCCAGTCCGAAACAGCCCATGCCGTCGAACTTGTCGGGGGTCAGCAGGCCGTCGGCCATGGTCTCGCCCGCCTGGGACACCACGCGGTAGGAGAAGCCGTCGGGCAGGTCCAGCAGGCCGTAGGGATCGGCCTTCATCGGGCCGTAGCCGAACACCTCGTTGCGCGAAGGGCCGTCGACGAAGCCGCCCGGTTCGGCGGCCATGGCTTGGGCGCGTTTGGCGTAGCCCGACAGGGCGAGGGCGGCGGCGGAGGCCATGAAGGCGCGGCGTGAAGCGATCATGCCCCGTGCTTACGAGCGGCGCATTACGGTCCGATGACGACGGCTTGATCGCAGCGTGACGCGGGCTGCGGCCGATGGTCCTGCCTGGGGATCAGACCCGCTGGAACGGATAAAAGCCGCCGCCGAGGTTCAGGATCTGCGTCAGCTCGTCAAGCGCGCCGCGCGTCTCGTCCAGCAGGGCGGGATCGGCCAGATCGCGCGCCGTCAGGCTGTCGCGATACCAGCGGCGGCCCCAGTCCGACAGACGGGCGTGCAGGGCGTCGGTCAGGCGCATGGCCGGGTTGGTCGCCGCCAGTTCGGCCTCGGTCAGGACGACCCTGAGACGGAGACAGGCGGGGCCGCCGCCGTTGCGCATCGACTGACGAACGTCGACGTATTCGACATGGCCGATCGGGCCGTTGGAGGCGGCGAGCCCTTGCGCGACCGCATGGCTGCGCGGGTTGTCGCGCGTTTCGGTCGGGCAGATCAGGGTCAGGCGGTCCTGCCCCGGAACCCGGATCAGCATGGAGTTGAACAGATAGGAGCTGATGGCGTCGGCCAGCGGCAGGTCGGCGGCCGAGACCTCGACGAACTGCGGCTCGAAGCCGTCGGCGGCGGCGCGGATGGCGGCCTTGGTCGCTTCCGTGCCCTCGAACGCCAGCTCATGGAAGAAGAGGGTGTCCAGGGCGCCGACGCAGACCACGTCGTTGTGGAAGGTGCCGCCCGCGATGGCGGCCTTGCCTTGACGCGCCAGAACGGCGCCGGACGCAGCGTGGCGGCGCATGATCGCCTCGGACGCCTCGCGCGTCTGGCGGGCGGGGTAGGGGCCGTCCCAAGGCTCGAAGGCCTCGCGGCCCCAGACCATCAGATTGACGCCCGTCTCACCGTGATCGCGGCACAGGCGGACGTGGTTGGCCGCCCCTTCGTCCGCCAGGTGGGCGACCGGGGGCAGGGCGTCGTGGACGGCGAAGCGGCTGGCGTCGGGGAAGAGGGCGTCCAGCGCGCGCCGGGTCTGATCGTGCTCCAGGCTGCGGTGCAGGTTGGTGATCAGATTGGCGGGGGTGAAGTGGACGCGGCCGTCACGTGCGTCGGCGCTGGGCGTCACCGTGGCGGCGTTGGCGGCCCACATGGGCGAGGCCGAACAGGCGGCGGCGGCGAAGGAGGGCGCGTCCTTCCATGCGCGTTCCAGCACCTGGGCGTCGGAGCCCGAGAAGCCGAGGTCGCGCAGGAAGGGGGTGTTCGGCCGCTCATGCGGGGGCAGGACGAACTGGGGCAGGCCCAGGTCGGCCAGGGTCTTCATCTTGTCGAGGCCCTGCAGCACGGCCGCGCGCGGGTTCGACGCCTCGCCCTTGTTCAGGCTGGACGCGAGATTGCCCGGCGACAGGCCGGCGTAGGAGTGCGTCGGCCCGATCAGGCCGTCGGCGTTGGCCTCGACAGCAGAGGTCATGTGCGCAAGCCCTTGATCTCGCTCTCGATGTTCTTGACCGAACCGGCCTCGAAGCTGGCGACCGGATAGGCGCAGTAGTCGGCGGCGTAGTAGGCGCTGGGGCGGTGGTTGCCGCTGGCGCCCAGGCCGCCGAAGGGCATGTCGCCCGCCGCGCCCGTGGTCGGGCGGTTGAAGTTCACCACGCCCGCGCGGATGCGGTTGATGAAGCGATCCCAGTTCTTCGCGTCGTCTGAAACCAGACCGGCGGACAGACCGTATCGGGTGGCGTTGGCGGCGGCGATGGCGGCGTCGAAGGTCGGGACGCGCAGCACCTGCAGGAAGGGGGCGAACATCTCTTCGTCCTCGACCGCGACGCCGGTGACGTCGATGATGGCGGGCTTGACGAAGGCGCCGGGCAGGTTGTCGACCGGACCAGAGGCGCGGATCACGCGCGCGCCTGCGTCGATGCGCTGTTGCAGGGCGGCGAGAGCGGCGCTGGCGGCCTTCTCCGAGATCAACGGCCCGGCGTAGGGCTCGGGGTCGCTGTCCCACGGGGCGAAGTTCAGGCGGTCGGACAGGGCGGCCACGGCCTCGACGATGGCGTCGCCTTGGGCGCCTTCCGGCACGATCAGGCGGCGGGCGCAGGAGCAACGCTGGCCGGTGGTGACGAAGGCGGACTGGACCACGATGCCCGCGACAGCCTCGGCGTCGGCGGCGTCCCAGACGACCAGCGGGTTGTTGCCGCCCAGCTCCAGCGCCAGGACGACGTGGGGATCGTCGGCGAACTTGCGACGGAAGTGCGCGCCGGCCGCGCCCGAGCCGGTGAACATCAGGGCGTCGATCGGCTGGTCCAGCAGGGCCGCGCCCGTCTCGCGCCCGCCCTGCACGAGGTTGAACACGCCCTGGGGCAGGTCGGCGGCTTCGAGGCATTCGGCCATCAACTGGCCGGTCAGGGGCGTCTCCTCGGACGGCTTGAACACCACGGTGTCGCCCGCCAGCAGGGCCGGGACGATGTGGCCGTTGGGCAGGTGGCCGGGGAAGTTGAACGGGCCGAGCACCGCCGAGACGCCGTGCGGGCGATGACGCAGGACGGCGCGGCCGAAGGCGGTGTCGTTCGACCGTTCGCCGGTGCGCTCGTCATAGGCGCGGATGGAGATGTCGACCTTGCCCGCCATCGAGGCGAGTTCGGTCTTGGTCTCCCACAGGGCCTTGCCGGTCTCGCGGCTGATGGCCTCGGCCATTTCGGGGGCGCGCTCTTTCAGCACGGCCTGATAGCGTTTGACCGCGTCGATGCGGTCCTGACGCGGACGATCGGCCCAGTCGGGGAAGGCGGCGCGGGCGGCCTCGACGGCGGCACCGACCTGTTCGACGGAGGCGGCTTCGCCTTCCCAGACGGTTTCGCCGGTGGCGGGGTTGGTGGAGACGAAGTGGGTCATGCGTTTTCTCCCCTTCTCCCCTTGTGGGAGAAGGTGGTCGCGGCAGCGACCGGATGAGGGGTTGCGGCGACGTCTGACAGGGCGGCGCTGGGGTGAAGATAAGAGGCGGACGTCGCGGCGACACCCCTCATCCGACCTGCTTCGCAGGCCACCTTCTCCCACAAGGGGAGAAGGGTGTTGTTGAGCGCGGGCGTCACGACTTCACCCGGACGGTCGCCCCGTCCTTGATCTTCAGGGCGGCGGCGACGTCGGGGGTCATGCGGGCCAGGTCGCCGTCGATCAGGACGCGGGCGCGGACGGCGCGGAAGGCGGCGACGCTGTCGGTCGAGACGAGGGAGGGCAGGTCGACCTCGACCTCCTTCTCGATGCGGGCGGTCAGGACGCGGGCGTCGCGCACGGTGCGGATGTTGTCGCGGCCGCAGGCCACGGTCGGCCCGGCGTCGAAGATGTCGACCAGGCCGTTGGGACGGAAGCCTTCGCTCTCCAGCAGGGCCATGGCGGGCACGCCCTGCGGGTGGACCTTGCCGATCACGGCGCGGGCCGGTTCGGGCAGCAGGTCGATGTAGATGGGATGGCGCGGCGCCAGGTCGAGAATGAACTGCTTGTCGGTCGAGCCGGTCATGCGGTCGGCGTCGTCGAAGTCCATCGGGAAGAATTTGTGCGCCACATGGTCCCAGAAGGGGCAGTAGCCGTCGGGCGTGAAGACGCCGCGCAGTTCGGCCAGCACATTGTCGGCGAACAGGTCCGGCTGGGCGCCGATCAGCATGTAACGCGACTGGCTGAGCAAGCGCCCGGCGCCGCCCTTGCGCCGGTCGGCCTTGAGGAACAGGGAGCCGACCTCGGTCCAGCCGGTGCATTCGTTGACCAGCACCAGGGTCTGATGGTTCAGCTTCACGCTCAACGACGGCGACTGGACGGTGTTGTTGACCACGCGGAAGCTGAAGAAGGGCCGCTTCAGCCCCACCGTCGCCTTGACCGAGCCGATGCCGTCGATGTCGCCCGTGTCGCCGTCTTCCAGCATCAGGGTGTACCAGGCCTCTTCGGGCGCGATCCTGCCTTCAAAGCTGGCCTTGCTGAGCTCCAGCCGCTCGCTCAGGACATCGGCGTCCTCGGGCAGGCTGGTGAAGCCCGGGCCGGACAGGATGGCCAGTTCGAGCAGGTGATGAAGGTCGGCGGGACCGGCGGGGCGAACAACGAGCACTAAATTCCTCCGTCACTCTCGGGCTTGTCCCGAGAGCCTATCGTTGGGCCGGACGCGAGGGTCGGCTTGGTGTTTGGCGACCGGAACAGCCGCGAACGGCTCGCCCGTTGAACCATGGGCCCTCGGGACAGGCCCGAGGGTGACGATGAGGGCGTTACGCTCACATGGTCTCCAGTCGGAGCTGTTTCAGTTTGAGGGCGTCGATCTCGCCCGAGGCGATCTTGCACAGGATCAGGGCGGACAGTTGGGCGCGCTCGACGAAGCTGGCGGGCCAGGCGAATTCCTGATCCGAGTGGATCTCGCCGCCGACCACGCCCAGGGTGTCGACGTTGGGCAGGCCCGCGGCGTGCAGGTTGTTGCCCTCGCAGACGCCGCCCGAGGGCTTCCAGGCGATGGTCTGGCCGAGCAGGTCGCCTGCGTCGCGCACGGCGTGGAACAGGGCCGTCTGGCTGGCGTCCATCGGCTTGGGCGCGCGGGTCATGCCGCCGTGCAGGTCCAGCGTCAGGCCGGGGAAGGGCGGCTCGGCGGCGAGGGCGCGCACCGTTTCGTCGATCCACGTCGCGCTCTGGGCGTCCGGCACGCGGACGTTGAAGCGGACCACGGCGTTGTCGGCCACGACGTTCAGGGGGCCGCCGCCTGCGATCTTGGCGACATTGACGGTGACGCCCTCGCGCTGGCCGTTCAGACCATGCAGGCGGGCGGCGATGATGGCGGCGCCCGCGACGGCGTTGGCGCCCTCGTGGAAGGCGCGGCCTGCGTGGGCGGCCTTGCCGGTGACGATCAGGTGGAAGTTGCCGCTGCCCTTGCGCTCGCCCGCCAGCGTGCCGTCGGACAGGGCGGGTTCATAGGTCAGGCCGACATGGCCGCGCCCGCCCAGTTCCGCCAGCAGGGGCGCCGAGGCGGGAGAGCCGATCTCTTCGTCGGGAGACAGCAGCACGGTCCAGCCGACGCGGGCCTTGTCAGGATGGGTCTCGAAGGCTTCCAGCGCGGCCAGCATGACGCTGATCCCGCCCTTCATGTCGGCGATGCCGGGGCCGTTCAGGGCGCCGTCGTCGCGCGTGACGACGCTCTGGAAGGCGCTGTCGACGGGGAAGACGGTGTCGTAGTGGCCGGTCAGCACGACCTGAAGCGGCGCCTCGGGCCGGGCCGTGATCTTCAGGCAGTCGGCGTAGGATTCGGCGATCACCGCGCCGCTGTCGGCGACGGTGGTGGAGCCTTGCGTCGGTACGCGCTCGACCGTCGCTGCCGCGCCGAAAGCGGCGCGCGCCGTGGCGTCCAGAACGTCGAGAACCTGCGCCAGCCCTTCGGCGTGGCGGCTGCCTGAGTTGATGTCGGACCAGTCGATGGCGCGTTGAACAATAGCGTCGCCACGGGCCGCGACGTGGTCCAGCACGGCCTGATCCTGAGGTTCGATCCGCATGGCCGCGACCCTAGACGGGGCGAGGAAAAAGGTGAAGGCGGGGCGGTTTCTCTCTCACGCCCTTGGGATTTCGGCGTCAGGCGGGATAGTTTCGCCGCCTCAGTCAGGGAGTCGCGCATGAACCGTCGGATCGCACCGCCTCAACCCTTCGCTCCGGTCGATTCGGCCGAGACGGCGATGGCGCTGGCGCGGGGCAGCGCCTGGGCGTTCTGGATCTGGGCGGCCGTGGGCCTGCTGCAGGCGGGACTGGTCTGGTTTCAGGGCGATGCCGCGCATCAGGATGTGCGCGGCGCCACCACGGGCTTCATGATCTTCTTCGCCGGCTTCGCCGCCGTGCTGGGCTGGATGCAGCACCGCAAGCCCAACCGCGTCCTGCCGGTGTTCGGCCTGGCCTGGGCCCTTTATGAGTTGAGCGCCCTGTCCGTCGGCCTGCTGGTCGGCGCGCCGCTGGCGGCGCCGGGGCTGCCGGGATGGAGCATCGCCTTGGGGGCGGCGGGCATGGTGCTGTGCCTGCTGCTGCACATCGGCGGCCTGCGCGGAGCGGCCGCCATGGGGCGGCTCGCCTCGGCCCCATCCGGCGACCAGGCCTGAACGATATCCGGGGGAAATAGATGAAACATGAGCTCAAGCTGTGGTTGCGTGCGGCCAATCCCTTTGCGCCGCCGCGCGGCATGGCGGAGGCGCAGCGGTCCGCTCGTGCGGGAGCTGTCGCCCTGGCCGTGTCCGCCGTTCAGAGTGTGGCGAGCCTGCCGATGATGTCGGACAAGCTGGCGCAGTCCATGACCGAGGTCACGCAGGCCCCGGGCGGATCGGCGGCGGATCAGGCGATGATGGAGGGCGTTATGACTGTCCTGGCGCCGACGATGATCGCGATGATGGCCGCCTTTTCCATTCTGTATCTGGTTCTGGCCGTGGTGCAGTGGCGCAAGGCGACGTGGTTGATCCCCGCCATCATGCTGGCCCTGCTAGGCTATAGTCTTTTGAGTCTGGTGGGCGGGTTCCTGACGATGGGATCGGTGATGAGCGAACTGCAATCACCCTTCTCCATCGTCCTGTGGCTCGTCCAACTGGCCATGGGCCTGGTCTATGTGGCGGCGTTTCGCGGCGGCCGTATGTTTGATCAGTTGAAACGGAGCGTCTGACCATGACCGTCACCCTTTACCACAACCCGAAATGCTCGACCTCGCGCAAGGCGCTGGAGCTGCTGCGCGAGCGGGGAATCGAGCCGACGGTGGTCGAGTATCTGAAGACCGGCTGGGACGCCGAGACCCTGAACCGTCTGGCGCGCGCGACGGGCGGCGGGCTGAAGGGCCTGCTGCGCAAGAAGGAGGCTAAGGCCGCCGAGCTTCTGGCCGCGGACGCCGACGATGCGACGATCCTAGCCGCCATGATCGAGAGCCCGGTCATCGTCGAGCGCCCTATCGTGGAGACAGCGAAGGGCGCGGCGATCGGGCGGCCGGTGGAGACGGTGCTGGGGGTTCTATAGGGACGCGCAGTTGCGGTGGAGGCGTTGATGTTCGCTAAGGGTGGAAGCGAACATTGGCCGACAGCCGCTCGGGGGATAGGCTTACGCTATGAAACAGCTATCCGCGCTCGAAATGGCCGTCGCTGTCGTTCTGGCGAAGCAAGTGAGCCTGGATGGGGGCCATGCTCTCATCGAGCAGTTGAAGACGGCTGAGGTTTCTGGTCGTGAATTCACAGGTTGCGGTTTTTACACTGAGTTCGGCGTGGACAGGGCGTTGCCGCCTGCTGTGGTCACCATCAGCCCCGGGGGAAGGGTTCGCTCTGAAGTGGGGCCGCACGCCTACCCCTTAGAGTTCATGCTCTACGTCAAAGACGGCTACGCGGAGATGATCGAAGCCTACAGCTATTTCGACGGCTACGGCGACATCGACCTTTTGACTGCACCATTTACCGCGCCCAACGCCTTCGATCTTCCGGCCATCGAGGTCCGCTAAGGGTCGAAAGCCGACCTGTTCACGCGCTCCAAATTGACCCCTCCGCGCTTCGGTGCCAGACCCCTGCTGTTCACGCTTGGAGTTCGCCCATGACCCGCACCCTGTATGGCATCAAGGCCTGCGACACGATGAAGAAGGCGCGCGCCTGGCTGGATCAGAACGGCGTCGCCTATGACTTCCACGACTACAAGGCCGCAGGCGCGAACCGCGCCGAGGTGGAGCGCTGGGTCGCCGAACATGGCTGGGAGAAGGTGCTGAACCGCGCGGGCACGACCTTTCGCAAGCTGCCCGACGCCGACAAGGCCGACATCGACCCCGCCAAGGCGGTGGACCTGATGCTGGCCCAGCCGTCGATGATCAAGCGGCCCGTGCTGGATCTGGGCGACGGGCGGACGCTGCTGGGCTTCAAGCCGGAGGTCTACGCCGAGGCTCTGAAGGGCTGAGGCTCAGTCCTCGACGGCGGTGGTGGGGCGGTCGTGGCCGTCGGCGCGTTCTGTGACCCACTGGCCCGAAGCGTCTTCATACTCGATCCAGGAGGTGCGGTCCGGCACGCGTTGTTCGCGCGCCGCCGCCGAGGCCGCCGCCAGCGCCGCTGCGTGGCTGGGGAAGGTCTCGGAATAGCTGTCGCCCAGCTGGTAGGCCCAGCCGCCGTCGTGCTGGACGATGCGATAGGTGATGTTCATGCGCGCCTCCGAGGGATCGGCGGCCACCGTCGAACGGCGACAGAAGCCTGTCGAGTCACGCTGTGGTGACGCATTACGAAGAGTTCATGCGCCGAACTGCATCCATCGGCCATCATCGCCGCCTCTTGTGATCAGAAGGCCGCCGCATCAGGCTGAGCCGGAACACGTTTCACACTAGGGGCGACAACCCATGAACGGCTTTGAAATCCTCATCCCCCTGGCGCCCTTCCTCATGGTGGTCGCCATCGTCGCCATCCCCGCCTGGCTGAAGAGCCGGGACCGGCGCGAGATGCAGGCCACCCTGCGGGCGGCCATCGAAAAGGGCCAACCCCTGCCGCCTGAAGTGATCGAGAGCATCAGCAAGGAAAACGCCAAGCCGCCGGCGACGGCCGCGCGCGACCTACGCACCGGGGTCATCCTGCTGGCGGTGGCCGTCGGCATCGGCATCTTCGGCTATGCGGTCAGCTTCGCCGAGATGGACGCCTACTATCCCATCGTCGGGATCGCCGCGATCCCCGGCATGATCGGCCTAGCCTTCATCATCCTGAGCTTCTTCAACAAGAACAAAGGGTAGGCGGCCGAACAGGGAAGACCGTCATGGCCCAACCCTTACGCGATATGCACGACGTCGAACTGGCCGGGCTTGCGGCCGGCGGCGGCCGCCGGGAGTTCGGCGAGCTGGTCCGTCGGCACGGCTCGGCGGTGCGGGGCCTGTTGCGCCGCATGGGCGCCCAGCCCGCCCTGGCCGACGACGTGGCCCAGGACGCCTTTCTTCTGGCGTTCGAGAAATGCGCCGAGTTCCGGGGCGAGGGCACCTTCGCCGCCTGGATCAAGCGCATCGCCGCGCGTCTTTATCTGAAGCGCATCTCCAAGGAGGCGCGCTATGTGGCGGAAACCGAAACGGAAGACGCCGCGCCCGCCGTCGACAGCATCGGCCGCGTCGATCTGGACGAGGCCCTGCGGGGCCTCAGCGAGGCCGAACGCCTGTGCGTCTCCCTGTGTCATGGCGCGGGGCTGTCGCACCCGGAAATCGCCGCGGCCATGAATTTGCCGCTTGGAACGGTGAAATCTCATGTCAAGCGTGGTCTGGATAAACTTCGGGCCCGGCTCCAGCCGGGGCCGGTTGCAATCGGGAGCGCATCCCATGTCGGCTGACGAATTCGATCCGGCGATCGAGCGCCTGTTCGCCCAGACGCCGCACTTCGCTGATTCGGCCTTCTTTGAAGCGGACATGGCCGCGCGTCTGAACAAGGCCTCGCGCGTGCGGTCGATCGCCCTGTCGGCGGCGGGGCTGGCCGGGGGGCTGATCGCCGTGCGCGAACTGCTGGGCGTCAACTTCCAGCTGGGGCCGGACGGCTTCACGGCCCACGCGGGCGGCGGCGTCGATTCGGCCGGAGCCCAGGCCGGGATCCAGGGCGGGCTGGCGGTTCAGTCCCTGCTGGAGCGGTCCGGATTGGGCGATGCGGCCCTCAGCGCCATGGGCTCCATGGGCGGGATGCAGATGTTCTGGGCCACGGCCGGGGTGCTGGTGGCCCTGCTGGCGGCGGGCGTGGTGAAGCTGTCGCAACAGATCTGAGCGCCGTTTTCCCGCCCCAGTCGCGGCTTAGGGCTGGAAAAAGCCGTTTCGCGCCCAACGCCTGCGTTGCGGGCGTGACGCCGAACCTCTAGGGTCGCGGCGTTTTTATGATCGGCCTTGGCTGCATTTTTGGGGCGACGTTTCGTGGTTGATGTCTTCGAACAGGTCGAGGAGGAGCTTCGCTCCGAACGCTATAAGCGTCTGGCTCGCACCTGGCTGCCGGTTCTGGGCGGCCTGCTGGCCGTGGCTCTGGTCGCCGCCCTCGCCTGGTGGGGCTGGCAGTCCTATGTGAGTTCGCAGGCCGACAAGGCCTCGGCCGCCTATCAGCAGGGCATCGACGCCCTGCAGGAAGGCAAGACCGCCGAAGCCCGGACCGCCTTCGCCGAGTCGGCCAAGGCCGGCGGCGGCTACAAGGCCCTGGCCCTGATGCAGGAAGCCGGTCTGGCCCAGGCCGAGAACAAGACGGCCGACGCCGTCGCCCTGCTGGATGAAGCGGCCAAGGCGACGCGGGACCCCATCCTGTCGGACATCGCGGCGCTGAAGGCGGTCTTCCTGGTGATGGACACGGCCTCGCTGGAGGACGTCCAGAAGCGCCTGGAGCCGCTGACCGGCGAGAAGCGCCCGATGTCGGCCTTCGCCCAGGAGGCTCTCGCCATGGCTCAGCTGCAGCACGGCAAGACCGCCGAGGCGCGCCAGACGTTCGTGCAGCTGCAACTCGGCCAGGACGTGCCGGACCCGGTTCGCCAGCGCGCCCAGGCCGCCGTTCAGGCCGTCGACACGGGCACGGCCGCCAACCTGGCCGCCATCGTCAAGGCCGCTGCGGCCCTGCCGACGCCGACGCCCGGCCAGGCCGCCGCCGCTGCTCCGGCCGAGGCTGCGGCCCCGGCTCAAGCGCCGGCCGCGACGCCTGCTCCCTGATTTGACTCCCTCGGGACGCCAACCATGACCAAAATCCTTAAAGTCGCCCTGTTGAGCGGTCTGGCCCTGACCGTCGCCTCGTGCGGGACGGTGCGCAACGCCCTGCCGTTCGGTCTGGGCGGAGACAAGGAGCCGGTTGCGACGGCGACCGAAGGGCAGCGCATCTCCATTCTGGAGTTCGAGCAGCAGCTGGCCCCGTCGGCGGCCCTGTCCGGCCGTGACTTCTTCCTGCCGGGTCCGCAGGCGGCGACGGCCTGGAGCCAGCCCGGCGGCAACGCCGAGAACGCCGTCGAGCACGTCATCGCCGCGCCGGACTTCGCCGTCGCCTGGCGTCGCGATATCGGCGCCGGATCGGCGAAGGACCGTCAGGTCATGTCCCCGGTGGTGGCCGAGGACGGCAAGATCTTCGTCATGGACGGCGAGGCGGGCGTGACCGCCGTGGACGCCGGCACGGGCGCCGTGCTGTGGAAGGCCAGCGTCAAGGTCGACGAGGCCGATCGCGGCCGCCGCTTCCCGGGCATCGGCCTGGGCGGCGGTTCGGGCGGCGGCGGCTTCGGCGGCGGCATCGCCGTCAGCGGCGGCAAGGTCTTCGTCTCGTCCGGCTATCGCGTCATGACGGCGTTCGACGCCAATACGGGCGCCGAGCTGTGGCGCACGCCGGTCGATCTGCCGATTCACGGCGCGCCGACGGTGTCGGGCCAGCGGGTCTATGTCGTCGACGTCGACAACCAGTTGATGGCCTTCAACGTGGCCAACGGCCAGCAGGACTGGTCCTATCGCGGCATCACCGAGCCGGCCCGCATCATGCGCGCCTCCAGCCCGGCGGTCAGCGGCGGCACGGTGGTGGCGCCCTTCTCCTCGGGTCAGATCGTGGCCCTGCAGGCGACCAACGGCCAGCCGGTGTGGGAGCAGGTGCTGTCGCGCACCAGCCGCACCAGCGCCCTGTCGGAACTGCGCGACATCGCCGGTCGTCCGGTCGTCAGCCGCGGCCAGGTCTACGCCATCAGCCAGTCGGGCGTGCTGCAGGTCATGGACCTGCGCAGCGGCCAGCCGAAGTGGTCCCTGCCCATCGTCGGGGTGAACCAGCCCCTGCCGGTCGGCGACGTCGTCTATGTCGTGTCCCAGGCAGGCGAGCTGACCGTGGTCAACCGCGAGACGGGCCAGGTCTACTGGACCCGCGACCTGAACGAGGGCCGTGTCCGCAAGGAAGGCGGCTTCCTGGGCTTCGGCAAGCGCACCGTGCGTCCGGTCTGGTCCGGCCCGATCCTGGCGTCGAACCGCCTGGTGCTGGTCAACTCGGACGGCGAGGCCGTGGCCTTTGATCCGAAGACGGGCGCGCAGACCGGCAGTCTGAAGCTGGGTTCGGCCGCCTATATCGCCCCGGCCGCCTACAACGGCGCCCTCTATGTCCTGACCGACAAGGGCCAGCTGGTCAGCATCCGCTGACCTTTTCACCGATTTAAGCTAGAAGGCCGACATGGCTCTGAAGGTCGCCATCGTCGGCCGCCCCAACGTGGGCAAGTCGACACTGTTCAATCGTCTCGTCGGTAAGCGCCTTGCGCTGGTCGATGATCGCCCCGGCGTGACCCGCGACCGCCGCTACGCCGACGGCGTGATCGGCGACATGGATCTGACCCTGATCGACACCGCGGGGTATGAGGACGTCACCGACGAAAGCCTGGAAGCCCGGATGCGGGAGCAGACCGAGGCGGCGATCGAGGACGCGGACCTGATCCTGTTCATGATGGACGCGCGCGAAGGCGTGACCTCGCTGGACCGCATCTTCGCTGACCGCCTGCGCAAGGTGCACAAGCCCGTCGTCCTGCTGGCCAACAAGTCCGAAAGCCGCGAGAGCGGCGGCGGCGTGGGCGAGGCTCACGGCCTGGGCTTCGGCGAACCGGTGCCGATCTCGGCCGAGCACGGCGAGGGCATGGCCGACCTGTATCAGGCGATCCTGGCCGCCTCGGAAGACATCTTCATCGAGGAAGTCGACGAGCCGGAAAAACCGATCCGCATTGCGGTCATCGGCCGCCCGAACGCGGGCAAGTCGACCCTGATCAACCGCCTGATCGGCGATGATCGCCTGCTGACCGGACCCGAAGCCGGGATCACGCGCGACTCCATCTCGGTGGACTGGGTCTGGGAAGGCCGCAACATCCGCCTGATCGACACCGCCGGGATGCGCCGCAAGGCTCGCGTTCAGGAGAAGCTGGAAAAGCTGTCGGTCGCCGACACCATCCGCGCCATCACCTTCGCCGAGGTGGTGATCATGGTGATGGACAAGGACGACGCCTTCGACACCCAGGACCTGCAACTGGCCGATCTGGTCGAGCGGGAAGGGCGGGCGCTGGTCTATGTCGCCGCCAAATGGGACCTGGAGGAAGAGCCGCAGTCGCGTCTGGCCGAGCTGAAGCGCCTGGCTGACGACAAGCTGCCGCAGCTGCGCGGTTCGCCCTTCGTGGCCCTGTCCTCGTTCAACGGACGCGGCGTCGAGCGTCTGATGCCGGCCGTGCTTCAGGCCTATGACACCTGGTCGGTGAAGGTGAAGACCCGCGACCTGAACGACTGGCTGTCGCTGGCGACCCAGAGGCACCCGCCGCCCGCCGTGGACGGCAAGCGCATCAAGCCGAAGTATGTGGCGCAGACCAAGGCGCGTCCTCCGACGTTCGTGCTGTTCGCCAGCCGCGCCTCGGCCATGCCGGACCACTACAAGCGCTATCTGATCAACTCGATCCGCGAGAGCTTCGACTTGCCGGGCACGCCGATCCGCCTGACGGTCAAGTCGGGCTCGGCCAACCCCTATGCCGACGGCGGGGCCAAGTCGGGGCCGGAGCGCTTCAAGGGCGACGCCAAGACCGCGCCGCGCCGCGTGCTGAAGGCCGAGAAGGAAGAGAAGCTGTCCAACCTGCCCGGCAAGGCGCTGGAGCAGAAGGCCAAGGCCGGCATCAAGCCCAAGGTGAAGCCCCTGGGCGGGCTGAAGGCCAGCGCGTCGAAGAAGTCGGGGACCAACGCCTTCGTCGGCAAGGGCGCGCGCGGCGGCGCCCGCCAGGTGTCGCGCTCGGGCCGCGTCCGCACGGGACAGAAGGGCGGCGCCAAGCGCTGATTCCCTGACGGGAACCTTTGCCCGGCTTTTGGCGTCAGTTGAGGCGCAGGAGGCGGATGAAGGGTCATGAAGCACGCGCGCATCGACTATGTCGCCCTGACGACGCCCGACCTGGTCGGACGGGCGCAGGGCGGCGACCCCGAGGCCTTCCGCGCCATCATGCAGCGGGCCAACCAGCGGCTGTTCCGCGTCGCCCGGGCGGTCCTGCACGATGAGAGCGAGGCCGAGGACGCGCTGCAGGACGCCTATGTGCGCGCCTTCCTGGGCATCGGCCGATTTCGCGGCGAAGCGGACATCGTCACCTGGCTGACCCGGATCGTGCTGAACGAGGCGCGCGGCCGCCTGCGCCGACGCCGCCTCTTCGCGGCGCTGGAGGCGGTGGAGACGGCGCAGACGACGACGGGCGAGATCATCCTGTTTCCCGGCGCGGCGTTCGACGCTGGGCCGGAGAGCGATGCGGCCCGAAGCCAGATCCGCCGCCTGATCGAACAGGCGGTGGACGACCTGCCGCCCGCCTTTCGCGCCGTCTTCATCATGCGCGACATCGAGGGGTGCTCGATCGAGGAGACGGCGGCGGGCCTGGGACTCAAGCCCGAGACGGTGAAGACCCGACTGCATCGCGCGCGTCGCCTGTTGCGTCAGGCGCTGGATGAGCGGGTGTCGGCCTGTTTGATCGGCGCCTTCCCGTTTCTGGGCGCCCGTTGCCGCCGAATGTCGGATCGAGTGCTGGCCCGGCTGGCGCGCGTGCAGCCGGCGAAACCGGAAACGGGAACTTTATCCGGGGGCTGATGCTCCAATGTCCCGACGGCGGCGCATGGCCGCCGCGACAGAGGAGACCGAGCCATGTTCAAGAGTCTTTTCGTGGTTGGAGCCCTGGCGTTGGCGCCGTTATCGGCGGCTCAGGCCCAAAGCCATCCGCAGGCGTCGGCGCCCGCCGCCCAGCCCAGCGATCCCCAGATCGCGCACATCGCCTATACGGCGGGGCAGTTGGACATAGAGGCGGCGGATCAGACGCTGGCCAAATCGACCAATGCCGAGGTCCGCGCCTTCGCAGAGACCATGAAGCGCGACCACGCGGCGGTGAACGAGCAGGCCATGGCCCTGGTGAAGAAGCTGAACGTGATGCCCGAGGCCAATGCGACCTCGACCGCCCTGACCGAGGCGGCGGCGCGCGAGCGGGAGAGGCTGGCGGGGCTGTCGGGCATGGCCTTCGACAAGGCCTATATCGACAATGAGGTCGCTTTTCACCGCACGGTCAATGAAGCCCTGCGCGGGACACTGATCCCCGGCGCGCGCAACGCTGAACTGAAGGCCTTGCTGGAACGCGGTCTGGCGCTGTTCCAGGAGCATCAGGCCCACGCCGAGCAGTTGGCCCGTCATGTCCGTTGATCAGGGGAAGGGCGAGCGCTCTCGGCGCGAGGTTCTGGCGTCGGCCGCAATCCTGACCCTCGCCGTAGCCTGGCCGGCTCGCGCCGCCGGGCGGCGACATGTCGTCGTGATCGACAAGATGGCCTTCGGAGCGCCGCCGTCGGGCGTGAAGGTCGGCGATACGATCACCTGGACCAACCGGGACATCGTTCGACATACGGCGACGGCGCGGAACGGGGCTTTCAACCTGGATCTTCCGCCGGGGGCTTCGGCGTCGGCGGTGATGAGCCGGGCCGGCGCCGTTCCCTACTACTGCCGCTATCACCCGGCGATGCGCGGCGAGATCAGCGTGGGGGTCTAGCCTGTTCCGGCTCGTCGCCCAGCACGAGTTTCAGCGCCAGGGCGACCACGATGACCCAGCGCAGTTCGTGCCAGTTCATGGCGATGCTTTCGCTGAGCATGGTGAAGGTGAAGGACACCATCATCGGCAGGGCCAGCCAGCCGCCGGGACTGGCGTAGGCGGCCCACAGGGACTGCGCCCAGATCTGCACCAGCCACAGGGCGAACAGGATCACGCCGCCCAGGCCCAGGGCGATGTAGATCTCGAGCCAGCCGCTGTGGGCGTTGGCCGGCAGGAAGTGGGCCTGATGCCCGATCCAGGCCTTGGGGCCGGTGAAGCTGGGGTCGTCCCATACGGCGCCGTAGCCGAAGCCGCGCCAGGGGTGGTCGGACATCTGCTCCATGATGCCGGACCAGATCTCGGTGCGCCCGGTCAGGGTGGCGTCCTTGCCCAGAAGCTCCAGCACCACGTCCGTCTCGGTCGCGATCAGCAGGCCTGCGCCGATGACGACCACGACCGCCAGCCAGGTGGCGATGATGGCGCGTAACGGGCCGGACTTCACCACGGCCACGAAGCCCATGGCGCTGAGCGACAGCAGCAGCACCAGCAAGGCGGTCTTCGAGGTCGACAGAATGACCAGGGCCATCGATACGACCGCCAGGCCGAACCAGAGCTTGCGCCGTTCGGGAACCATGATTCCGGCGGCCAGCAGGAAGATGGTGGTCTGGACCATGACATGGCCGAGGCCGTTCTTCTCGAGCCAGAGACCGCGCCAGGCGCCGGGGAAAATCTCCTGCATCCGGCCGAAGTCGGGCAGCAGCGCGCCGAGCAGGAAGGAAATGACGGCTAGGGCGCCGAGCGTTCCGGCCACGATTTCCGTCAAGGTCCGCCAACTCCACCGGGAAGCCAGGGCGACGCCGCCCAGGGTGGTGAACAGCAGGGCTGGAATCCGCCGCGCCGTCAGATCTGGCATGATCGACCAGAAATAGGTCGCCGCCGTCAGCAGCAGAAGGGCGATCAGCAGGGGAGAGCGCGCCATGCCCCGGACCGCGCGGTCGGGCCTCATGCAGACCAGCACGAGGGCCATCAGATAGGCGGGGTAGTAGAAGTTCCTGAGGAAGTCGGCCGACCGCGCGCCGTAGTTGGTCAGCGGGGCGCCCCAGAAACTGACATAGGTCAGGATCAGGCCGACCGAGGTCGCGAACGCCACGATGTCGGCCAGCGGCGCCGCGCGGATCAGGGGGGCGGCCCGAGAGGCGGCCGGAGAAACGGGCAGGGGCGCCCGGCTCCGCATCGCTGACGCCTGATCCCCCCCCTGCATGGCGGGTTAGACGAGGGCGTCCGCCGACAGGCCGTGCTTCCATTCCTTGAAGCTGACCGTCAGAGGCGGTGTGAAATCAGGGCGGGCCAGTTCGACGATCAGGGGACCGATCTCGGAAGGATGTGGCAGAACGCCGGGATCTTCACCCGGAAAGGCCTGGGCGCGCAACTGCGTCCGCATTCGGCCGGGATCGACGATGGAGACGCGCACCGGCGTGCTCTCGATCTCATCGGCCCAGCATTTGACCAGGGCCTCGGCGCCGGCCTTGGTCGCGGCGTACATGCCCCAGAAGGCGCGCGGCTGGCTGGCCACGCTGGTGGTCAGGTGGATGGCGCGACCGGCGTCAGAGGCGCGCAGCAGCGGCTCCAGCGAGCGGATCAGGCGGTAGACGCCGGTGAAGTTGATCTTCTCGACCTTGGCGAACTCGCGCGGCTCGGCGTGGGCGACCGGGGTCAGGCCCGACGGGCCCATGGTGGCGGCCGCTTGAACCCAGATGTCCAGCTTGCCGTAGCGCTGGAACAGGGCGCCGCCGAGGCGGTCGATGGCGCCGCCGTCCACCAGATCGAACGGGACCAGGCTGGCGTGCTGGCCCGTGGCGGCGAAGATTTCGTCGTCCAACTCTTCCAGGGCGCCTTGGGTGCGCGCGGCGGCGATGACGTGGGCGCCGGCCTTTGCCAGGGCCAGGGCGGCCTCGCGGCCGATGCCGCGCGAGGCGCCGACGACCAGGGCGACGCGGTTGGCGAGGGGGAGGGAAGCGTGTTCGGACATGGCCCGCTGATAGCGCGGCCGGGCGTTCGGCGAAAGGCTCAGTAGCCCGGCGCGGCCTGCCACAGGCTGAAGCTGACGCCCTGGTCGTCGCTGACGACGGCCGACAGGCCCGACGGGCTTTCCGCCGGGACGGCGCAGCGACCGCCGAGTTCATTCACACGGGCGCAGGCGGCGTGGATGTCGTCCACGCGGAAGTAGAGGTTGGGAAAGGCCTTTTGCTCGCCCTTGGTGATGCCGAAGGCGGGATCGGAGTCGACCACATGGGCGTAGGTCGGGCTGGACGAGGCATCGTCGAAGCGCCAGCCGAACAGGCCCGCGTAGAAGGCGCGGGCCTTGTCGACGTCAGGGGTGTCGAGCGTGAAGTAGCCGAGCTGGATCATCCAGCCTTAAGCGGTCACCAGCAGAGAAAGTTGCTTCCCGCGCGGATCGCGGCCGCCTTCCTCGATCTCACGGTCCAGCAGGCGGGTCGGATAGTCGCCGGTGAAGTAGTGGTCGGTATACTGCGGATTGGCGGCGTTGCGCGGTCCAGCGCCCAGGGCGTCGTACAGGCCGTCGATGGACAGGAAGCCGAGGGAATCGACCTCCAGCACGGCGCGCATCTCTTCCATGCTGTGGGTGGCGGCCATCAGCTGCGACCGTTCGGGCATGTCGATGCCGTAGAAGTCGGGATAGAGAATCTGCGGGCTGGCCGAGCGCAGGTGAACCTCCTTGGCGCCCGCCGCGCGCACGGCGCGGACCAGCTTCAGCGAGGTGGTGCCGCGCACGATGGAATCGTCGATCAGCACGACGCGCTTGCCTTCCAGGGCGGCGCGATTGGGGCTGTGCTTCATCCGCACGCCCTTCTGACGGGCGCCCTGGCTGGGCTGGATGAAGGTGCGGCCCAGATAGTGGCTGCGGATGATGCCCATTTCATAGGGCAGGCCGCTTTCCTGGGCGTAGCCGAGGGCGGCGGGAACGCCCGAGTCGGGCACCGGCACCACGACGTCGGCCTCGACCACGTGCTCGCGCGCCAGGCGGCGGCCCATCTCCTTGCGGACGTCGTAGACGGACAGGCCGTTCACGACCGAGTCGGGGCGGGCGAAGTAGACGTATTCGAACAGGCAGGGGCGGGCGGCCCGCGCGGCGAAGGGCTTGATCGAGGTCAGGCCTTCGTCGTCGATGACCACGACCTCGCCGTGCTCGACGTCGCGCACGAAGGTGGCGCCGATCAGGTCAAGCGCGCAGGTCTCGGACGCCAGCACCCAGGCCTCGCCGACCTTGCCCAGCACCAGGGGGCGGATGCCCAGCGGATCGCGCGCGCCGATCATCTTGAAACGGGTCTGGGCCACCAGGGCGTAGCCGCCCTCGATGCGGCTCAGGGCGTCGATGAAGCGGTCGACGATCTTGGCCTTACGGCTGCGGGCGATCAGGTGGAGGATGGCCTCGGAGTCCGAGGTCGATTGGAAGATCGCGCCTTCCTGCACAAGTTGCGCGTGCAGGTATTTGAAATTGGTCAGGTTGCCGTTGTGGGCGATGGCGATGCCGCCCTGGTCCAGATCGGCGAACATCGGCTGGATGTTGCGCAGGAAGCTGCCGCCGGCGGTGGAGTAGCGGGTGTGGCCGATGGCGGCCCGGCCCGGCAGCCGCTCGTTCAGCGCCGCGTTGCCGAAGGCCTCGCCGACCAGGCCCTGGTGCCGTTCCGTGTAGAAGCGCTCGTCGTGGACGCTGGCGATGCCGCAGGCTTCCTGGCCGCGATGCTGCAGGGCGTGCAGGCCAAGCGCGACGATGGAGGAGGCTTCGTTCTCGGGGGCGCCCCAGACGCCGCAGACGCCGCACTCCAGGCGCAGCTGATCGTCCTCCGGCTCACGCCAGTGCTCACGGTGAACGACGGGTTCGGCGATATGGTGGCGCATCGTCAGGCTCCGATGACCGGGAAAGGATAACTCAAAGGACGGCGCCGCGCACGTAGTCCGCGAATGCGTCGGGGGCAAGGCTCATTGGTCGGAAAACCCTTCGCGGACGGAAGAACCGACCACGGGAGTCAGGGCGTCGGCGCCCTTCCCAAGGGTCGGCAGCACGATCTGGATGGCCCGAGCGGCGCCTTCGCTGACCGGTGCGGTGGCGGCTTCGGACAGCCAGCGCGGCGGGTTGTCCTGCATGGCGCCCATGATGACCAGATGCACCGCCCCGATCAGGGCCAGGGCGCGGATCAGGCCGACCGCCAGGCCCAGCGTTTGGTCCAGCACGCCCAGCGCATGGCCGCGCGCGCCCTGCGAAATGGCCGAACCGAGGAAACGCAGGCCGAAGTAGAGGATGACGAAGACCAGCCCCACGGCCAGCACCGAACCGGCCCAGTCCGGATCGACCAGATCGCGCCCGATCGGCGCCGTCCACGGCAGGGTGATCAGCGCCAGCAGCGCCGCCAGCAGGAAGCTGAACAGGGCCGTGATCTCGCGCATGCCGCCCCGGAACCATCCGGCGGCGCCCGAGGCCAGCAGGGCCAGGATCACGAAGACGTCGTAGCCGGTCACGCGCGCTGCGGCCTCAATGCGTTGGGGAACGCGCCTTAGTAGCGGTTCTGGGAGATTCGCTCGACCGCGTCGGTCAGGCGGGTGACGACGGTCAGGGCGACATCGCCCTTCTTCACCTTGCCATTGGCTTGTGGCGGCGCGAGGGCGCGCTCGAAGCCCAGCTTCTTGGCCTCGCGCAGACGGGCCTCGGCGCGGCCGACGGCGCGGACCTCGCCCGACAGGCCGATCTCGCCGAAGACGACGCAGCCCTGCGGCAGGGGCATGTCCAGCGCCGAGGAGATCAGGGCGGCGGCGGCGGCCAGATCGGCGGCGGGCTCATTGATCCGCATCCCGCCCGCGACGTTCAGATAGACATCCTTGTCGCCGAACCCCAGACCGCAGCGCGCCTCCAGCACCGCCAGCAGCATGGCCAGGCGACCGGAGTCCCAGCCTACGACGGCGCGTCTTGGTGTACCGTATGCAGAAGGCGCGACAAGAGCCTGTATTTCCACCAGAACGGGGCGCGATCCCTCGATCCCGGCGAAGACGGCGGCGCCGGGCGCCCGGTCCTTGCCTTCGCCCAGGAACAGGGCGGAGGGGTTGGGCACTTCGCGCAGGCCGGAATCGCCCATCTCGAACACGCCGATCTCGTCGGTGGCGCCGAAACGGTTCTTGCCTGCGCGCAGGATGCGGAAGGGATAGCCGCGCTCGCCCTCGAAGCTGAGGACGGCGTCGACCATATGCTCGACCACGCGCGGCCCGGCGATCTGGCCGTCCTTGGTGACGTGCCCGACCAGGACGATGGCGGGGCCGCCGTTCTTGGCCAGCCGCACCAGTTCGGCGGCGCAGGCACGCACCTGGGTGATGGAGCCGGGGCCGGCGTCGTGCGCGTCGCTCCATAGGGTCTGGATGGAATCGATGATGACGATGTCGAACGGGTCGCGCTTCAGCGTCGTCAGGATGTCGCGCAGGGCGGTGGCGGAGGCCAGCGCCACGTCCGCGTCGGCCACGCCCATGCGTTTGGCGCGGGCGCGGATCTGCTCGATCGCCTCTTCGCCCGAGATATAGGCGACCTTGGCGCCGTTGCGCGCCGCCTTGGCTGTGACCTCCAGCAGCAGGGTCGACTTGCCGACGCCGGGGTCGCCGCCCAGCAGGATGGCCGAGCCGGGCACCACGCCGCCGCCGCAGACGCGGTCGAACTCGGTCACGCCGGTGACGATGCGCGGGGGTTCAGGCGTGTCTGACTGAAGCGTCTCGAACTGCACCCCGCGTCCGCGCGCGGTCGAGGCGGGCTTCATGGCGCCCGGCGGGGCGGCCTTGGATTCCTCGACCAGGGCGTTCCACTCGCCGCAGGCCGAGCACTGCCCGGCCCATTTGGAATGAACCGCTCCGCAGGATTTGCAGACGAAGAGAAGAGAGTCGCGCGCCATGGCTCAGACCTAGCAGATCAGACAGGCGAGAGCAGGCGGGACGAAACAAGGTGCGTCCGAAATTGTCATAGTGAGACTGCGGGGTTGCGTCAGCATCCACACAGCCGTCATTCTGACATGATAAGGCCGTGATCCGACTCAATCGCCCAGAAGGCTAACGAATGACCCTGGAAAATCCTCCCGCCGTCGACCCCTCGCTCGTCTCGCGGGTCAAATACATCCTGACCCGGCCGAAGTTCGAATGGCCGGTGATCGACGCCGAAAGCGCCAGCATCAAGGGGCTGTTCACCAGCTACGCCGTCATTCTGGCCGCCATTCCGGCGGTGGCGACCATTGTGGGCCAGATCGCCTTTGGTCATCGCGGCCTGGTCGGGCCGCTGCTGGGCGGGGCGCTCAGCTATGTGCTGAGCCTGGTCAGCGTCTATGTGCTGGGCCTGATCATCGACGCACTGGCGCCGACCTTCGGTGGGACCAAGAACCCGGTGAAGGCGATGCAGGTCGCCGTCTATTCCATGACCCCGATGTGGGTCGCGGGCGTGCTGAACATTATTCCGACGCTGGGTTGGCTGGCCGGGCTGATCGGCCTCTATGGCTTCTATCTGATGTATCTGGGCCTGCCGACGCTGATGAAGACCGCCGCCGACAAGGCGCTGGGCTACACCATCGTCGTGGTGGTCGCGGCCATCATCCTGAACGCCATCGTCTTCGCCATCGTCGGCGCGGTGATCGCCAGCTTCGTTATCGTCGGCGCAGGCGCGGCGGCGTTCGCCCTGAGCTAAGCCTCAAAGAGAAGGGCTAAGGCCGAGCGCCTCAGCCCTTTGTCTTTCAGCCCTTGTAGACGCGCGGCACGCGCGGCGTGATCGAGGTCAGCAACTCATAGCTGATGGTGCCCGCCGCCGCCGCCGCGTCGTCGATCAGGCGGTTGGCGCCGAAGATCTCCACCGGATCGCCCGCCTTGACGTCCAGGCCGGTCACATCGACCGCCAGCACGTCCATCGACACCCGGCCGATGATCGGCCGCATCTCGCCTGCGATGAAGACCTGTCCCTTGGGGCTGTAGGAGCGCAGCACGCCGTCGGCGTAGCCGGCGCCGACGGTCGCCACGCGCATCGGCCGCTCCGCCCTGTAGCCTTGCGAATAGCCGACGGTTTCGCCTGCGGGCACGTCGCGCACCTGCACCGCCTGGGCGATCAGACTGGCGACAGGCGCGATCTTCTCGTGCGGACGGCCTTCCGGCCCGCCGCCGTACAGGCAGATGCCCGGCCGCACCACGTCGAAGGCGAAGTCCGGCCCCAGGAAGCAGCCGCCCGAGTTGGCGAAGGAGCGCGTCACGCCCGGATAGCGTTGGACCGCCGCCGCATAGGCGTCGCGCTGAGCGCGGTTCAGCGGGTTGGACGGTTCGTCGGCGCAGGCCAGGTGGGTCATCACCAGTTCGAGGCCCTCGAACGGTTCGGGCGCGTCCTCGACGCGGAAGCCCAGCCGGTTCATGCCGGTATCGATCTGCAGTGCGCAGGCGCCGCCGCCCGCCGCCTGCCAGGTCTGAAGCTGGGTCGGGTGGTTGATGACGGGCCGCAGGTTCGAGGCCTTGAGCAAGGCGGCCCCGTCGCCGTGGCAACCGTCCAGAATATAGATGACCGGCTCGGACCCGATCGCCTCGCGCAGACGCACGCCCTCGGCCGCGCGAGCGACGAAGAAGGTGCGCGCGCCTTCGGCCATCAGACGCTTGGTCAAGGCGGCGGCGCCGAGGCCGTAGCCGTCGGCCTTCACGACCGGATTGACCGGCGCGCCGCTGACGGCGCCCAGGGTGCGATAGTTGCGGGTGAGCGCGTCCAGATCGACGTTAAGGACGGCGGGAGCGAGGACGGGGGAGGTCATGGCGTCGGTTATAATCCGCAGCTCAGGCGGCGCCACCGCTTTGACGGCCTACTCAGGAATATCCGCATAGGCGCCGCCGTAGCGGCCGTCGTGGGCCAGGTTGCCGAAGCGGGTGGTGTTGGAATCGAACGCCAGCTTGACGATGCCGATGGGGCCGTGACGCTGTTTGCCGATGACAACTTCGGCCTGGTGCTGCAGGCGGTCCATGTCTTCCTGCCACTTCAGGTGTTCTTCGGTGCCTTCGCGCGGCTCGGCGCGGCCGAGGTAGTAGCTTTCGCGATAGACGAACATGACGCAGTCGGCGTCCTGCTCGATCGAGCCGGATTCCCGCAGGTCGGATAGTTGCGGCCGCTTGTCGTCGCGCTGCTCGACCTGACGCGACAGCTGCGACAGGGCGATGATGGGGACGTTCAGCTCCTTGGCCAGCGCCTTCAGGCCGCCGGTGATTTCGGAGACCTCCTGCACCCGGTTCTTCTGGCTGTTTTCACCGGTCGTCACCAGTTGGAGGTAGTCGACCACGATCAGGTCGAGGCCGTGCTCCATCCGCTTCAGCCGTCGCGCGCGCGCCGCCAGCTTCGAGATGGACAGGCCGCCGGTGGCGTCGATGTAGAGCGGGCTTTCGCCGATCTCGATGGCGGCGTCGCGGATCTTGCCGAAGTCCGAGGCGTCGATCTCGCCCTTGCGCAGTTTGTCCGAGGACACGCCCGACGCATCGGCCAGGATACGCATGGCCAGCTGTTCGGCGCTCATTTCCAGCGAGTAAAAGGCGACGACGCCGCCGTCGACGGTCTTGCGCCCGCCGTCCGGCGTCGGCTCCCAGCGGTAGTTGCGCGCGACGTTGAAGGCGATGTTGGTGGCCAACGCCGTCTTGCCCATCGAGGGACGGCCCGCGAGGATCAGAAGGTCGGAGGGGTGCAGGCCGCCCAGCTTCTGGTCCAGGTCGTCCAGACGAGTGGCCAGACCGGCCAGCTTGCCCTCGCGCTGATAGGCCTCGCCCGCCATCTCGACCGCGCCGGACAGGGCGTGGGAGAAGCTGACGAAGCCCGACGACGGCTTGCCCGTCTCGGCCAGGGAATAGAGCGTCTGCTCGGCCTGTTCGATCTGTTCGTCGGCGGGCGTCTCGGGGTTGGGCGCCTCCTTGATGATCTCGCCGCCGATGCGGATCAGGTCGCGGCGCAGCGCGAGGTCATAGACGACGCGAGCGTAGTCGGGGGCGTTGGCGGCGGGCGGCGCCCGGTCCACCAGATCGGCGAGGTAACGCAGGCCGCCGAACTCCTGAAACGCCGGATCCTGCTTGAACCGCTCCATCAGAATGGTCGGCTCGGCCAGCAGGCCCTGGCGGATGTGGTCCTCGACCGCATCGAACAGGCGCTGGTGGAAGGGTTCGTAGAAATGGCTGCCGCGCAGTCGGTCCGACAGGCGTTCGAACACGGCGTTGTCGAACATCAGCGAGCCCAGAAGGGCCTGCTCCGCCTCCAGATTGTGGGGCATGGACGACACCTGCACGGCGTCGTTGGCGTCAAAGGGCATCGGAGCGAAGGCGGCGTTCATCGTGGCCATGGTGAAACATCCGCGCGCGCTGCGTCAGGGGCGGACGCTCATAGGGGTGGACAAGTGGCCGTTGGGCCTGTGGATGCTCTGGGGAGGCGCGCCTCAGCCGCGACAGGGATAGCGCTCGGCCATCCAGTCGCGCACGGCCTGGGTTACGGTGATGCGGCGTCGCGCCTCGGGCATGGTCTCGAAGCGCGCCACCAGGGTCTCGGGCGTGATGCCGGTGCCGGAGGTGGGAATGCAGTGCGCCGGGGTGCGGCCGGCGGAGACGGCCGAGGCCTGCTCGGCCTTGACCGTGCTGACGGCGCCCGTGACTTCGCGGATCAGACGGCGCGTGTCAGGGCGCATCATGGCCACGGCGCGGTTGCGCGGGATGTTCTGGCCGATCGTCAGGAACTGCTGGACGGTCATCTCGGCCGACTGGGCCTGGGCCAGCGGCGCCGAGGCGAGCAGGGTCAGGGCGCCCAGCGGCGCGGCGAAAAGAGCATGAACGGAACGCGACATGGGGGACTAGATGCTCTCGTGAAGCCGGCTTCGCAAGGTCTGGCGGTTCAGGATCACGCGGGACACGGATGCGCCTCGGCCATCCATTCGCGCACCGCCTGGGTCACGGAGATGCCGCGCCGCTGGGGCGGGATGCTGCTGAAGCGGCCTAGAATCTCGCCGGTGTTCACGCTGACCTTGTCCGGCACGCAGGTGGCCGGACGACGACCGGCGGCGCGGGCGGCCGCCTGCTCGTCTCGGATTGTCTTGAACGCCGCCTTCATCTCGTTCATCAGCCGGCGCGTGTCCGAGCGCAGAAGGGCGGTCGGATTGCGAGGTATGCCGTCGGCCGTGGTCAGGAACTCCTGAACCGTCATGGCCGCCGCTGCGCTGGGCAGGGCTGACAACGCTAGGACGACGGCGAACGTAGCGGCTTTCATGGCTTCCCTCTCGTCTGACGCCGAAGCCTAGCTTGCGGATGGCGATCGAATTATGACCGATGAACGCCGTTCCGTTTTGAGTGTTCGCCGGGCGCGGCGGCGGCGGCGACGCGCGCCGCGCCCGGCGACAAGGACGCGCTTAATGGCTGGGAGGAAGCCCTCAAGCGCGCAGCGGACCCATCACCACTTCACCGCCAGTCGCCCATAAACGAACCGGCCGTTGAAACCGTAGGGCGAGAAGTTGGAGAAGGGGAAGGCTCCGGTCGTGTTGTTCTCCCGGAGGCTCTGGCGCGGATACTGGTCCAGGATGTTGTCCGCGCCGATCGAGACGGTGACCCGGTCATTGAAGCGGTAACGCGCCTCGACATCGGCCACCAGGGCGTCACCCAGTTGCAGGTCTGTCGCTTCGGTCGCGCCGGCGGCCAGGACGTCGCCATAGCCGGTCAGGCGGAAGGTGCCGCCCAGACGCTGAGCCTCCCAATCCGTCTGGAAGACGACCTTCCACGGCGGCGTGCCTTCTTCAAAGCGCGTGACCGCCTGACGCCCGAACAGGGAGGTCGGCGTCGGCAGGATGCCGGTCTGCGTCATCGGCGTCTTGGTCACCTTGAAGTCGTTGACGTTGCCCGCGAGGGTGAAGTCCAGACGGTGACCGACTGCGGTTTCGGCGCGGTAGCGGGCCACAACGTCCAGGCCGGTCGTCTCGGTATCGACCCCGTTGATGAAGAAGCGCGCCGCCGTGGCGCCATAGGGCGTTAGCAGGTCGAAGATAGTCTTGGCGTTGCTGCCGACGGCGGCGTTGGCGTCGCCGGTCAGGGTCTCGGACAGGATGATCCGGTCGTCGATGTCGATGCGATAGGCGTCGGCCGTCAGCTCGAACGGGCCATTGCGCACGACGAAGCCCAGCGAATAGTTGACCGAGGTTTCGGCCTCGAGCGCCGTGCCGCCCAGCGCCAGACCCACGTCGCTGATCGACGGATAGGTACCGGTCTCATAAGGGACGTTGTTGATGTAGAGGACGGCGGTCTGGGTGTAATACTGCTGTTGCAGGCTGGGGGCGCGGAAGCCGGTCGAGACGGCGCCGCGGATGGCGAAGTGCGGGTTGAAGTCGTAGCGGCCCGCGATCTTGCCCGAGACGTTGTCGCCGAAGTCTGAATAGTTTTCGTAACGCAGAGCGCCCGACAGGGTCAGGTTCTCGATGACCTCGCCTTCCAGATCCAGATAGACGCCGACGTTGCTGCGATCTTCATCGACTTCGTTGTTGGGCGTGAAACCGGTGAAGCCGCGCGAGCCCCAGTTCAGCGTCGTGCCGCCGGCCGTCAGGATGGGGCCCCGGGCATAGGAGGCTTCTTCGCCCGCGCCGATCTTGTAGGTTTCGCGACGCGCTTCCAGACCGAAGGCGACGTTCAGCGGGCCGGCCCAGCCAAGATCGAACTGGCGCGAAGCGTCGGCGCCGAATACCAGCTGGCTGTATTCCAGCGAACCGGCGTCGAACGACGTCTGGCCGTCGATCCCATAGGTTGGGTTCATCGTATTTTCGGCGCCGAAGTCGATCTTGTTCGAGCCGTATCCCAGATTGACGTCGATATCCCAGCCGCCCGCCTGCCCACGGAGCCCGCCTGCGGCGGTCCAGTCGGTGGTGTCGGTCAGGATGTAGGGCAGATAGCCGTTCGGGTATTTGCGCCCTGAGCCGTAGTCCGGGTTCTGGGCGTTGTCCGTCGGAGTGCGATAGAAGGCGGCCGCCGAGGCGTCACGCTGCTGATAACCGGCCCAACCATAGGCCTCCCAGCCATTGCCCAGCGGCAGACCCGCGTTCAGATAGGCTGAGATGTCCTCCACCTCGGCGTCGCCCTGTCCGCCGGTGATCCGCCCCAACGTCGGATTGATGTCGGAGCGGTTCGTGCTGTCGCGGTCGCGGTATTCCACCGAGGCGGTCAGGAAGCCGTCCTGGCCCAGGCCGAAGCCCTGCCAGGCAGAGACAGTGACGGTGTCGCCGTCGCGGATGTCGCCCTCGCGGCCATAGAAGCCGTTGAAGTCGGTGACATAGGAGCCGTAAGTCACGCTGGCGCCGCCGCCTTCGCGGGCTTCGCGCAGGCGCAGGTTGATGACCCCGGCGATGGCGTCAGACCCGTATTGGGCCGCGGCGCCGTCGCGCAGCACCTCGATCCGCTCGACGGCGGAGGAGGGGATGGCGTTGAGGTCGACCGCCGACGAGCCGCGACCGACCGAACCGTTCAGGTTGACCAGGGCGGTCTGGTGACGGCGCAGGCCGTTGACCAGGACCAGGGTTTGGTCCGGCCCCTGACCGCGCAGGGTGGCCGGGCGGATGGAGTCCGTGCCGTCGGTCGCCGACGGGCGGGGGAAGTTCAGGGCCGGAACCGTCGCCGCCAGCTGAGCCGCCAGTTCGGTCGTGCCGCGCTGTTCCAGCGCTTCGGCAGTGACGACATCGACAGGCGCGACCGTGTCCAGACGGGTGCGGTTGGCGACGCGGGTGCCGGTGACGACGATGTCTTCCACCGAGGTGGCGCTGTCGGGCGCGCTCTGGGCCTGGGCGGCGCCGGCGATCAGAAGGGCGGCGCCGGACGCAGCAGCAAGAAGGGCAGGGCGACGTAACGAAACGATGGGCATGAGAGAGATCAGCTTTTCTGGTTGGACGCGGGGAATGCGCCGCATACTGAAAGCGCGACGGTTCAAGCCTGCGTCGGTAAGGCTAACGAGAAGTTTCCGAAGGGCCGAAATCAGTCACATTGGCGACGGGGAGCGGCCGACGAATGCGGCTCCCCGGTCGGGCTGGGCTGGACTAGAGGCATGGCGACTCCGGCGCGTCGATTGTGACGAGACGCGGCGATACTGCGGCGCGAAGGCGGCGTCGGGTATCGAGATTACTTCGCTGGTTGCTTAGAAAAGCTAAGGGTCGGAAACGCTTCCGTCCTGTTGGAGGCGAGCGTTTGGGCGCAAGACAAAGGCTTTACTCACATTGGGGGCTGGTCCGATTTCCCCCGCCTCTGCGGGGAGGGAAATCGCTGACACTCAATATGAATTCAGCCAAGAAAAAGGGGCGCTTCCTTGCGGAAGCGCCCCTCGATCATCTCGCCGAAGCGACAGGATCAGGCTTCGTCGCCGAAGCCTTCCTGTTGGCCGGCGCCGCCTTCCAGCAGCTCCTGAGCGGCCTGATCAGCAGCTTGACGCTCGTCGTCGAACTGGCTGCGGATCACGTCCTCGCCCTTGGCCTGACGCTCGGCTTCGTCGGCCGAACGGGCGATGTTGATCTTGACCGTGGCCGAGACCTCGGGGTGCAGGCGAACCAGCACCTCGTGGACGCCCAGCGTCTTGATCGCCGTGTTCAGGACGACCTGCGAGCGCTCGACCTTGCCGCCTTCGGCGCGGACGGCCTCAGCGACGTCGCGACCGGCGACCGAACCGTACAGTTGGCCGGTTTCGCCGGCCTGACGGATCATGACGTAGCTCTGACCGTCGATCTTGTCGGCGATCTTCTGCGACTCGGCCTTGTTCTTCTCGTTGCGGGCCTCGATGGCGGCGCGCTCGATTTCGAAGGCCTTCAGGTTGGCTTCCGTGGCCCGACGCGCCTTGTCGCGCGGCAGGAGGAAGTTACGGGCGAAGCCGTCCTTGACGGTGACGACGTCGCCGATGGCGCCGAGGTTCTCGACGCGTTCCAGCAGAACGACCTTCATCTTACTTCACCACGTACGGCAGGAGGGCCAGGTAGCGGGCGCGCTTGATGGCCTTGGCCAGTTCGCGCTGCTTCTTGGCGGAAACGGCGGTGATGCGCGAAGGCACGATCTTGCCGCGTTCGGAGACGTAACGCTGCAGCAGCTTCACGTCCTTGTAGTCGATCTTCGGCGCGTTGGCGCCCGAGAACGGGCACACCTTGCGGCGACGATAGAAGGGGCGACGGGCCGGGCCGGAGCCGGCCGGAGCGCCCGGGATGGGGGCAGTCGTATCGGTCATGATCCGGTTCCTTATTCCGAAGCCGCGGCGTCGTCGCCGCGCGGGCCGCTGCGGTCACGCTCGCGTTCGCGGCGGGCCAGCAGGGGCGACAGCTCCAGGTCGAGTTCCTCGACGCGGATGGTCAGCCAGCGCAGCACGTCTTCGTTGATCGACAGCTGACGCTCGACTTCGGCCATGGCGGCCGGGGGGCAGTCGACGGCCATCAGCGAATAGTGAGCCTTGCGGTTCTTCTTGACCCGGTAGGTCAGGTTGCGCAGACCCCAGTACTCGATCTTGGCGACGGAGCCGCCGTTTTCTTCGATCAGAGCCTTGATGGTGTCGTTCAGCGCTTCGGCCTGTTGCGCCGAGATATCCTGGCGCGTCATGACCGTGTGCTCGTAAAGAGCCATGCGGCATTCTCCCTTGGCGGACATCGGCGCGGGCGAACCGGGTAGTTCGTCCACGATGGCTCCTGACGCGGCGGACGGGAGTTTCCCGGCCCTTTGACGTTCCGCAGCAGGACCGAAGCCCTGGAAAGGGCGCGCCTATACGGGAAAAACCCCGGCAGGGCAAGGCGCGGCGGCCTTGTGCCCGCGATTGGCAGGTGCGGCGAAGCACGGCACGGTGCGCATCAAGCAGCCGGAGCGCTCAGGATGACGCAAACGCCGACGCCGAGGAACCGCTGGTCGCTGATCGGACCGGGCATCGTGGTGGCCGCGACCGGCGTGGGCGCCGGGGATCTGGTCGCCACTCTGATCGCCGGATCGCGCTTCGGCTATGCCCTGCTGTGGGCCGCCGTGATCGGGACCGTGCTGAAGATCGCCCTGGCCGAGGCCGTGGGCCGGTGGACCCTGTCCAGCGAGCGGACGATGTTCGAGGGCTGGTCGAGTCTGGGGCGTTCTCGTTTGGGCGGCGGCTGGCTGGACGGTCGGCTGAACTGGGCCGGGCTCTATTTCGGCGTCTATGTGGTGGTCTGGGGCTTCGTCTATGGCGCGGCGGCCATGACCTCGGCGGCCCTGCCGCTGGCGGCGCTGTTCCCCGTGCTGGACCTGAAGGCCTGGGGAATGCTGAGCGGCGTCGCCGGGCTGATCTTCGTCTGGTTCGGCGGCTACGGCCTGTTCGAGAAGGTGATGACGGCCTGCGTCGGGGTGATGTTCGTCACCGTCGTCGGCCTGGCCGTGATCGTCACCCCGAACCTGCCGGAGTTGCTGACCGGCCTGTGGCCGAGCCTGCCGGAGGGGGCGGCCTTCTACACCCTGGGCCTGATCGGCGGGGTGGGAGGCACCATCACCATGGCGGCCTATGGCTACTGGCTGAACGCCAAGGGCTGGAAGGGTCCGGGCTGGATGGCGGTGATGCGGCTGGACAATCGGGTGGCCTATATCGTCACCGGGGTCTTCGTCGTCGCCATGCTGATCGTCGGGGCCGAACTGCTCTATAGCGCCGGCATCGCCCTGCAGGGCGGGGACCGGGGGCTGCTGGACCTGGACCAGGTGCTGCGCGAGCGGTTCGGGCGGCCGATCTCCATCCTGTTCCTGGTCGGTTTCTGGGCCACCAGCTTCTCAAGCCTGCTGGGCGTGTGGCAGGGCGTCAGCCTGATGTTCGCCGACTTCACCGCCCATGTGCGCGGGCGTTCCGATGATCCGAAGGCGCGCGGCGACAAGAGCCGGGCGTTCCGCGCCTACGCCCTGTGGCTGACCTTCCCGCCGATGCTGCTGCTGTTCATGGATCGGCCGTTCGGGCTGATTGTCGCATATGGGGTGCTGGGCAGCCTGTTCATGCCCTTCCTGGCGGGGACGCTTCTGTGGCTGCTGAACAGCGCCCGGACGCCGCAGGAATGGCGCAGCGGCTGGCTTTCCAACCTGATGCTGGGGGCGGCGGCCCTGCTGTTCGCCGTGCTGGCGGGCAAGGAGCTGCTGGGACTGATCCCATCGTAGGCGGCCTATTCCTCGCAGGAGTTTCACAAAAGCCCCGGCGAACCGTCGCATTGGGCCGTTAGGCCTCGCCCTCGACCATATCGGTTCGGGGAAACATCGTCATGAAGCTGTCCGTCGCCTGTTTGGCCGCGTCTGTTCTGCTGGCCGCCGCGCCCTCCATGGCGCAGGTTGTCGCGCCGCCGGACCCCGATCCGCTGCCGCCGCCGCTGCACGCGCCGAACGGCCGCTGGGCGGCCAAGGGCTGGGCCGACCGCATCGTGCTGAGCCCGGCCGCCGACGCTGCGCGCGGCGCCGCCGTGGCCTGGCGCACCGACACGCGCCAGAGCGCCGCCGAGGCCCAGATCGCCGAGGAGATCGACGGCCCCCTGCTGGGCTTCGCCGCCCGGACCGTGGCCGGGACCACGGCGCCGATCGAGAACGAGAACGGCCGCGCCCTCTATCATCAGGCGCGCTTCGACGGGCTGAAGCCGGACACGCGCTATGTCTATCGCGTGCGCGCCGCCGACGGCTGGAGCGAGTGGCTGCCGTTCCGCACGGCCAAGGCGGAGTTCGCGCCGTTCCGCTTCATCTATCTGGGGGACACCCAGAACGACATTCTCGAGGTCGCGTCGCGCGTGATCCGCTCGGCCTTCAAGGAGGCGGGACCGGCGGCCCTGGTCGTCCATGCGGGCGATCTGGTGGCCCAGCGCGAGGTCAAGGTTCACGACGACGAATGGGGCGAATGGACCGAGGCCGGCGGCCGCGCCTTCGCCATGACGCCGCAACTGCCCGCCAGCGGCAATCACGAATACGTCGACCACATTCTGCCGAACGGCGAGGAATCGCGCCTTCTGGGGCCGCACTGGCCGCTGCAGTTCGCCCTGCCGGACAACGGGGCAGAGGGGGCCGAGGCGACCAGCTATTACGTCGACTATCAGGGCGTGCGCTTCATCGTGCTGGACGGCACGGCGGCCATCGACCTGGGAGCGGGGGAAAGTCAGACGCGCTGGCTGGACAAGGTGCTGGCCGAAAGCCCGGCGCGCTGGAACGTCGCCCTGTTCCACCAGCCGATCTACACCTGCGCCCGGCCCGAGGACACCGAGGAGCTGAAGGCCGCCTGGAAGCCGATCTTCGACGCCCGCAACATCGATCTGGTGCTGCAGGGGCATGACCACTGCTACGGCCGCGTCTCCAACCCCGCCGGAGCCGAGGCCTCGCGCGCCGACAGCGCGGCGGGCCGTCCGCAGGGACCGGTCTATGTCGTCTCCGTCACCGGCTCGAAGATGTACGGGCTGAACGACCGGGCGGACACGCAGCCGGTGCGCGCGGCCGAGAACACCGAGCTGTATCAACTGATCGACGTCGAGGCGGATCGCCTGTCGTTCCGCGCCTTCACGGCGACGGGCGGGCTGTATGACGCCTTCTCGCTGGAGCGGCGGGCCGATGGGACGAAGCGACTGGTCGAGACGCAGGACACCCTGCTGGCCCTGCGTCGCTGCGACGGCGCGGCCGGGCCGGACGATCGCCCCTGCACGGCGGAAATCAAGGACTGAGGGGGAGGGCTCGCCCTTCCCAATTCCGCTCATCCCGGCGGACGCCGGGATCCAGTGCTTTGGCTTCATGTCGGTGCGGCCGAGAAGACAAACCTCAGATCGGCGCTCTCACTGGGTCCCGGCGTCCGCCGGGATGAGCGGGGTGTGAAAGTGCTGGGGTTCTTGCCGTAGGGGAGGGATTCGCCTACCCCTCGCGGCTTGATTCAACGGATGATGGACGATCCCGGATGAGCCTCGCGCTTCTCTTTCCCGGTCAGGGCAGCCAGTCGGTCGGCATGGGCGTCGCCCTCTCTGACGCCTTCGCCAGCGCGCGCGAAGTCTTCGCCGAGGTGGACGACGCCCTGAACCAGAAGCTGTTCGAGCTGATGCGCGAAGGGCCGGAAGATCAGTTGACCCTGACCGAGAACGCCCAGCCGGCCCTGATGGCCGTGTCGGTCGCCACGGCGCGGGTGCTGAAGGTCGAGTTCGACGTAGACGTGGCGCGCGCGGCCTTCGTCGCCGGTCACTCGCTGGGCGAATATTCAGCCCTGGCGGCGGCGGGCGCGATCAGCCTGTCGGACACCGCCCGCCTGCTGAAGCTGCGCGGTCAGGCCATGCAGCGCGCCGTGCCGGTGGGCAAGGGCGCGATGGCCTCGCTGATCGGCCCCAAGACCGATCTGGCGCTGGCTGAGGAAGCCGCCAAGGCCGGTTCGGCGGCGGGCGTCTGCGTCGTCGCCAACGACAACAACAAGGGCAACGTCGTCATCTCGGGCGACAAGGCCGCCGTGGACCTGGCCATCGAAAAGGCCAAGGAATTGGGGGCGCGGGCCATTCCGCTGAACGTCTCGGCGCCGTTCCATTGTCCGCTTATGCAGCCTGCCGCCGATGAAATGGCCGCCGCTCTGGCTGACGCGAAGATCGTTGCGCCCGCCGTGCCGGTGGTCGCCAACGTCACCGCCCGCCCGGAAACCGACGCCGAGGTCATCCGCCGCCTGCTGGTCGAGCAGGTGACTGGCCGCGTGCGCTGGCGCGAGAGCATGGAGTGGATGGCGTCTGCCAAAGCCTCTGGGGGCGGCGTGACCCGCTTCGTCGAGGTCGGCTCGGGCAAGGTGCTGACCGGCATGGCCAAGCGCATCGCCCCCGACGCCGAGGCCCTGGCGCTGAATACGGCCGAAGAGCTGGAAGCATTCGCGAAAACCCTTTGATCCTTCTCTCCTTGCGGGAGAAGGTGGCTGGCGCAGCGAGACGGATGAGGGGTCTCACGGACGAGTCCGACAGAGCCTCTCAAAGTTGAAAAAACACGGCAGGGGTCGGCAGGACCCCTCATCCGGCCCTGACGGGCCACCTTCTCCCGCAAGGGGAGAAGGAAGAGGAGATTTCAATGTTCAATCTTTCGGGAAAGACCGCCCTCGTGACCGGCGCGACCGGCGGCATCGGCGGAGCCATCGCCCGCGCCCTGCACGCGCAAGGCGCGACCGTCGTCCTGTCCGGCACGCGCGAGGCCGTGCTGGCCGATCTGGCCAAGGAGCTGGGCGAGCGCGCCCACTTCGCCACGGCGAACCTTTCGGACCCGGAATCGGTCGATAATCTGGTGAACGCAGCCGAGACGGCGGCGGGCGCGCCGCTGGATATTCTGGTCGCCAACGCGGGCATCACCAAGGACGGCCTGCTGATGCGGATGAAGGACGAGGACTTCCAGTCCGTCATCCAGATCAACCTGGAAAGCTATTTCCGCCTGACCCGCGCGGCGGTGAAGGGGATGATGAAGCGCCGTTCGGGCCGCATCATCGGCATCACCTCGGTGGTCGGCGTCACGGGCAACCCCGGCCAGACCAACTATTCCGCCTCGAAGGCCGGGATGATCGGCTTCTCCAAGTCGCTGGCGCAGGAAGTCGGTTCGCGCGGGATCACGGTCAACTGCATCGCACCGGGCTTCATCGCCTCGCCGATGACCGACGTGCTGAACGACCAGCAGCGCGAGGCCATCCTGTCGAAGATTCCAGCCGGACGTCTGGGTGCCGGCGATGAAATCGCCTCGGCCGCCGTCTACCTGTCGTCGGATGAAGCGGCCTACGTCACCGGCCAGACGCTGCACGTCAACGGCGGCATGGCGATGATTTGATCGAAGCGTGAAGTGTCATCACGACGCGCAACAGACTATTTCCACTTCCGCACCCTGTGCTAAAGGGCACGGACGTCTTTCGGGGGTGAGTCTCATTGAGGCTTGATCCCGGCAGGCAGCCGTGACACGGCGAAGCAACCCAAGACCCGCCATCACGGCGATTTCAAACAGGCAAGAGAGACACTCATGTCCGACACCCTCGAACGCGTCCGCAAGATCGTGATCGACCACCTGGACGCCGATCCGGACAAGGTCACCGAGAAGGCCTCCTTCATCGACGACCTGGGCGCCGACTCGCTCGACAACGTCGAACTGGTCATGGCCTTCGAAGAAGAATTCGACGTCGAAATCCCGGATGACGCCGCCGAGCACATCCAGACCGTCGGCGACGCGGTGAAGTTCATCGATGAGAAGCTGGCCGCCTGATCCGGCTGCGATCCGTCGCACTTAACCAAGCTGATGGCCGCCGTGACGGGACCCTAGCGGGACCGTCCGGCGGCCATTAGTGTTTCTGGCTACGATTCTGACCAAGAAGGAGCGCGAACCATGCGCCGCGTCGTCATCACGGGCCTGGGCCTGGTCACTCCGCTGGGCACGGGCGTCGAGCACGTCTGGAAAGGCATTCTGGACGGCCGGTCGGGCATCCGTCCGATCACCGCCTTCGACACCGAAGGCTATGGCTGCACCATCGCGGGCGAGGTGCCCAGCGTCGACGGACGCGGCGGCGGCGAGGCCGGTCAGCCGGGCGTTTTCGATCCCGATCAGGTGATGTCGGCCAAGGATCGCAAGCGCGTCGACGACTTCATCCTGTACGCCATCGCGGCGGCGGACGAGGCGCTGGCGGATGCGGACTGGAAGCCGGAATCGGAAGACGACAAATGCGCCACCGGCGTCATGGTCGGTTCGGGCATCGGCGGTCTCGGCCCCATCGCCGACACCGCCATCGTGCTGAAGGAACAGGGCGTCCGCCGGGTCAGCCCCTTCTTCATCCCCTCGGCCCTGATCAACCTGGCCTCGGGCCAGATTTCGATCCGCCACGGCCTGAAGGGGCCGAACCACTCGGTCGTGACCGCCTGCGCCACGGGCGCTCACGCCATCGGCGATGCGGCCCGGATGATCGCGCTGGGCGACGCGGACGTCATGGTGGCGGGCGGCGCCGAAAGCTCGGTCGTGCCGATCGGCATCGCCGGCTTCCTGGCCTGCAAGGCCCTGTGCACCGCCTATAACGACACGCCGGAGAAGGCCTCGCGCCCCTATGACCGCGGCCATGCGGGCTTCGTCATGGGCGAGGGCGCGGGCGTCATGGTTCTGGAGGAATACGAACACGCCAAGGCGCGCGGCGCCAAGATCTACGCCGAGGTCGTCGGTTACGGCATGAGCGGCGACGCCTATCACATCACCGCCCCGTCGGAAGACGGCGACGGCGGCCTGCGGGCCATGAAGGCGGCGCTGAAGCGCGCCGGAATGCAGCCGTCGGACCTCGACTACGTCAACACCCACGGCACCTCGACCATGGCCGACTGGATCGAACTGAAGGCGGTCGAGCGTCTGGTCGGCGATCACGCCAAGGATCTGGCCGTGTCCTCCACCAAGTCGATGACGGGCCATTTGCTGGGCGCCGCCGGGGCGATCGAGAGCATCTTCTCGGTTCTGGCCATCCGCGACCAGATGGCGCCGCCGACCATCAATCTGGACGACCCGGAGATGGAGACGCCGATCGACCTGATCCCGCACAAAGGCAAGGCCAAGAAGATCGACGTGGCGATGTCCAACAGCTTCGGCTTCGGCGGCACCAATGCGGCCGTGATCTTCAAGAAGGTCGACTGACTTGGCCAAGGCTCCGTCCCGCCGCACCCCCAAGGTTCGCATTCCCAAGTCGCGCGTTCCGAAAAAGGGAAGCGGGGGCGGGGCGGGGCGTTCCGGCCTCGGCGTCGGCCTGATCACCGCCGCCGGGACGTTGGGCCTGTTCCTTATCGCTGCGCTGGTGGCGTTCTGGGCGATCTACTGGGGACCGGGGCCGAAGGCGGCGGAAGGGGAGGCGACCATCGTCACCCTGCCGTCCGGGGCGGGCGTTCCGGCCATTGCGGCCAATCTGAAATCGGCGGGGGTGATCCGCTCCACCGATCTGTTCCGCGCGGCGATCAGCCTGACGGGCGCCGACCGCAAGATCCGTGCGGGCGAATATGAGGTGCCGTCGGGCGCCTCTCTGGCGACGGTGGTGGGCCTGCTGGTCGACGGCAAGGCGGTGCGCCACTACGTGACCCTGCCCGAGGGCTGGTCCAGCGCCCAGGCGGTCGACATCCTGATGAAGCAGCCGGTCCTGACCGGCGAGGTCGAGGTTCCGCCCGAGGGCAGCCTGTGGCCCGAGACCTATGAGGTCACGCGCGGCGAGACCCGCGCCGCCGTCGTCGCCCGGATGCAGCGCGCCGCCAAGACCAAGCTGGAGACCCTGTGGGCCGCCCGCTCGCCCGCCACGGTGGTCACGACGCCGGAAGAGGCGGTCATTTTGGCCTCCATCGTCGAGAAGGAGACGGGCATCGCCTCTGAACGGCCCGAGGTGGCGGCCGTCTTCACCAACCGCCTGCGTCTGGGGATGCGGCTGGAGAGCGACCCGACCATCGTCTACGGCGTGACCAAGGGGCGGCCGCTGGGGCGCGGCATCCTGCTGTCCGAACTGCGCAATCCGACGCCGTGGAACACCTATCTGATCGACGGCCTGCCGCCGACGCCGATCGCCAATCCCGGCGAGGAGGCGCTGAAGGCCGTGCTGAACCCGCCGCGCTCGGAATACGTTTTCTTCGTCGCCGACGGCACGGGCGGTCACGTCTTCGCCCGCACCTATCAGGAGCATCTGCTGAACGTGGCGCGCTGGCGCGAGATCGAGCGCCGCAAGGCCGGTCTGGCGGCGGGCGAAACCGCGCCGGAGACTTCGCCCGCGCCGATGACGGATGAAGCGGCCGGCCCGGCCATCGCCATCCCGCCGGGCGCCAAGGTCATTCGCGTGCCGACGGAGGCCGGACGATGAGCACCTTGATTTCAGGCATGACGGGCTTCGGCCGGGCCGATGGGGCGCTGGACGGCTGGACCTGGACGGTCGAGGCGCGTTCGGTCAACGGCCGCTCGTTGGAGACGCGCTATCGCGGCCCGCATGGCTTCGACAATCTGGAGCGGCTGGCCAAGGCGGCGGCGCAAGCGCGGCTGAACCGGGGGCAGGTTACGCTGGGCCTTCAAGCCAAGCGCGCCGAGGGGACTGAGCCCGCGCCGCGCGTCAATGAGGCGGTGCTGGCGACCTATCTGCGGCTAGCGAACCAGTTGGCGGGGGAGGGGGCGACCCCGCCCTCGGCCGACGGCCTGCTGGCCCTGCGCGGCGTCATCGAGGTCGCCGAGGAAGATGAGGACGCGGAAGGCCGCGCCGCCCTTGAGGCCGCCATGGCCGCCACGGTCGAACAGGCGCTGGACGCGCTGAAGCTCTCGCGCCAACGCGAAGGCGAACAACTGACGCCGGTGATCCACGACTTCGTCGGGACCATCGAGGCCCTGGTCGCGCGCGCCGAGCTTGAGGCGTCGGCTCAGGTCGAGGCCATCCGCGAACGCTTCACGCGCCGCATCAGCGAACTGGCCCCCGATGCGCCCGGTCTGGACGAGCGCGTCTTCCTTGAGGCGGCTGCGCTGGCGACCAAAGCCGACGTGCGCGAGGAGCTGGACCGACTGACGGCCCATGTCGCCTCGGCCCGCGCACTGTTGCAGCAACCCCCCGCCGGTCGAAAACTCGACTTCCTGATGCAGGAATTCATGCGCGAGGCGAACACCCTCTGTTCGAAATCCGCTACGACCGCGCTCACCGGAATCGGCCTGGAATTGAAGGCCGTCATCGAGCAGCTTCGAGAACAAGTTCAGAATGTCGAATAACCGCACCCCCCGCCGTGGCGTCCTGCTGATCGTGGCCAGTCCGTCGGGGGCCGGAAAGACCTCGCTGTGCCGCCGCCTGATGGCCGACCACAAGGGGCTGGAGCTGTCCGTCTCCATGACCACCCGCGACATCCGTCCGGGCGAGGTGGACGGGCGCGACTACAACTTCGTCAGCCAGGAAGAATTCCAGCGCCTGATCGACGCCGACGCCTTTCTGGAATGGGCCGATGTGCACGGCAACCGCTACGGCAGCCCGGCCGCCCCGGTCGAGCGGGCGCTGGCGGAAGGGCGTGACGTCCTGTTCGACATTGACTGGCAAGGCGCCCGCGACGTGGCCGCCAAATGCCCCGGCGACGCCGTACGGGTCTTCATCCTGCCGCCTAGCCTTGAGGAACTGCGCCGTCGCCTGGTGACGCGCTCTCAGGACGCAGAGGACGTGATCGAGCGCCGCGTCGCCAACGCCAAGGGCGAGATCGAGCACTGCGACGACTTCGACTATGTGCTGGTCAATGAGGACTTCGACCGATCCTACGCCGAGCTGGCCCACATCTATCACGCCGAGCGCAGCTGCCGTCGTCGCAATCTGTGGGTCGAGGGTTACAAGCAGGCGCTGCTGAAGGAAGTGGTCTGACGCCGATGAACGAGGACGAACACCGCCGCTGGCTGGCCCAGGCCGTCGATCTGGCGCTGGAGAACGTCAAGGCGGGCGGTCGGCCGTTCGGCGCGGTGCTGGTCAAGGACGGGGCGCTGGTCGCCAGCGGCGTCAACCGGATGCTGGCGACGAACGATCCCAGCTCCCACGCCGAGATGGAGGCCCTGCGTCAGGCTGGGCCGGCGCTGGGCGGCGTCGACCTGTCGGGCGCGGTACTCTACGCCAGCGGCCACCCGTGCCCCATGTGCCTGGCGGCGGCGGTGATGACGCGGGTCAGCGCCGTCTACTACGCCTTCAGCAATGCGGACGCCGAGCCGTACGGCTTCTCCAGCGCGGCGACCTATCAGGCCCTGGGCGTGACGCTGGACCCGCCGCCGCTGCCGCTGGCGCAACTGGACGCGCCCGGTCGGACGGCGGCGGAGCTTTACGCCGCCTAGCGGAAGGTCACGCGCACGCCGGGCTTGACCTTGGAGGCCAGTTGCTCGGCGTCCCAGTTGGTCAGGCGCACGCAGCCGCTGGAGAAGGTCTTGCCGACCTTGGACGGATCCGGCGTGCCGTGAATGCCGTAGGTGTCGCGCGACAGGTCGATCCATACCGAGCCGACCGGATTATTCGGCCCCGGCGGCACGATGACCTTGCGGTCGCCCCGGTCATAGCTGACTCGATCCGGGTCGTAGGTGTAGTTGGGCTCGGGAGCGACGCCGACGACGCTCAACTCGCCCGAGGGCGCCGGGCGCGCCGAACTGCCGATGGTGGCGGGATAGAAGGCCAGTAGCCCGTCCGCCGCATCATAGACCCGCACCGAACGCTCGGCCTTGTCCACGACGATATGGGCCACGTCGCCCGCCAGATCGGTCTGGGTCACGGCGGCCACCACGAGGGTCTGGCCCGCCTTGCCGAAGTCGACGCCGGGGTTGAGCGCCTGCAGGAGGCCCTCGGTCATGTGGAATTTCTCGGCCAGCATCTCCAGCGGCGTGGCGTAGCCGACGGTCTGGAGCCTGGCCATGTCGGTCAGATTGGCCGGCACCTGGCCGATGAAGGGGCCCGCCAGATCGGCGGCGGTGATCGTGTAGTCGGTCAGGACTCGGCCGTTGTCGCCGGCGGTCAGGCGGCGGAAGACCTCGGCGTCCAGCACCCCGTCCTGCGGCAGGCCGGCGGCCTTTTCGAAGGCGGCGATGGCCTGACGCGTGTTGTCCCCGCCCAGGCCGTCGATGACGCCGGGCGAGAAGTTGGCGCGGTCCAGCAGGATCTGCGCGCGCGCCGTGGCCGCGTCGGGCCGTGCGGGCTGACCCTCGACGGGGGCGGGGGCGGATTCGAACACGGCGGCCTCGACCGCCTCGCGGGTCAGGGGCGAGGCGGTGGTTTCGGCGACCGGAGGCTGTTCGGGCCTCGGCGTCTCGGTCGGAGATCCGCAGGCCGTGAGGGCGGCCAGGACGAAGGGCAGGGTGGAGACGGCGAGGCGCGGTTTCGACATGAAAGCTCCGAAGGTTTCGGGGCTTGTCGAACGCTTCTAGGCGTTCCGCTGTTCCTGCGCGGCCTCGGTGCGGGCGGCGAAGAAGGGCTTCAGGCGGGCCAGGGCGTCCTCGATCTCGGGCGTCGAGACGGCGAAGCTGAAGCGGATGAAGCGGTTGCCGTTGACCGGGTCGAAGTCCACGCCCGGCGCCGTCGCCACGCCCGTCTCGCGCACCAGGGTCTCGCAGAAGGCCATGCTGTCGTTCGTCAGGTGGCCGATGTCGGCATAGATGTAGAAGGCGCCGTCCGGCGGCGCGATCGAGCGCAGGCCCATGGCGGGCAGGGCCTTCAGCATCAGCTCGCGGTTGGCGCGATAGACGTCGATGTTGGCTTCCAGCTCTTCCTCGCAGTCCATGGCGGCCAGCCCTGCGAACTGGCTGAGCGTCGGCGGCGTCAGGAACATGTTGCCCATGCGCGCGCGGGCCTGCTGGACCTCTTCTTCCGGCAGGATCAGCCAGCCCAGACGCCAGCCCGCCATGCTCCAGTATTTGGAGAAGCTGTTCACGATCATGGCCTTGTCGTCGAACTGCAGCATGCAGGGCGTGTCGTGGCCGTAGGTGATGCCGTGATAGATCTCGTCCGAGATGATGCTGATGTTGCGCTCGCGGCAGACCTCGACGATGGCCTTCAGCTCGTCTTCGGCGATGACGGTGCCGGTCGGGTTGGCGGGGCTGGCGACGATGACGCCTTGCGGCGCCGGGTCGAGGTCGCGCAGGGCCTGGGCCGTCAGTTGGAAGCGTACGTCGGGGCCGCAGTCGATCTCCTGCGGGACGATGTGCAGGGCCTTCATCGTGTTGCGATAGGCGACATAGCCGGGCCGGGCGATGGCCACGCGGTCGCCGGGGGCGAAGCGCATGTTCAGCGCCACCACCAGGGCGGGCGAGGCGCCGGCGGTCATGATGACGCGCTCGGGGTCGATGACGACGCCGTAGCGGTCCTTGTACAGCTTGGCCACGCGGGCGCGCAGCAGGGGGCTTTCCCAGTAGCCGCCGGCCTCGGCGTCGATCACGCGGTGCGCCTCGGCGAGGGCGCGGCTGGGGGCGCCGGTCGAGGGCTGGCCGAACTCCATATGGATGACCGACTGGCCCTTGGCCTTCATCTCATGGGCGATGCGGCTGATGGCGATGGCGCGGAAGGGTTCGATTTCTACTGTCATGTCAAAGCATCGGCCAATCTGAGGAAGCCCGCCACGTCGATGGTCTCGGCGCGGGCGTCGGGTTCGATTCCAGCGGCTTCGCACAGGGCGGCGCCGCCGAGTTGTTTCAGGCTGGAGCGCAGCATCTTGCGACGCTGGCCGAATGCGGCCGCCGTGACCCGTTCCAGCCGCTTCAGACGGTCGGGGGCGGGGCGCTCGGCCAAGGGTATCAGATGCACCACGGCCGAGGCCACCTTCGGCGGCGGGGTGAAGGCGGCGGCGGGCAGGTGCATGACGATGCGCGCCTCGGCCACGGCCTGGCTGATGACGGCCAGACGGCCGTAGGCGTCCTCGCCCGGCTGGGCCACCACGCGCTCGGCGACTTCCTTCTGGAACATCAGGGTCAGGGCGTGCGGCGTCCACGGCCCCGTCAGCCACTTGATCAACAGCGGCGTGCCGACGTTGTAGGGCAGGTTGGAGACCAGATGCGCGGGTCCCTCGACCAGTTCGGCTTCCCTCACCTTCAGGGCGTCGGCCTCGACGATGGTCAGGCGGCCCGAGCCGTCGTCCAGTTCGGACAGCAGGGGGATGAAGCGCGGGTCCTTCTCGACCAGCACCACCTTGCCCGCATCGCTTTCCAGCAGGGCGCGGGTCAGGCCGCCGGGGCCGGGACCGACCTCGATGACGGCGCGGCCGTCGAACGGCCCGGCGTAGCGGACGATCTTCCGCGTGACGTTCAGGTCCAGCAGGAAATGCTGGCCGAAACTCTTCTTGGCTGCCAGGCCATGGGCGTCGAGCGTTTCACGCAGGGAGGGCAGGGTCATTCGCCCTTCTCCCCTCGGGGGAGAAGGTGGCTCGCGGAGCGAGGCGGATGAGGGGGCTGGGTCCGCATCTGCGCCGCACGAAGGCGGATCGCGCCCAACAGGACGTTAGGGTCGGACAGGAAGGCCTCATTGCCCGATCTCAGCACCATAAATCCCGCCTGCTCCAGTCTGGCGTCACGTTCGGCATCCTGTGCCTCATGAAGCTTATGGACGCCGCCGTCCAGTTCTACGACGAGTCGAATTTCCGTGCAGGCGAAGTCGCAGATCACGCCGCAGACAGGCGTCTGTCGGCGAAACTTGAGACTATCGAAGCGGCGGTCGCGGACAATCCGCCAAAATATTTCCTCGGCGCGGGTGAGAGCTCGCCGTTGTCGGCGGGCGCGCTTCGTCCTGTCCGGCGTTTGCCACATGGCCGGCCGCCCCCTCATCCGAGCGCCTTCGGCGCCCACCTTCTCCCCCGAGGGGAGAAGGCTATCGGTTGACGCGGGCGGACGCCATCTCGGAAGCCAGGCGGACGGCGGCGATGAAGCTGTCGGCGCGGGCGACGCCCTTGCCGGCGATGTCGAAGCCGGTGCCGTGGTCGGGCGAGGTGCGGACGATGGGCAGGCCAAGGGTGGCGTTCACCCCGCCCCAGAAGTCCAACGTCTTCACCGGGATCAGCGCCTGATCGTGATAGAGGCAGACCACGGCGTCGTAGCGCGCCCGTGCTTCCTCGTGGAACAGGGTGTCGGCGGGCAGGGGATCGGTGATGTTCAGCCCCTCGGCCCGCAGGGCCTCGGCGGCGGGGCGCAGCACCGTCACCTCCTGCAGGCCGATGGCGCCGCCTTCGCCCGCGTGGGGGTTGAGGGCGGCCATGGCCAGGCGCGGCGCGGCGATGCCGAAGTCGCGCTTCATCGATTCGTGGACGACGCGAGCGACGCGGGTGACGCGCTCGCCCGTCACCAGTTCGGGCAACTGATCGATCGGCACATGGATGGTGACGAGGCAGGCGCGCAGGTCTTTCGCCGTCAGCATCATCACCGGGCCGCGCGTGCCGCTGAAGGGGATGTCGGCGGTCAGTTCGGCGATGAACTCGGTATGGCCCGGAAAGCGGAAGCCGGAGGCGTACATCGGCGCCTTGGCGATCGGCGCCGTCACCAAGCCGCAGCCTTCGCCCGACAGCACCAGATCGACGCCGCGCTCAATCCAGTCGGCCACGGCGACGGCGTTGGCGGGTTCAGGCTGGCCCGCCGTCACCGGCGCGGGCGCCGGATGGTGCAGGACGGGGACGGCGCGGCCGAAGACGCCGGCGGCGTCGGCAGGGCTGAGGACGGCTTCCACCGGCTGGCCCTGCGCCTTCAGCACCTCAGCGTCGCCGACGACGACGAAGGGCACGACCGGCGCCAGCGGGCCGGGCGCGGAGCCCAGCACCGACCAGGCGCGCCCGATGATTTCCGGCCCTACCCCGGCAGGGTCGCCCATCGTGACGATGAGCGGCCGGTTCATCGTCATTGCTTGATTTCGATGAGGGCGTCGGCCCGCAGGTCGCGCAGATAGCGGCGGCCCAGCATGGCGTAGTTCTGGTTCTGCAGACGGGCCTCGACCTGTTGCGCCGAGGGGGCGTCAGGGCCGCCCAGGCGACGGTCGCAGACGGCCAGCAGGTGGACGCCCAGCGGGGTGCGGACCGCCGTGCTGATCGAACCGACTTCGGCCGAGCGGGCGACCTGCTGGAACTGCGGCAACAAATCCGCGACGTCGCTCTCGCCCAGGTCGGCGCCCAGCAGGCCCGGTTCGGACCGCGCGCGGGTCAGGATGTTGACGCACGTCAACTGGCCGCGCAGGGCTTCGAGGCGCTGGGTCGCGGCTGCGACCTGGGCCTCGTCGGCGTTTTCCGGCAGTTCGACCATGACTTGCTTCATCTTGACCATGCTGGTCGAGGCGCCCGAACGCTTGTCGCGCATGTAGAGGATGTAGACGCCGCCATCGACCGGGATCGGGTTCGACAACTGGCCCGGCTCCAGCGTTTCCATGACCGACTGCAGGGCGGGCTGGACCGTGCCCTGGACCACCCAGCCGGCGTCGCCGCCGCGGGCGGCCGAGGGGGCGGCCGAGAACTGACGCGCCACGGCCATGAAGGGGGCGCCCTGGATCATCTGCTGGACCAGTTGCTGGGCGCCGCTCATGGCTTCCTGCATCCCGCCGACGCGAGCGGCCTCCAGGTAGATTTCACCGATCAGATACTGAGGCTTGGTCGCCGACTCGGTCATCTGGCGCATGGTCTGATCGACCTGGCTCTTGCCGACGCGGGCGCGGTCGCGGAAGCGGCCGCCGACCAGTTCGCGCCAGCCGATCTCGGTGCGCATCTGCTCGCGGAAGGCGGGAATGCTGATGCCGCCCTGTTCCAGGAAGTTGACGTAGTTGGCCGGCGTCGTGCCCGCCTGACGCGCCATGTCGGCGATTTCCTGATCGACTTCGTCGTCGCCGATCTTCAACTGCTCGAACTTGGCGAGTTCGGCGGCCTGCAGGTGCTGGTCGATCAGATCGTTCAGCGCCTGCTGCTGGATGGCGCCGATGTTCTCTTCGGTCGGCTGGACCTGGGTCATGGCCATCAGCACCAGCATCCGCTGGCGCAGGTCGAAGCCGGTGATGATGCGGTCGTTGACCGTGGCGATGATGCCGTCGGACAGGCGGAACTGCGGCGCGGGGGCCGTGCGCTGAGGGGCTTCCTCGGCGGCGGGGTTCAGGGCGCCGGCGGCCGGCGTCTGGGGCGCGGCCTGCGCAGGAGCGGGAGACGCCGGAGTCTGAGCCGAGGAAGGCTCCACGGCCGCCACGACCATAAGGGCGGCCAGGGCGGCTCCCGTAGAGTAACGCATCAAACCCATCGTCAGTCCTGATTCCCTAAAGCGGTCCCGAGCCTGTCGGCGGCGCTGGCCGCGCCACAGCGCCAGGGCGCATGTTCCCCTACGCCGCAATGCGCGTCATGCCTACCGCATATCATTGCGATCATAGCCTGAAGCCCCAAAAGTGGCGAGGTTAAGACGGATGTAAACACCTTCGGCCGGGCCCGTCGGCCGCACGCGGGTATTGTCGCGGCGCCAACCCAGCTCGATGCGGAAGCAGTCGTCGTCGAACAGCAGGCCGACCTCCGACCGGGTGATGATGTCCCGCTCCAGGTCGGCGATCCCGGTCACCGCCACGCCCCAGTTGCCGTAGACGAACTGATGACCGGACAGCTGGACGAACTCGTAGTTGCGGTTCTCGGGTCCGCCCAGCGGGTTGGAGCGATCGACGATGTAGCTGACGCTGGCCAGGTTGCGACGCCCCCAGCGGCCGTCGACCGTGGCCTCGGCGCGGCGGATTTCGCCGTTGCCGTCGACCGTGGCGTGGAACCAGCCGCGCATTCGGTCCGAGGGATTGAACGTGCCTTGCACCACCCAGTCGGACGTCCGGCTGGCCAGGCCCGAGGGGTCGTAGAGGCGGGTCGGATCATCCGGGATCGGCGTCAGATACTCGTCCTGATCGTCGGCGCGCATGCTGCGGCCGATGAAGAGGCTGGCCGAGCGCACATCGTCCCAGCGCAGGGTGGCGCGGGCGCCCGCCGTGAAGCGCAGGCCGCCTTCCAGCAGGTCGTAGCCGGGGAAGCGGTCCATGCGGAACAGCGACAGATGGTCCAGTTCGGTGATCTGGCTGTCCTCGTTCGGAATGAGCGGGTCGAGGTCGGCCTTGTTGGAGATCGACAGCTGGGCCATCGGCTCCAGGATCAGGTCGGACGAGGCGCTGAGGCGGCGATACAGGGGATAGCTGACATCGACCCCGGCGCTGGTCCGCGCGCGGGCGTGGGTTTGGTCCTCGACGCCCAGGGAGGGCGGCAGGTCGTCGACGGAATAGAAGTCGGCCCGCAGATCCACGAACGGCTCCCAGCGCAGGCCGATCGGCGAGATCATCACCCGGCGCCATTCCGCCTGGCCGGTGATGCGGCGGCTGTCGACGCCGGGCAGGCCGTCGGTCGGGCCGCCCGGAATCAGCTCCGGCGCCAGGGTCGGGAAGCCGACATAGGCGTCTCGGGTCAGCGCCACGGCCGAGCCGCGCAGACGCAGGCGGCCGCCGAAGACGGGGCCTTCCGGCTCCCAGCGCGCCTCGATCAGGGGCGCCACCAGCGGCAGGGTGTTGTCGTCCTCGAACACCAGGTAGCCGCTGGAATCGCGGAAGTCGGTGTCCGAATAGGACGGATCGAGCCGCAGGCTCTGCATGGCGAAGGCCGCGACCGACAGATAGGAGCGCTCGGTCTGGCGCTCGGCGTAGATCTGGCTGATCAGGCGGCGGCTGTCGCCGTAGTAGAGGCCGTTGTCCTGATAGGCGTCGCGCACGTCATAGCGGTCGAACAGGGTCTTGTCCGAGACGCGCTCGGCCGTGAAGCCCCAGCGCCACGGGCCGTCCGGATCGAATGCGCCGTGAGCCAGCAGATAGCTGCGCGTGGTCTTGTCGCCGAAGCGGACGTTGCTTTCCGCGCGGCCGTCGCCGTCCAGGTCGAAGTCCCCGAAGCTGCGGCCGTAGGTGGCCCCGCCGCGGGCCACGATGACGCCGTCGGTGAAACGCTTGCGCCATTGCAGGTTCAGCATGGGGGCGACCCGGGTGTTGAACTGCGGGCTGACCAGCACGTCTTCGGACGGCGAGATGACGTGCAGATAGGGAATCTCGAGCGAGACCCCCCGGCCGGACTGATAGTCGCCCCACGGCACCAGGAAGCCCGACGCCCGGTCCACCGTCGGGTCAGGATGCGAGAAGGCGGGCAGGTAGAAGATCGGCACTCCGCCCAGGCGGAACACCACGTCGCGATAGAGGATGGCGCGCAGCTCCTCGTTCTGCACCGCCTTGGAGGCCTGGATGGAGACGCTGGGCGTCTTGGCCGCGCCGTCCACGGTGCAGATGGGGCAGGGGGTGAAGATGACGTTGTTCAGCTCGCTGACCGTCTCGGAGCGGCGCACGGCGGTGGCGGCCATCAGGCTGGAGCCGTTCGACAGGCGCGTGGCCAGGTCGACGGCCACGCCCGCCTTGAGATCGGAATCGAGCTCGATCCGCTCGGCGTGGACGACCGAGCCGTCCGGCGCGGTCAACTCCGCGTCGCCCGAGGCCGTGGCGATGCGGCTCTGCAGGTCATAGGTGACGTCCTGGGCGCGCAGGCTGTGGTCCTGGAAGCGGGCCATGACCCGATCCTCGGGCGAGCCCTGGGCCGAGACGACGTCGCCCTGGCGCTGGGCGGAATCCGCATCGACGAAGACGGCGTCGGGCGTCAGGCCGTCTGCGCCCGGCGTCTGCGGCGTCGCGGCCGCCGGCTGCGCCGAGGCGGAGGCGGGGGCTTCCTGGGCCTGGGCGGCTTGGGCGAACGCCGGCTGAGACAGGGGCGCGCCTATGACCAACGCCGCGCCGGTCAAAAGCCGAAGACGCAAGGCTCCCATACGGGGGAGACGGCGATTGGTCATGCGTTGTCCACTCATTGCCGGCCGGGCGGAAACGGCCCGATTAGCCGTCTTCGGTATAGATCAGCAAGGTAAAGGCGGCGAGAGCCGTCAATATCGGGGGCAACCAGGCGGCGATCACGGGCGGAACGACCTCGGCCGAACCCATGGCGGACGAGAACTGGTTCAGGAAGAAGAAGGCGAAGCCCAGCACCACGGCGGCCACGGTCATCCGCGCCAGATCGCCCAACCGCATCAGCCGCAGCGAGAAGGCCGCCGCGAGGATGGACATGGCGCCGAAGATCAGGGGCGTGGCCAGAAGCTGTTGCAGCCGCAGCTGATAGGCGGTCGAGGCGAAGCCCGCATCCTCGATGCGGCGAATCTGGTTGGGCAGGGACCAGAAGGGCGTCGACTGCGGTCGGGCGAAGCGCTGGAAGGCTTCCTCGTCGGCCAGGTTGGACGGCAGGTCTAGGGTGGCGTAGCGCACCGCTCGCTGGCCCGTCTGAGCGCCCGCCGCATCGGTCAGCCGCCAGCGCCCAGCGTTGAGCGAAGCCGTCGCCGCGTCGATGCGCTCGGTGAAGACGCGCCGCCCCGAGGAGGTGGTGGTGTAGATGAAGAAGGTCGCGTCCAGCAGCCGCCCGCTGGCCTGTTCCTGCCGGGCGCCGCGAATGATCATCTGGCGGTTGGCGTCGCCCTCGCGCAGCCAGACCGCCTCGTTGGACGCGCCGCCGGGGACGGAGCCGGAGATGCGGGCGCGTTCGCGCTGCCACACCGCGTCGCCCGCCGCCGCCATCGGCCCCAGGACCGTGACCGTCAGCACGCCCAGGGCCACCGCCGCGCCCGCCGCCGGCAGGACGAAGCGCCAGGCCGAGACGCCCGCCGCCCGCATGGCGATCAGCTCGCTGCGCCGGTTCAGGCTGACGAAGGCCCCCAGGGTGCCGAACAGGAAGACGAAGGGCAGAAGCTGCACGATGACCGAGGGCGACTTGACCATCACCAGGCCCAGGATGCGCCCCCCCGACAGCTCGCCCGACGAGTTCAGCCCGCGCGAGACCTCGACGAAGTCGATCAGCATGACCAGGGCGGCGATGACGGCCAGGGCCACGCCCAGCGACTTCATCTGCTGGATCAGCACATAGCGTTCGATGCGGCCGAGACGGAGCTTCATGCGAACCTCGCCTTCAGGCGTTCCAGCGGCGCCCAGGCGCGGCGACGGCGCGGCTTGAGCGCGCGGAACAGAATGCGCAGGGCCAGGGCGGTCGCCGCCAGCGGCACGACGTACTGCAGGATGTTCAGCGCGCCGTTCCAGGCGCTGCCCGCCACCAGGCCGTAGCCGATGACGCGCAGGATCAGAAAGGCCCCGGCGGCCCTGGCGATGCGTCCGGCGTAGCCGCTGCGGCTGAAGGCCCCGCCGAGGATGGCCGCCAGCGCAAAGGCCATGGCCGCGAGAGCATAGAGGGGCGAGGCCAGTCGCGAATGGCCCTCGGCCGCCAGTTCGCCGCGTGTTCCGGCGCTCTCCAGCAGGGCGGGGGTCGGGTCGAACAGGTCCGTCAGCCACAGGTCCGACGGCTTGAAGCGGATGCGCTCTGTGGTCTTGGCGTAGGGCGACAGGTCGAACACCTGCTGGTCGAACGACAGCTGGTTCAGCACCTCGCGCGAGGAATAGCGCTGCATCGATCCGTTCTGCATGGTCAGCACCGGCAGGCCGTCGACGCGGCCGAACCGGGCGGTGTCGGCGTCCCAGGTCGTGACCGTCTTGCCGTTGTCCAGATAGACGAAGAGGTTCTTCATCAGACCGTTCTGCTCGATCTGCTGGACATAGACGGTCAGGCCGTCCGGGCCCTGGACGAAGCGGCCTTCCTCGACCAGCAGGGCGGCCAGGTCGGTGCGGATGGCGAAGGCCTGACGGCGGCCCTCGCGCTGGGCCCAGGGCTGGACGAAGACATTCACCAGCAGGGCGACGACGGTGACGATCAGGGCGATCTGCAGGGCCGGCCGGATGAGGGCCCAGCGGCTGACCCCGGCGGCGTAGGCGGCGGTCAGCTCTTGTTCCCGCTGCAGCCGCGTCAGGGCGATCAGGGCGCCGACGAACAGGCCGATGGGCAGGATGACGGCGATCAGCTGCGGCAGGGCCAGCAGGGTCAGCTTGACCATGACCCAGACGCTCTGGCCGCGCTCGACGATGACCTCCAGCTGATCCAGGCTCTGGCTCAGCAGGCCGATGCCGGCCAGCGCCGCGACCGCCGCCACGATGGGCAGACCGATCTGGCGGAAAAGATACCTCTGAATCAGGGTCATGCGGCGGGTAAGGTCGTATAATCGGCTGCGAGCGTGTTGCAGCCCAGGGCGATGCGAGCCATGTAATACACATCCGGCCGCCCCGACGAAACCGTCGCCGCGACCATGGCAAATTCAAGCGTGGCCGGGGCAAGATTTCCGGCCTGGAGTCAGTTTAATGAAAATCGAATTCGTCGCTTCGCCCGGCGCCGCCGAGATTCTTGCCGTGCTGGCGCATGAAGGACGAGCCCTCGCCGGCGCCGGTTCGGCGCTGGATCAGGCCGCCTCGGGCGCCCTGGCCAAGGCGATGAAGAACAGCCGCTTCACCGGCGCCGCCAACAGCAGCCTGAACGTCGCGGCCCCGGCCGGGATCGACGCGAACGCCGTCCTGCTGGTCGGCGCGGGCGCGGCGGACAAGCTGGACGATCTGGCGGTCGAAACCGCCGCCGCCGCCGCCTATCAGGCGACCAAGCTGTCGGGCGCCGAAGTCCTGACGATCGATGTCTCGCACCTGTCGCCGGAGCTGGCCGCCCGCGCCGGCTTCGCCGTGCGCCTGGCCGCCTATCGCTTCGCCAAATACCTGACCAAGCAGAAGGCCGAGAAGATCCCGTCGGTGACGACGGTGCGCGTCGTGACCTCGGACGTGAAGGCCGCCGAGGCCGCCTTCGCCCCGCTGTCGGCCGTGGCTGACGCGGTGCTGTTCTCGCGCGATCTGGTGTCTGAACCCGCCAACATCCTGTACCCGGTCGAGTTCGCGCGCCGCGTGAAGGAGCTGGAGGCCCTGGGCGCCAAGGTCGAGATCCTGGGCGAAGCCGAGATGGAGAAGCTCGGCATGGGCTCGCTGCTCGGCGTCGGCATGGGCTCGGTGCGTGAAAGTCAGCTGGCCGTCATCCAGTGGAACGGCGGCAAGGCGGGCGAGGCCCCCATCGCCTTCGTCGGCAAGGGCGTCTGCTTCGACACCGGCGGCATCAGCCTGAAGCCCGCCGACGGCATGGAAGAGATGAAGTGGGACATGGGCGGCGCCGCCGCCGTGGCGGGCCTGATGCACGCCCTGGCCGGCCGAAAGGCCAAGGTGAACGTCGTCGGCGTCCTGGGTCTGGTCGAGAACATGCCTGACGGCGCCGCCCAGCGTCCGGGCGACGTGGTCACCTCCATGTCGGGCCAGACCATCGAGGTGCTGAACACCGACGCCGAGGGCCGCCTCGTTCTGGCGGACGCGCTCTGGTACACGCAGGACCGTTTCAAGCCGAAGTTCATGATCGACCTGGCCACCCTGACGGGCGCCATCATCATCTCGCTGGGCCTGGAATATGCGGGCGTCTTCACCAACAGCGATGAACTGGCCGCCAACATCGCCGACGCCGGTCCCAAGGTGGGCGAGAAGTCGTGGCGGATGCCGATCCCGGCGGAATACGACCGCCACATCGACAGCCCGATCGCCGATGTGAAGAACATGGGCAACGGCCGCGCCGGGGGCTCGATCACCGCCGCCCTGTTCCTGCAACGCTTCACCAACGGCGTGCCGTGGGCGCACATCGACATCGCCTCGACCGCCTGGGTCAAGGATTCCAAGAACCCGACCGTGCCGGACGGCGCCGTGGGCTATGGCGTGCGTCTGCTCGACCGCATGGTCGCCGACCACTACGAAGGCTGATCTCAGTTCAGGAAGGTAGGGCCGGGTGTCTGACGCCAAGCCGGAAATCTGGTTCTACCACCTGGAGCGGTCGACGCTGGAACAGGTGCTGCCGACCTTGCTGGAGCGCACGCTTCAGCGGGACTGGCGCGCCCTGATCCGGGGCGCGACCTCGCACCGGCTCGACGATATCGACGAGCTGTTGTGGACCTATCGCGACGACAGTTTCCTGCCTCACGGACGGGCCGACGGCGACCATGCCGCGCGCCAGCCTGTGCTCCTGTCCGAATCGGGCGAGAATCTGAATGGCGCTCAGGCGCTGTTCATCGTCGATGATTCAGAGCTTGGGGCCATGCAGGAGTTCGCACGTTGCTTCATCATCTTCGACGGTCGGGACGAGCAGGCGCTGAACCATGCGCGCGGGCGCTGGCGGACGCTGAAGGCGGACGGCGCCGACCTGGCCTACTGGAAACAATCGGACGAGGGGCGCTGGGAAAAGGCGGCCTGATCCTGACGCTCGGCGCTCTGGCCGTGGCGGCCTGCGCCTCGCCCCCGCCGCGCTATCCCACGCAGCCGACCGCGCCCGCTGCGACGCCGTCGCCGCCTGTGTCCTCGACCGAGCGGCCCTATCTCTCTGAACCGGGCGTGGCGACTTCAGCCCGTTCCGGTTCGGATCGTTCTGCTGCGGCTGGGGCGAAGATGTGCAACGCCGATGAGTTTCAGTGGCTGGTTGGGAAACCCCGCAGCGAAATCCCCGTTCCGGTGGATGTGGTGAACCGGCGCGTTGCCTGCACGACCTGTCCCATCACTGAAGATTATTCGCCTTACCGTTTGAATATTTTCTATAATAGGCAGACGGGCCTGATCGAACAGGTCCGCTGCGGCTGATCGAAAGGACGCCGCCATGAAATCCATTCTGACCCTGAGCGCCGCTGCGGGATTCCTGGCGCTGGCCGCCTGCGCCCCGACCCAGGGCGGCGGCGCAACGCCGGCGCCGGGCGGCGAAGCCACGCCCGTCGCCTGCAAGGCCAGCGACTATCAGGACTATGTCGGTCGCAACCGCTCGACCATTCCGACCGCGCCGGAAGGCCGCATCTTCCGCGTCCTGTGCAGCAGCTGCGCGGCGACCATGGATTATCGGGATAACCGCGTGACCTTCACCTACGACGACAAGACGGAAGTCGTGACGCGGGTCAGCTGCGGGTAAGGTCCCTGGAATATCCGCTCATCCCGGCGGAACTTATCGCTCCAGGCCGTAGAGGGCGTCGGCGACGTCCTCTACCTTCTGGCGCACCACGGTTTCGGCGTCGCGCAGGCCGCGGTTGTAGAACAGGCGGCCGATGTCCTGGCCGATGAACTCGACCAGCATCTCGGCGGGCAGGCGGCCGACCTCGACCTCCATCTCGTCGCGCAGATAGGCCTGCAGGCGGGCGGCCGCCTCCTGCATCTCGTCCTTGGTCAGCAGGGGCGGCGGCGCCTTGGCCATCACGCCACCTCCGCCAGGGCTTCTTCGGCGGCGATCCAGTCGGCTTCGGCCTGATCCAGATCTGACTGGGCCTTGGCGCGGGCGCGGGTCAGGCCTTCCAGCTTCTTGGGATCATTGACGGCGGCGTTGGCCATGTCGTCGTCCAGACGCGCCAGATCGGCGGTCAGCTGGGCCATCCGATCCTCGGCCTTCTTCACCGCATGGCGGAGGGTGGACGGGGACGGTCCCTTCTTCTTGTCGCTCTTGGGCGCGGCGGCGGGCGCCGGGGCCTGGGCCACGGCTTCCTCATGCTTGACCTGGCTGGGCTTCATGCCCGCCTGTTTGGCGCGGTCGAGGACGAACTTCTGATAGTCGTCCATGTCGCCGTCGAACGGCTTCACTGAGCCATCGGCGGCCAGCCACAGGCGGTCGGCCACCAGCTCCATCAGCGAGCGGTCGTGGGTGATCAGGATGACCGCGCCCGTATATTCGTTCAGCGCGTCCAGCAGGGCGCGGCGGCTGTCGATATCCAGGTGGTTGGTCGGTTCGTCGAGGATCAGGATGTGCGGCGCGTCCATCGCCACCAGGTTCAGCAGCAGGCGCGCCCGCTCGCCGCCGGACAGGGCGCCGACGGTGGTCTCCTGCTTCTCGAACGGCAGGCCGAACTGGGCCAGACGGCTGCGGCGGCTGCTTTCCGAGGCGTCCGGCATGGCGCGGCGGATGATCTCCAGCGGCGTGTCGGTCGGGTCCATCGCCTCGATCTGGTGCTGGTGGAACCAGCCCACGCGCATCTTGCCGTCGCGGTGGAACTCGCCCGTCTCGATGGTCAGGGCCTTGGCGATCAGCTTGGCGAAGGTCGACTTGCCTGCGCCGTTGACGCCCAGCAGGCCGATGCGGTCGTCCAGATCCATCCGCAGGTTCAGGTTCTTCAGGATCGGCTTGCCCGGCTCATAGCCCACGTTGGCCCTCTCCAGCCGGATCAACGGTGGGGGCAGGGGACGTTCCGGCGAGGGCAGGGTGAAGGGGGCGACGCGCTCTTCCGGCGGCAGTTCGATGCGCTGCATCTTCTCCAGCCGCTTGACGCGCGACTGGGCCTGCGTGGCCTTCGACGCCTTGGCCTTGAAGCGGTCGATGAACTTCTGCAGGTGGGCGCGCTCGGCGTCCTGCTTGGCCTGGGTCGACGCCATCAGGCGCAGTTTTTCGGCCCGCGTCTTTTCGAAGGTGTCGTAGTTGCCGGTGTAGAGGTCCAGCTTGCGGTTCGACAGTTGCAGGATGTGGGTGCAGACGCCGTTCAGCAGCTCGCGGTCGTGGCTGATGATCAGGGCCGTGTGCGGATAGCGCTTCAGCCGCTGCTCCAGCCACAGGGCGCCTTCCAGGTCGAGGTAGTTGGTCGGTTCGTCCAGCAGCAGCATGTCCGGCTCGGCGAACAGGGCGGCGGCCAGGGCGACGCGCATCCGCCACCCGCCCGAGAACTCGGCCATCGGGCGCAGGATGTCGTCATGGCTGAAGCCCAGACCGGCCAGGATTTCGGACGCGCGGGCCGGCGCGCTGTCGGCGTCGATCTCGATCAGACGGCCCCAGATCTCGCCCATTTCCTCGGGCTCGGCGGTTTCCAGCCGGGTCAGCAGGTCGTGGCGCTCGACGTCGGCTTCCAGGATGGTGTCCAGGACGCTGACCGGCGTGGCGGGGTGTTCCTGATCGACCGAGCCGATGCGGGCGGTCTTGGGCAGGGAGATTTCGTCGCCGTTGGCGGCCAGTTCGCCCAGGATCAGCTTGAACAGGGTGGACTTGCCGATGCCGTTGCGGCCGACGAGGCCGACCTTGGAGCCCGGCGGCAGGCTGACGGAGGCGTCGTCCAGGAACTCGCGGCCCCAGGCGTTGTAGGTCAGGTTTTTGATCTGCAGCATGGGAACCGGAAAGAAAAAGGCTTACGCGCGGGGATATTGGAAAGATGTGCGGCGCTCGCTATAAGCCGCCGACCCTCAAACTCCCAAACAAGAAGTCACTCCCATGACCGAACGCACGTTCTCGATCATCAAGCCGGACGCCACCCGCCGCAACCTGACGGGCGCCATCAACGCCGTCATCGAAGGCGCCGGCCTGCGCATCGTCGGCCAACGCCGCGTCAAGCTGACCGAAGCCCAGGCCAAGAAATTCTACGAAGTGCACGCCGAGCGTCCCTTCTACGGCGAACTGGTCTCGCAGATGATCGCCGAGCCGGTCGTCGTCCAGGTGCTGGAAGGCGACAACGCTGTCGCCAAGTACCGCGAAGTCATGGGCGCCACCAACCCGAACGACGCCGCCGAAGGCACCATCCGCAAGCTGTTCGCCCTGTCGATCGGCGAGAACTCGGTCCACGGTTCGGACTCGCTGGACAACGCCAAGATCGAGATCGAGCAGTTCTTCACCGACGCTGACATCGTCGGCTGATCTTGAGGGGCCGCGCTCGTCGGCCCTTCGGGAAGCTTTTTGTAAGCCGCGGTCAAAAGGCTCCGCCTTTTCGACCCGACGCGGCTTGTGACAATTCGGCCTGCTCCCGGAACCGGGGGCGGGCCGTTTCGTTTTTACGGTCACGCCGTCCCTCTCGAAGAAGAACAAGGATGACCGCCATGAAGATGATGCTGAAGCTTGCCCCGGTGCTCGGTCTGACGGCCCTGTTGGCCGCCTGCGGCACCACGACGGAACAACGCGCCGCCACGGGCGCCCTGGGCGGCGCGGTCGCCGGTCAGGCGATCGGCGGCAACACCGGCGCGACCGTCGCCGGCGGCGTCATAGGCGCTGTCGCAGGCGCCGCCACCACGCCCAGGAAGCCGCACGAGTAAGGCTTTCGCTGCACGGTAAAAAAAGGGCGTCGGCCGCGAAGCCGACGCCCTTTCCTTTTGTCCGTCGCCGGACGCGTCGCTTACCAGATGCGGGCGCGCTTCTCGGGGGCGATGAACTCCGCCTGATCCGGGGTGACGCCGAAGGCGGCGTACCAGGCGTCGATGTTGCGCGGCGGGGTGGCGGCGCGCGCCATGCCGGGCGAGTGCGGGTCGGTGGTCAGCTGCTCTTTCAGAGCCTCTTCACGCGACTTCTCGCGCCACACCTGGGCCCAGCCCAGGAAGACGCGCTGTTCGCCGGTCAGGCCGTCGATCACCGGGGCCGGCTGGCCGTTCAGGCTGCGCTTATAGGCGTCCAGCGCCATCAGCAGCCCGCCCAGATCGGCGATGTTCTCGCCCATCGTCAGGTCGCCGTTGATGTGCATCCCCGGCACGGGCTCTTCGGCGGCGTAGATGGCGCCCAGGGTCTTGGCGCGCTCCTCGAAGCGGGCGGCGTCCTCGGGCGTCCACCAGTCGCGCAGCACGCCGTTGGCGTCGGTCTTGCGGCCCTGGTCGTCGAAGCCGTGGGTGATCTCGTGACCGATCACGGCGCCGATGCCGCCGTAGTTGACCGCCGGATCGGCGTTCGGGTCGAAGAAGGGCGCCTGCAGGATGGCGGCCGGGAAGACGATCTCGTTGCGCGGCGGGTTGTAGTAGGCGTTCACCGTCTGGGGCGTCATCCCCCACTCCAGCGGATCGACCGGCTGGCCGATCTTGCCGCGGTTCCAGGCCCAGTCGAAGGCGGCGGCGCGCTCGACGTTGCCGTAGAGGTCGTCGGCCTTCAGCTCCAGCCCGTCATAGTCGCGCCACTTCTCGGGATAGCCGATCTTCACCCCGAACTTGGACATCTTCAGCAGGGCCTGCTCGCGCGTGGCCTCGCTCATCCAGTCCAGAGCCTTCAGGCGCTCGGTCATGGCGGCGCTGAGGTTGGCGACCAACTGCTCCATCTGCGTCTTGGACGAGGCGGGGAAGTGCAGGCGGACGTACTCCTGACCCAGCACCTCGCCCAGCTGGCCGTCGACCAGGACCACGCCGCGGTTCCAGCGCGGACGGTTCTCGGGCTGGCCGCGCAGGGTCTTGCCGCGGAACTCGAAGCGCGAGTCGACGAAGGCGTCGGACAGATAGGGGCTGGCCTGATCGACGGTCTGGAAGGCCTGCCAGGCCTTCAGGGTCTCGATCGGGGTGTCGGCGAATACCTGGGCGATGCCGGGGATGGCGGTGTTCTCCATCAGCACCAGCGTCGGCACGCTCTCGACCTTGGAGGCTTGCAGGAAGGCGGCCCAGTCGAAGCCCGGCGCAAAGGTCGACAGCTGCGCCGCCGGGGTCGGGTTGTAGATCTTGTCGATCTGGCGACGCTCGACCGTGGTCCAGTGCTTCTCGGCCACCTTGGTCTCGAAGGCCAGGATGTCGGCGGCGGCCTGGGCCGGGTTGCTCCACCCGGCGGCGGTCAGGGCGCGCGCGACATAGGCGACATAGGCTTCGCGCTGCGTGGCGAAGTCGGGCTTCAGATAGTAGTCGCGGTCCGGCAGGCCCAGACCGCCCTGGCCCAGATAGGCCGAGTTGACGTTGGGATCCTGCAGGTCCTCGAACACCGCCAGGCCGAACAGGGAGCCGCCGAAGCCTTCATGGCTGGCGCCCATCAGGCGGGCCATGTCGCTGTGGTTCGCCACGGCGCGGATGGCGGCCAGGTCGGCGGCCAGGGGCTGGGCGCCCAACTGGTTGACGCGGGCCTCGTCCATGAAGCTGGCGTACAGGGCGCCGACCTTCTGGGCGTTGGCGTTGGTCGGGTTGGCGGCGCTGGCCTCGATGATGGCGCGCAGTTGGGCCTGCGAATTCTCATACAGGACGTCGAACGGGCCGAAGCGGGCCTTGTCGGCCGGAATCTCGGTGTTCTTCAGATAGACGCCGTTGGCGTAGGCGTTGAAGTCGTCGCCTGGATTCACCGTCAGGTCGCGGCCGTCCAGATCAAAGCCCCAGGGCTTGATCTCGGGCGTGGTCGAGGCGGCCGCCGAAGCGTGGGCGTGTTGAGCCAAATTTGATTGAGCAAGGGTCGGCTGGGCCGAGAAGGTGAGGGCGACGGCCATGGCGGCGGCGCCCATCAGGCGAGTTTTCATCATCGGGTCTTTCCCAGTGGTGCAGACGTGCGCGATTGCGCCAGTGAGACGGCGCATTCGTGCTTGCCGGCAAACTGCGCCCGCCTGCGACGGCCTGTCGCATTAAAAATCGTTAAGGATTACGAGCGGCGGACGAAATCGGCGAGCGCCTGGGGATAAAGGCCGTGCTCCGCCGTCTTGACCCGTTCGGCCAGGATGTCCGGCGTGTCGCCGGGCTGGATCGGCACGCGCGCCTGGCCCAGGACGGGGCCTTCGTCGACGCCCTCGGTGACGATGTGGACGGTGCAGCCCGCCTCAAGGTCGCCGGCCTCGATGGCGCGGGCGTGGGTGTTCAGCCCCGGATAGAGCGGCAGCAGCGACGGGTGGATGTTCAGCATTCGGCCGGCCCATTTCCCGACCAGCCACGGGGTCAGCAGGCGCATGTATCCGGCCAGGGCCACGATCTGGACGCCGCGTTCGGCCAGCAGGGCGTCGATGGCGCGCTCGTGCGCCTCGCGGTCCTTGCCGAAGGGCTTGTGTTCGACGGTCAGCGCCTCGACGCCCGCCGCCGCGGCCTTCGCCAGACCGCCCGCGCCTGCGATATTGGAGATGACGACCACGACCTCATAAGGCGCGTCCGCGGTCTGGCCGGCCGCGATCAGGCTGGCCATGTTCGATCCGGTTCCCGAGATCAGGACGGCGACGCGGGTTTTGGCGACGGACATGGGCGGCTCACGCGTGAAAGAAGGCGCGACTGCCATGCGGCCCCGAAAGCGACTTAGCAAGAGGGAGGGCGTGGCGAAGAGGAGGGGCGCGCCGCCGCCGAACGATTGTCGCTGAACTGTCGCAAACTCCGTTGCTTCTTCGGAAACGGCGGCGTTAGCGTCGATGCGCCGGAGAGTCCGGCATCCAAGGGGGAGTACCTGAATGCGTCGTCTGTTGACCGCCGCCTGCGCCGCGGCTCTGTTGGCCGCGCCGGCCGTTTCCATGGCTCAGGAGGCCGCGTCCAGCGGTTCGGGGCCGGTCCGCTCGGCCGCCGATCGCCTGCGTAACGCCAACGCCGAGCAGATCGAGAAGAACTGGGCCCGCGCGGTCGCCGATGAATCGGAAGTCACCACCAGCCACTCGATCAACGCCCATGGCCGCACCCTGCGCTACAAGGCGACGGCGGGCACCCTGACGGTCCGCAACGACGCGGGGATGCCGACAGCCAGCCTCTTCTATGTGGCCTATACGCTGGACGGCCAGCCGGTTGGGCGCCGCCCGATCACCTATATGTTCAACGGCGGGCCGGGTTCGCCGACGGTGTGGCTGCACATGGGCGCCTTCGGCCCGATGCGGGTCCAGACCGACGCCCCGGTGGTCGAGCGTCCCGGGCCGTTCAATCTGGCGCCCAACGACATGACCCTGCTGGACAAGACCGATCTGGTCTTCATCGACATGGTCGGCGCCGGTTATTCGCGCCCGCTGGGCGAGACGCCGGGCTCGGCCTTCTGGGGCGTGGACCAGGATGCGGACACCTTCGCCCGCGCCATCATGCGCTACACGACCAAGTTCGACCGCTGGTCCAGCCCGAAATACGTGCTGGGCGAAAGCTACGGCACCCTGCGCGCCGGCGCCCTGGTGCATCAGCTGGAAGATCGCGGCATGTCGCTGAACGGCGTGGTCCTGCTGTCCTCGATCATGAACTACGGCGTGCGCCAGCCGGGCTATCCGCAGAACTTCGTCACCCTGCTGCCGACCTATGCGGCGACGGCCTGGTATCACAACAAGATCCCGAACAAGCCCAGCCTGGAAGAGCACGTCCAGCGCGCCCGTGAATTCGCCATCGGCCCCTATGCGGCGGCCCTGTCGAAGGGGCACCTGATCTCGGACGCCGAGCGCGCCCAGATCGCCCAGCAGATGAGCGCCCTGATCGGCATCTCGCCTGAGGTCCTGGATCAGGCCAATCTGCGCCTTGAGCTCAGCCCGTTCCGGAAGGAGCTGCTGCGCGACCGTCGTCAGACGATCGGCCGACTGGACATGCGCTATCTGGGCATTGACGCCAATGCGGTGGGCGGTTCGCCCGAGGAAGATCCCTCGAGCAGCGCCATCACCGGCGCCTATTTCAGCATCTTCCGCGACTACATCGCCACGACGCTGAACTATCGGACGGAGATGGACTATCGCCAGTCGGCTCGCGGCCTGCCGGGCTTCAACTGGGACTGGAACCACCGCCCGCCGGTCGGCGGCCCGCAGACGACGCCGAACACGGCGGTCGACCTGGCCACCGCCATTCGTCGCAATCCGCACCTGAAGGTGCTGGCGCTGAACGGCTATTACGACGCCGCCACGCCCTTCTTCGGCACGGAATACGACCTGGCCCAGATGATGCTGGAGCCGCACCTGCGCGGGAATCTGGAGTTCACCTACTATGAAGGCGGACACATGATGTACACGGCCCGCCCGGCGCTGGAGCAACTGCACGTCGATCTGTCGAAGTTCTACAATGAGACGGAGAACGGCGGCCTGCGCTGATCCCGGCGACCGTCTGAAATGAAGAAGGCCCCGGTCACGCGACCGGGGCCTTTTTTTGCGCTCCCGCTTTCTCCCGCTCACCCCGGCGGACGCCGGGATGAGCGGGAATGAAGGGTATCATTCGACAAAAAAGCCCCCGGTCGCGTTGACCGGGGGCTTTTGTCTTGTCGGAAGGCGATGGCCTTACGCCGTCTGCAGTTGTCCGCAGACAAACGCCGTCTCGCCTGCGTTCAGCAGGGCGGCGAGCACCGGCTCGACGTTCTCGGGCGCGACGATCAGGATGAAGCCCACGCCGCAGTTGAAGGTGCGGCGCATCTCGTGGTCCGAAATCCCGCCCGTCTCGCCCAGCCACTGGAAGACGGCAGGCATGGGCCAAGCGTTCCAGTCGAAGCTGGCCTCAAGGCCCTCGGCGATGCAGCGCGGCGGGTTCTCGATCAAGCCGCCGCCCGTGATGTGGGCCGCGCCCTTGATCAGGTCGGCCTTCATCAGCGGCAGGACCGGCTTCACATAGATGCGGGTCGGCTCCATCAGAGCCTGGGCCAGGGTCTGGTCCTTGGCGAAGGGGGCGTCGTCGCCCCAGGCCAGGCCGGACTTCTCGACCACCTTGCGGATCAGGGAATAGCCGTTCGAGTGCGGCCCCGACGAGGCCAGGCCGATGATGACGTCGCCCGGCTTCTGCTGGTCCAGATAGGGCAGGACCTTGCCGCGCTCGACCGCGCCGACCGAGAAGCCGGCCAGATCATAGTCGCCGCCCGAATACATGCCCGGCATCTCGGCCGTTTCGCCGCCGACCAGGGCGCTGCCCGACTGGCGGCAGCCCTCGGCGATGCCCGCAACGACGCGGCGCGCGGCGTCCACGTCCAGCTTGCCCGTGGCGTAGTAGTCTAGGAACATCAGCGGCTCGGCGCCCTGGGCCAGCAGGTCGTTGACGCACATGGCGACGAGGTCGATCCCCACGCCGTCGTGACGGCCGGTCTCGATGGCGATCTTCAGCTTGGTGCCGACGCCGTCGGTGGTGGTGACGATCAGCGGGTCTTCAAAACCGGCGGCCTTCAGGTCGAACAGGGCGCCGAAACCGCCCAGCGAAGCCTCGGCGCCGGGGCGGCGCGTGGACTTGGCCAGGGGCTTGATCGCGTCGACCAGCTGTTCTCCGGCGTCGATATCCACGCCTGCGTCGGCGTAGGTCAGGCCGTTCTTTAGGGCCTCGGGGGTGTCGCTCATCGGTCACGGCTCGAAATCGGGGGCGAAAATTTGTCGCGGCGCTCTTGCCACGACGGCGTCGCGCGGGGCTATAGCATCGGAATGACGCCAATCACCACCAATGACGCGCTGATCGCCTTCTGCGAGCGTTTGGCCAAGGCCCCGTTCATCACCGTCGATACGGAATTCATGCGGGAAACCACCTACTGGCCCAGGCTGTGCCTGATTCAGGCGGCGGCTTCGCCTACGGACGCCGCCATCATCGATCCGATGGCGGACGGGCTGGATCTGGAGCCCTTCCTCGACATCCTTCGGGACGAATCGATTCTGAAGGTCTTCCACGCCGCCCGTCAGGACGTGGAGATCTTCAACAAGCTGGGCGCCATGCCGCGTCCGCTGTTCGACACCCAGGTGGCCGCCATGGCCGCCGGGTTCGGCGATCAGGTCAGCTATGAGGCTCTGGTCCGCCAGATGCTGCGTCAGGAACTGGACAAGGGCAGCCGCTTCACCGACTGGGCGCGTCGCCCGCTGTCGGAGGCGCAGTTGACCTATGCGCTGGGCGACGTGACGCATCTGTCGGCCCTGTATCCCAAGCTGCGCGACCGGCTGCAGAAGGAAGGCCGTCTGGACTGGGTCATGTCGGAAATGGGCGCGGTCACGGACCCGGCGCTCTACGACACCTCGCCCGAGAACGCCTGGAAGCGGCTGAAGCCGAAGAAGTTCAACGCCAAATATCTGGCCGCCTTCGTCGCCACCGCCGTCTGGCGCGAGCGCGCGGCCCAGGAACGCGACCAGCCGCGCGGCCGCATCCTGAAGGACGAGGCCATCGACGAGATCGCCGTCCAGGCGCCGACCGACCCGGACGCCTTCAACCGCCTGCGTTCGGTGCCGAAGGGCTTTGGCGGTTCGCGTCTGGGGCTGGAGCTGGCGGCCGAGCTGAAGCGCGTCCTGGCCGACCCGGAAGCCCATGCGCCCAAGCTGGAGCGGCCGTCGCACAACCAGCCGGCGCCGCCCTCGGTGGTCGAGCTGTTGAAGGTGCTGCTGAAGGCCAAGAGCGACAATGCGGGCGTGGCGGCCAAGCTGATCGCCACTGTCTCCGACCTGGAGAAGATCGCCCTGAACGACAACGCCGACGTTGAAGCCATGAAGGGCTGGCGCCGCCAGCTGTTCGGCGAGGACGCGCTGAAGCTCAAGAAGGGCGAGATCGCCCTGGTCCTGAACGGCGCCCGCGTCGAAGTGGTCGAGATCGAGGGGTGAACACCCCTCTCCCATCGGGAGAGGGTTTTTAAATTTTCAGCGCCAGATCCATCGCTTCGGCCAGGGCCTTGGCCCGGCGTTTGGTCTGTTCGCCCAGCAGCATGTCGGCGTAGCCGTTGGCGGCGGTGACGCGCAGGGCGCCTTTCTCGACCGTGGCTGTGGCGTTCGCCAGCAACTGCGGCGAGCGGCCGGACAGGTCACAGGCCAGCCGCATGGCCAGGCCCAGGGCGCGGGCGCGCTTCTGGCCCTTGTCCGAAAGCAGGCGGTTGACCGTATCCGGCGCGGGCGTGCGCGCCTCGCCGCCATAGCGGGCGTTCATCGCCACGGCCATGAAGGCGCGCTCGGCGTGGGTCTGGCCCGGAATGGGCGACCACAGCACCTGATCGAACACCAGGTTGATGCGGTGGTCCGGATGCAGCCGCGCCCCCAGGTCTGCCAGCCGGCAGACCGACGACGTCAGCAGGGCGTCGCGTTCCTCGCCGAACACTTCCGGCAGGGCGGAGGCGACCGACTGCAGCCAGCCGTCCAGGGCGCGGGGCAGGGCGGGGTCCACCCCTTGTCGGCCGCCCCAGGCGGAGCAGCCGGCCAGCAGGGGATCGACCGCCCGCATGGCGGGCTCCATGCCATGATACAGCAGCCCCTCGCGCACGCCCCAGGCCGAGAAGACGACGGAGCTCAGCTCCAGGCGATCGATCAGCCCCTCCAGCACTAGGGCGGCGTAGGGCAGGGTCTCGGCCCGGCGCTTGGATACGCCCGGCAGCTTCTCCAGGGAGACGCGTGACTGGCGCGCGATCAGACGGGCCATGTCGCGGGCGTCGGCGGCGCTCATGGCGTACTGATGGACGATGCGGATCGGATGATCGGCCATCGCCATGTGCATCTGGGCCAGGCTGCGCCAGGCGCCGCCGACGGCGTAGAGCGTCGAGGTCGCATAGGCGTCCTCGACCGGCCCCAGCCGCTTGGCGATGCGGGCGCGCAGGCGATCCGCGTCGAAGCCCTTGGCGTCCAGCAGGGCGAAGGGGCCGAGCGCCAGGGTCACGCCCTTGCCTCGCGGCCCGTCGCCGATCCGGGTCAGCTCCAGACTGGCGCCGCCCATGTCGGCGGCCACGCCGCGCGCGCCGGGATCGCCCGCCAGCACGCCCAGCGCCGAATATTTCGCCTCCTCCTCGCCGCTGAGCACGCGGATGCGCAGCCCCGTCTCGGCGGCCACGCGCTCGCAGAACAGGGGGCCGTCCTCGGCCTCGCGCACGGCGGCGGTGGCGGCGACCAGCACCTGATCCGGCTGGACGCCCTCGATCACGGCGGCGAAGCGGCGCAGCGCCGTCATGGCCATGACGACGCCCGGTTCGGACAGGCGCCGGGTGGCGGCCAGGTCACGCCCCAGACCCGCCAGCACCTTTTCGTTGAACATGGTCCAGACCGCCCGGCCTTCGAGCCGATACAGCACCAGGCGCACCGAGTTGGAGCCGATATCGATGACGGCGATCTGTTTCGACTCGTATTCGCGCTCGGGGCTCATCAGCGGCGCTTCCGCGGCTTGAGGCCAGGGTAGGACAAGGCTCCGGGCAGGGTCTTCACCTTGCGGCCGCGCCCCGACAGGCTGGGGTTGGTCATGAAATACTTGTGCGCCGAGAAGGGCCGTTCGGAGCCGCTGGGCATCACACGGCGGTAGGAGCCGTCGGAGGCCAGGACCCAGCTCTGGGCGTCGTCCTTCAGATTGGCGACCATGATCTGGTCCAGCACCTGATCGTGGACGGTGGCGTTCAGGATCGGCGTCATCACCTCGACCCGGCGGTCCAGGTTGCGCGGCATCCAGTCGGCCGAGGAGATGTAGACCCGCGCCCGGTTGCTGGGCAGGTCGTGGCCGTTGGCGAAGGCGACGATGCGGCTGTGCTCCAGGAAGCGGCCGACGATCGACTTGACCCGGATGTTCTCCGACAGGCCCGGCACGCCGGGGCGCAGGCAGCAGATACCCCGGATGACCAGTTCGATGCGCACGCCCCATTGGCTGGCGCGATAGAGGGCGTCGATGATCTCCGGATCGACCAGGGCGTTCATCTTGGCCCAGATGGCGGCGGGCTTGCCCTTGGCGGCGGCCGACATCTCCTTGCCGATCATCTCGATCAGGCTGGTCTTCATGTTCAGCGGCGAGACGACCAAGGCCTCCAGTTCGTCGGGCGCCGCATAGCCGGTGATGTAGTTGAACACCCGGGTCGCATCCCGGCCCAGCGCCGGGTCGCAGGTGAACAGGCTCAGGTCCGTGTAGATCTTGGCCGTGACCGGATGATAGTTGCCGGTGCCGAAGTGGCAGTAGGTGCGAAGGCTGTCGCCCTCGCGCCGGACGACGACGCTCATCTTGGCGTGGGTCTTGTACTCGACGAAGCCGAAGACGACGTGGACGCCCGCCCGCTCCATCTGGCGCGCCCAGCGCAGGTTGGCCTCCTCGTCGAAGCGCGCCTTCAGCTCCACCAGGGCGGTGACGTTCTTGCCGTTCTCGGCCGCCTCGATCAGGGCGGCGACGATGGGGCTGTCCTTGGAGGTGCGATACAGGGTCTGCTTGATGGCGATGACGTTGGGGTCGCGCGCCGCCTGACGCAGGAACTGCACCACCACGTCGAAACTCTCGAACGGGTGGTGGATCAGCATGTCCTTCTCGCGCACGGCCGCGAAGATGTCGCCGCCGTTGTCGCGCACCCGCTCGGGGTAGCGCGGCTCATAGCCCTTGAACTTCAGGTCGGGGTGACCGCCGGGGATCAGTTCGGACAGCTGGGCCAGCCCCAGCATGCCGTCGACCAGCACCACGTCCTGCGGCTGGGCGTGAAGCTGGGCGATGATGAAGTCACGCAGGTCGTCCGGCATGTCCGCCTGGATCTTGATGCGCACGACCGAGCCCATGCGGCGCTGCTTCAGCGCCTCCTCGAACTCCATGACCAGGTCTTCGGCCTCTTCCTCGATCTCGATGTCGGAATCGCGGATCAGGCGGAACAGACCCTTTTCCAGGATTTCGCAGCCCGGAAACATGTGGTCGATGAACAGCAGCAGCAGGTTTTCGAGCGAGACATAGCGCGTGCGCCCCGGCGTCGAACGTCCGTCCGTCGCCAGCGCCCAGAAGCGCCGCACCTGCGTCGGCACCGGCACCAGGGCGTAGAGGACGCGGTTGTCGCTGTTGCGCCGCAGCTTCAGCGCCAGCGAGAAGCCGAGGTTGGGCAAGAAGGGGAAGGGATGCGCCGGGTCGATGGCCATCGGCGTCAAGACGGCGAACAACTGGTTCAGGAACTCAGGCTCCAGCCGCTCGCGCTCGGTCTTGGTGATGCGGACGCGCTCGACAATCTCGATGCCGGCGGCGGCCATCTCCTTGCGCAGGACGCGCCACTGACGCTGCTGTTCGGCCATCAGGCCGCCCGCCGCCGCATTGACCTGTTCCAGTTGCTCGGCCGGGGTCAGGCCGTCGGGCGAGACGACGCGGACGCGCTCGCGCACCTGGCCCTTCAGGCCGGCCACGCGGGTCATAAAGAACTCGTCCAGGTTGTTGGCCGAGATGGACAGGAAACGCACCCGCTCCAGCAGGGGGTGGCCCTCGTTCGCCGCCTCTTCCAGCACCCGGCCGTTGAAGGCCAGCCACGACAGCTCGCGGTTGATGAACCGCTCGGGCGAGGCCATCAGCGCCTCCGACAGCTCCAGCTGCGGGGCGCGAGAGGAGGGGACTTCCTCGCCGGTGGTGTCGACGGCGATGGGCGCGATATCGGTCATGATTCCGTTGTCGCGCGCGCCTGTGACGGCTGCAACCGCGATTGTGTCGCGGCAGGCGGGACTTAACTACTCCGCGGGGATGAGCGGGTGGTCAGGGTTCCCCGTCCAGCACTTGCCGCGCCAGCACGCGCGTCACGGGGCGGTGCAGGGCGTCCAGGCGGTCGACCACGGCCTCGGCGGCTTCGGCCGAGCGGTCGATGCGGCGGACCAGATAGTCGATCAGTTCGTCGGCCGGGGTGATGTTCCGGCTGGCGAAGGCGCGGCGCAGCATGGCGGCGAAGACCACGTCGTCGGGCGCCTCTATCCCCACGGTGCGGATGGCGTTCAGGCGCGAGCGCAGGTCCGGCAGGTCGGAGGCCCAAGAAGCTGGCGGATCGCGGGACACCAGCAGCAGGGCGCCGCCGCCCGACTGGGTCAGGTTGATCAGGTGGAACAGGCTCTCGTCGTCGGCGTCCTGGGCCCGGTCCAGCAGGACGGGGCGGCCCTCCAGCTCCAGCGGGTCGATCAGGGCCGCCTCGGCGCCGTGCAGGGCGATGGCGCCGGTGCGCTCGACCCAGGCGGCGGCCAGGTGGCTCTTGCCGCAACCGGCCGGGCCGAACAGGGCCAGGACGGCGCCGGGCGTCTCGGGCCAGGCGGCCAGGGCCGCTACGCCCGCAGCGTTGGCTTCCGAGATCGCCAGGTCCGAGGCGCGCTGCGGCGTCTCCTGCTGCAGCGGCAGGCGCAGTTGACGTATTTCGGCGGCCGAGGCGTTCATGATGACTGGACCCTAGCCGGGCGGGGACGCGGGCGTCTCTGTTGATAGGGCGGGATCACGGGGACAACCTGCGCGCCGCTGTGGATGGCGTATCGCGGGCGTTTCATCCGCGCGATCAGGCGTCAGCCTTGACTTTCGGGGGCGATGATGGGCCTTTCCCCGCTCCTAATTCACGCTGTTCGACAGCCGTTTTCAGACGAAATCCGATCATGCACGCCTATCGCACCCACACCTGCGGCGCCCTCCGTTCGACGGATGCCGGCGCGAATGTTCGTCTGTCGGGCTGGATTCACCGCAAGCGCGACCACGGCGGCCTGCTGTTCGTCGACCTGCGCGACCACTACGGCCTGACCCAGCTGGTCCTGCACCCCGAAACGCCGGGCTTCGACGTGGTTGAGCGTCTGCGCGCCGAGAGCGTCATCAAGATCGACGGCGAAGTCGTCCTGCGCGAAGGATCGACCGTCAACGCCAACCTGCCGACCGGCGAGGTCGAGGTGCGCGTCCTGTCGGTGGAAGTCCTGTCGGAAGCCGCCGAACTGCCGATGCCCGTCTTCGGCGAGCAGGAGTACCCGGAAGAGATTCGCCTGAGCAACCGCTTCCTCGACCTGCGTCGCGAGCGTCTGCACCGGAACATCGTCCTGCGTTCGCGCGTGATCCAGTCGATCCGCACCCGCATGGTCGCCCAGGGCTTCCTTGAGTATCAGACGCCGATCCTGACGGCCTCGTCGCCGGAAGGCGCGCGCGACTTCCTGGTGCCGAGCCGGATGCATCCCGGCAAGTTCTACGCCCTGCCGCAGGCGCCGCAGCAGTTCAAGCAGCTGCTGATGGTCTCGGGCTTCGACCGCTATTTTCAGATCGCGCCCTGCTTCCGCGACGAAGACCTGCGCGCCGATCGCTCGCTGGAATTCTACCAGCTCGACGTGGAAATGAGCTTCGTCACCCAGGAAGACGTCTTCCAGGCGATCGAGCCGCTGATGCATGGCCTGTTCACCGAGTTCGGCGAGGGCAAGCCGGTGTCGCCGATCGACGGCGTGCATACCTTCACCAACGACTTCGGTCAGACGATGGAGCACAAGGGCTTCGAGCGTCTGACGTTCGAGCAGTCGATGAAGTGGTACGGTTCGGACAAGCCGGACCTGCGCAACCCGATCAAGATGCAGGACGTGTCTGACCACTTCCGCGAGGGCGGTTTCGGCCTGTTCGCCAAGATTCTGGGCGCCGACGAGAAGAACGCCGTCTGGGCCATCCCGGCGCCGACGGGCGGCAGCCGCGCCTTCTGCGACCGCATGAACTCCTGGGCGCAGGGCGAGGGCCAGCCGGGCCTGGGCTATATCTTCTGGTCGGACGACCAGCAGTCGTGGGGCGGCCCGATCGCCAAGAACCTGGGGCAGGAACCGACCGAGGCCCTGATGAGCTCGCTGGGTCTGGGCAAGGGCGACGCGGCCTTCTTCACCGCCGGTCAGCCGGGCGTCTTCGCCAAGTTCGCGGGTCTGGCCCGCACCCGCGTCGGCACGGAGCTGAAGCTGGTCGACGAGGACCAGTTCAAGTTCTGCTGGATTGTCGACTTCCCCATGTTCGAATGGTCGGAAGAAGAGAAGAAGGTCGACTTCAGCCACAACCCCTTCTCGATGCCGCAGGGCGGCATGGAGGCGCTGGAGACGCAGGACCCGCTGACCATCCGCGCCTATCAGTACGACATCGTCTGCAACGGCTATGAGCTGTGCTCGGGCGCGATCCGGAACCACAGGGCCGAGATCATGCTGAAGGCTTTCGAGATCGCCGGCTATGACGCCTCGGTGGTCGAGGAGCAGTTCGGCGGCATGTTGAACGCCTTCCGTTACGGCGCGCCGCCGCACGGCGGTCTGGCGCCGGGCATTGACCGCATCGTCATGCTGCTGGCGGGCGAACAGGCCATCCGCGAGGTCATCGCCTTCCCGCTGAACCAGCAGGGCCAGGACCTGCTGATGAGCGCCCCGGCCGAGGTCGAGGAGCGTCAGCTGAAGGAGCTGTCGATCCGCACCCAGCTGCCGATCAAGGTCTGATCACGGCCACAGCGCTGAATTGAGAAAGGGAGGGGACGAGACCCCTCCCTTTCTTGTTTCTGAGCTTCAGTTGCGCGGGCGCGGCGGAACCGGGGGCGCAGGCGGCGCTGGGGGCGTGCGGATGACGCGGACGCCGCTGCGACAGTTGCGGGCCGTCAGCCCGCCGGGCAGGCGGGTTGCAGCGTCGCCGCAGGCCTCCTCGACCTGATCGGCGGTCAGGCCGCGCGCCCGCGACAGATCCAGACCGCGAATGTCGGTGCGGCGCATGGAGGCGTCGCGAAAATCCGCCCGGTTGAAGCTGCCGCCGGACAGGCGCGCGCCGTCCAGATCGGCGTCGCGGAACGTGGCCCCGTCGAAATTCCCGCCGGAGAGATTGGACGCCTTGATGTCGGCGCTGGTGAAGTCGGCGCCGCGGGCGTCGACGTTGGCCAGGGTGGCGCCGAAGATCTCGGCGTCGTTCAACCGCGCGCGGGTCAGGATGGCGCTGTTCATGTTCACGCCCTGAAGCTCGGCCCCGCTCAGATTGGCGCCGCTCAGGTCGACGCGGATCAGGACGGCGCCCGTCGCCTCGGCGCCCATCAGCTGGGCGCCGGTCATCTTGGCGTTGGTGAACATCGAGCCGACCATCTCGATGCCGCGCATGTCGGCGCGGCTGAAGTCCGCCCCCGTGAAGTTCGAGCCGACCAGTTCGGCGCCGCGCAGATTGGCGCCGACCAGGGTGGCGTAGGTGAAGTTGGCGCCGGTCAGGGTCGCGCCGGACAGATCACGGCCGGACAGTTCGCAGCGGGTGCAGCTGCCGCCCAGCGACACCATGCGCGCGACGTCGCGGTCCTGGGTCCAGGTCATGTCCGCCACGCCGGCCAGAGCAGGGGCGGCCGTCGTCAGTCCCGCAAGGGCTGAGGCGGCGAGGGCCAGACGGCGCAGGGGTGAAATCGAACGTTTCATCACCCCCTTTGAATGCGCCTTAGTCCGTAAAAACCCTACTTAAATCGCGGTAACGAAGGCGACGCTCAACAGGCGGGAATGCGCAGGCCTGAAGGCAGAACCGTGTTCTCGTCGCCGCAGGCCTGGTTGAGCTGGGATTGGGTCAGTCCGGTGGCGCGCGACAGCTGCGCACCCGACAGGTTCGTCCCGTTCAGCTTGGCTCCGGCGAAGGCGGCGCCTTCCAGATAGGTCCCGACGAAGCTGGCGTTGGTCATGTCCGCCCCGCTGAAGTTGGAACTGGACAGGACGGCGCCGTAGGCCTCGACATCGCGCAGGTCGGCGCGGCGGAAATTGGTGCGGTTCATCACCGACAGGCTGATGTCCGCCTGGCGGATGCGGGCGCCCGACAGGTTCAGCCCGCCGCGCTCCAGGCCCGAGAAGTCGCCCTGGAACAGGTTGCAGCCGGGGCAGGATGCGCCGCGACGCACCTGACTGATCTGCGAGGCGTTCTGCGCCGAGGCGGGCAGGGCCGTCAGCGTCAGGCCGACGGCGGCGAGAAGGGCGATGGCGGGACGGATCATGCGAATGGCTCCAGGCTTTGCGCCTGTCGCAGCAAGAAGCGGGCCGCCGTTTCGGGACAGGCTGTCCCGATTCAGCCCTGAACCTTGGGCGCCGCGCCGCAGGCGCCGCAGACGGGCGTCCCGTTCCGGTCCGTCAGCATCAGGTCGCCGCACTCGGGGCAGGGGCCGGCTTGCGCCTGGACCTGGGGCGTGGTGCGCGGCGACGGCTCCTTCCGGCCGAAGGGGGCGACGATCAGATTGTCGGGCGCCGCGCCTCGAGCGAAGCCCTTAGAGATGAAACGGGCGGCGGGCACGGGCTGGGGCGCGTCGGCGGGAGCCCCGTCCATGCCGTCCAGATTGGCGGCCTCGGGCGTGACCTGGGCCAGCTCGCGTCGGTCCAGATAGGAGACGCCCAGTTCGCGGAACACATAGTCGAGGATGGAGGTCGCCGAGCGAATGGAGTCATTGCCCGTGACCCGTCCCGACGGCTCGAACCGGGTGAAGACGAAGGCGTCGACGAACTCGTCCAGCGGCACGCCGTATTGCAGGCCGATGGAGATGGCGATGGCGAAGTTGTTCATCATCGAGCGGAAGGCGGCGCCTTCCTTGTGCATGTCGATGAAGATCTCGCCCAGTTCGCCGTCTTCGTATTCGCCGGTGTGGATATAGACCTTGTGGCCGCCGACCGAGGCCTTCTGGATATAGCCCTTGCGGCGGTCGGGCAGGCGGCGGCGGGTGCGGTCGCGCTCGATCACCTTCTCCACCACGCGCTCGACGGTGCGGGGCGCGGCCTCGAGGGCCGCCTCGGCGCGGCGCGGGGCCTCGACCTCAGGCAGGCGCAGGCGGAAATCCGCAGGAGCCTCGGCCCGGCGCAGCACGGCGGCGCGGCGGCCGTCGAGGGCGAAGTCGGCGAGGGCGCGGGCCAGGTCCAGCCGATCGGCGCGCCAGTCCAGCGTGACGGGGGCCAGGTCGGGAGTGTCGCTGAAGGGTTCGACAGCGCGGCGCAGGTCAGCTTCCAGCGCCTCGCCGGATCGGGACAGCAGCGATCGAAGCGCCTCGGGCGCCGCGTCCCAGTCGGACAGGTCGGGACGGCCGAAAACATGGTCCGCCGCCGCCCGGATCGCGGCCTCGTCAAAGCCCAGACGCGGCAGCAGGGCTTCGCCCGGCGCCAAGGTCAGGCCCAGTACGTCGCCGATGAAGCCCTCGTCCAGCACAGGCGGCGCGAAGGCGTCGGCGAAATCCTCGACCGAGCCCAGGGCGCGCTCGATCCCCTCAAGCTCCAGATCGGTGAAGCCCAGTTCGCGCAGGCGAGCGTGGCTGGCGCCCGGCGCCTCGGCCAGGGTGCGGCGCCCGAATAGATGGCGCTCGGCGGCTTCAACGTCGGCGCCCGCGCGGGTCAGGGCGACGGCCAACGCCGGACGCAGGCGACGCTCGACCTCGCCGTCCGCCGTCTGCCAGACGTCCGTCGCCGCGAAGGGCGAGACGCCGAGGCGCAGGGACAGTTCGGCGTCGTCGGCGAACAGGCTGATCATCGCGTGACGACGACCGTGGGCGCGCAGGGCCTCGACCGGCTCGCCGCGTTCGGTCAGGGCGGCCAGGGTTTCGTCCTTCACCGCCTCCCACTCGGCGCAGGGGCCGAGGCGCGCGGCCAGATCGGCGGAGGCGGCGTTGGCCCAGCGTGCGAGCTTGGCGGCCAGAACCGAGGCTGGGGCGGCGGGCGCGGCGGCGTCCTGCGCCACGGCCCAGTCGGCCAGACCGCCCAGACCCAGTGTGATGGGGCGTGCGGCGGCGCGCCGATCATCGCTCGAGATATCCAGCGTCAGGTCCAGCGCCGTCACCAGCAATGCGGTCAGGGCGGCCAGCGCCTCCTCGAAGTCGTCTCCGAAGGCGGCGGCCAGAGCGGGCAGGCTGAGCGTCGCGCGGGCGGCCAGCGTGGCATCGGCGGCCGCGTCCGCATCGGCGGGCGTGAAAACGGCGACGACGGGGCCTTCCAGCGCCGCCTCGGCGACGGCGAGGGCCAGCGGTCCGCCGACGGCGGCCGTATCGGGCTGGGCCAGTACGATCAGCGGCGCCTGTGCGGCATCGGCCGGCGGCGCAGCGCCAGCCGAAAGGCCCTCGCCCTTGATGGCGCGCAGGATGTCCGCATCGGCGGCGCCGCACTGTCGCGCGACATGGGCGGCGCGGGTCAGGGCGGGGTTGGAGGCGGGATCGGCGCAGGCCGCCGCATCGCCCTCGCACCGCGCCACGGCGTCGGCCACGTTCGCCAGCGCCTGGGCCAGGGCCTCGGCGGCATGAGCGGCCAGCCGGTCGCGGCGCCAGACGGCGGCCTGCTGCGCCAGTCGGCGCTCGGCCTCTGGCTCGGACAGGTCCAGACGAAGGGCGTCGGAGGCGCGGTCGTCCGCATCGCTGACGGCGGTCAGGCCCAGCAGGACCGCGCCGGTCAGCTCCGCCTCGAATCGGCGACCTTCGGCGGCGTTGGCGAAGACGCCGCCGTCGCGTCCGGCATGGGCGAGGCGCTCGGCCCAGTCATGGACGGCGCCGTTCAGCGGCAGGTCGGGACGGGACGAGAAGGGTGCGTCAGTCCAGTCCAGCCAGGCTTCGACCTGGACATCGGACCAGGCGGAAGGGGCCAGGACGATCTCGACGGCGTCGGCGCGCTCGATCTCGCGCGGCTCGACGGCGACGTCGGCGGCCAGGGGAGCAAACAGGGGCTTGAAGCGCATCGGGCGTCTCCCACGCTGGGTCTGGAGCGTGTCCTGCGGACAGCCTAACGGGGTCGAGCGACGCCCTTCAATAGATGTTGCGGCTGCAAGGGGTGTTGCCCACAAGATGTTGAGGCGTTTCCGGTGCGCTCCCTGCTGGACGCGGGGCGTCGCGGTTTCTATGATCGGCCTGCGCCGCCGGACCTCCCCGGGGCGGTGGATTCGAGTGAGTTCGACGACGTGCTGAGCAAGATCTTCACCTGGTGGAACGGCGCCACGATCGGCACCCTGTTCACCGTTGGCAAACGCGGCCAGCTGGTCGGCACGGACGAGTTCGGCAATCGCTATTACGAATCTCGCGACGCCGTCAGCTATGACGGCCGCAAGCGCCGCTGGGTCATCTATGACGGCTACGCCGAGGCGACCAAGGTGCCGCCGGAATGGCAGGGCTGGCTGCGCTACACCTATGACGAGAGCCCGGCCGAGCGCCCGCTGCCCCGTCAGGCGTGGGAGAAGGATCATCTGCCGAACCTGACCGGAACGCCGATGGCGCGTCGTCCGCAGGGTTCGCTGGCCGCCCTGGGCCAACGCCCCGCCGCCACCGGCGACTATCAGGCCTGGAGCCCGGAATGACCTTTCGCCATGTCCTGCTGGCCGGGGTGGTCGTCGCGGGACTGGCGATCTCGGGCGCGGGCGTGGCCAGCGTCCTGATGGACCTGCCGCAGGACGCGACGCCTGCGCCGGCCGATCCCATCGGCGACCTGCTGCGCGACACCAGTCGTACGCCGCTGCAACCGACCCAGCCGTCTCAGCCGCAGACGCCGCCCGCGAACGGCGGTCAGGCTCCGGCCGCCAATCCGACGGCGCCGGGCGCACCCGCGCAGTCGGGCGTCCCGACCGTGGCGATCCAGGGACAGGAAGTCGCCGTTCAGGAAGAAGTGCCAGAAGAACTGGTGGTCGAGGAGGAAGAGGTCGCGCCTGCGCCCGCGGCTCCCGCCACGCCGCCTGGCGTGCGCCAGCGTCGCCGCATCGCCGTCATCCAGGCGGTGGATAAGACCACGGCGGAGACCATGCGGTTCGAGGTCGAGGTGGGCGGCCGTCCGGTGCGTTTCGGCAAGACCCTGATCTTCAAGGCGCGGGCCTGCGAGGTCTCGGCTTCCGACGAAATGACCGAGGACGCCATCGCCTATATGGAGGTCGGGGTTCAGCCGCGCGGTCTGACGGTGCCGACCGAGGCGCGGCAGGTATTCAGGGGTTGGATGTTCGCTTCATCGCCGAGCGTCAGCGGGATGCAGCACCCCGTCTATGACGCCTGGGTGGTCGGCTGTAAGGCGTAAGCCACGGCCTCGGCCCCGCTCATTGGGGCTGTGAAGGCGTCCATGTCCGGCTCGGCCTGCAGAGCCCAGGGCAGCATCCGCAGATAGGCCTCCTGGGGCGTTTCGACCGCGCCGAACTGGCTGAGGTGGTCGGTCAGGAACTGGGCGTCCAGCAGTCGCCATCCTCCCGTCTTCAGCCGCGCGACCAAGTGGACCAGGGCGACCTTGGACGCATCCGTCGCCCGGCTGAACATGCTCTCGCCGAAGAAGGCGCCGCCCAAGGTGACGCCATAGAGGCCGCCGACCAGCGCCTCGTCCCGCCAGCACTCGACGCTGTGGGCGAAGCCGCGTTGGTGCAGTTCGATGTAGAGGCGGCGGATCGGGGCGTTGATCCAGGTGTCCTCACGTCCCGGCGCGGAGGCGGCGCAGGCGTCCAGCACAGCCGCGAAGGCTGTGTTCACTCGCACTTGAAACGGATCGCTCCGAACGGTGCGGCGCAGGCGTGCCGGAATGTGGAAGCGATCCAGCGGTATGACGCCCCTCTGGTCCGGCTCGACCAGGAAGACGCGCGGATCGTCGCGCGCCTCGGCCATGGGAAAGACGCCCCGAGCGTAGCAGGCGAGCAGCGCCTCCGGTCCGAAGACGTCGGAAGGGCCGCTCGCGCTGAAACCGGGCTCGTCGGGAGCCTTGGGCAAGGCGGGCCTTTAGGCCTTGGCCTTCTGCGCCGCCGCCCATTTCTCCAGCCAGTGGATGTCGTAGTCGCCCGACAGGATGTCCGGCTCCTGCAACAGCTTCTGGAACAGCGGGATGGTGGTGTCGACGCCGCTGATGACCGTCTCGCCCAGACTGCGCTTGAGACGCGCCAGCGCTTCCTCGCGGTCACGGCCGTGGACGATCAGCTTGCCGATCAGGCTGTCGTAATAGGGCGGGATCGAATAGCCGGCGAAGATGGCGCTATCCAGACGCACGCCAAGACCGCCCGGCGCGTGGAACTCGGTGATCGTGCCCGGCGAGGGGGTGAAGGTGTCCGGGTTCTCGGCGTTGATCCGCACCTCGATGGCGTGGCCCTCGAAGGTGATCTCTTCCTGCGTGAACGACAGCGGCAGACCCGCGGCGATGCGGATCTGTTCGCGCACCAGATCGACGCCGGTGATCATTTCGGTGACCGGGTGCTCGACCTGCAGGCGGGTGTTCATCTCGATGAAGAAGAACTCGCCGTCCTCCCACAGGAACTCGATGGTCCCGGCGCCCAGGTAGCCGATGGCGGCGATGGCCTTGTTGACCGTCTCGCCGATCTTCTTGCGGCCCTCGGCCGACAGGGCGGGAGAGGGGGCCTCTTCCAGCACCTTCTGGTGACGGCGTTGCAGCGAGCAGTCCCGTTCGCCCAGGTGGACGACGTTGCCGTGGCTGTCGGCGATGACCTGGATCTCGATGTGGCGCGGCTTCTGGAGATAGCGCTCCATATAGACGGCGCCGTTGCCGAAGGCGGCCAGGGCCTCGGCCTGGGCCGTCTGCACGGCCTCGACCAGATCATCGGCCGTCTGGGCCACCTTCATGCCGCGACCGCCGCCGCCGGCGGCCGCCTTGACGATCAGCGGGAAGCCGATGGCCTTGGACGCCTCGATGGCCTGTTCGACCGTCTCGACCTCGCCGTCAGAGCCGGGGACGACGGGGATGCCCGCGTCCTTCACCGCCTGCTTGGCCGTGATCTTGTCGCCCATGATGCGGATGTGGTCCGGCTTGGGACCGATGAAGGTCATGCCGTGGGCTTCGATGATCTCGGCGAAGCGGGCGTTCTCGGCCAGGAAGCCATAGCCGGGGTGGATCGCCTGGGCGCCGGTGATTTCCGCCGCCGCGATGATCGAGGGGATGTTCAGATAGGACTTGGCCGCCGGCGCCGGGCCGATGCAGACGCTCTCATCGGCCAGACGCACCCACATGGCGCCGCGGTCGGCCTCGGAGTGAACGGCGACGGTGGAGATTCCCATCTCCTTGCACGCCCGGTGGATGCGCAGCGCGATCTCGCCCCGGTTGGCGATCAGGACCTTGGTGAACATGGGGCTCAGGCTTCCAGCACGACCAGGGCTTCGCCGAACTCGACCGGCTGGGCGTCGCCCACCAGGATTTCAGCCACGACGCCGTCGCGCGGCGCCTGGATCGGGTTCATGGTCTTCATGGCCTCGACGATCAGCAGGGTCTGGCCCTTCTTGACCTTGTCGCCGGCCTTGATGAAGGGGTCCGAACCCGGCGCGGGCTGCAGATAGGCGGTGCCGACCATCGGCGACTTCACCTCTTCGCCCGAGCGGGCGACGATGGTCGCCGGGTCCGACGGCATGGAGACCGGGGCGGCCGCCGGAGCCGCATGGGCGACCGGGGCCGGGGCGGCGGCGTATTGGATCGGAGCCGCGGCGACGGTGACTTCGCGCTTCACCTTGATCTTCAGATCGCCGCGCTCGACCTCGATCTCGGTCAGATCGGTGTCGTTCAGGATGTCGGCCAGGCTGCGGACCAGATCGGCGTCGATGTTCTTGTTCTTGTCGTCGGACATGAGGGTCTCTTCTACTTGATCTTCAGACGGCGCGCGGCGGTCAGCCTTTGGCCCCGGCGCGACGCGCCAGGTCCAGGGCGGCCCGGACGGCCAATTCATAGCTGCGGGGGCCGAAGCCGGCGATCACGCCGGTCGCGGCCAGGGACACATAGGAGTGATGCCGAAACGCCTCGCGCGCGGCGGGGTTCGACAGGTGGCACTCGACCACGGGGATGCTCAGCGTCTTCAGCGCGTCAAGCAGGGCCACCGAGGTGTGGGTGAAGGCGGCCGGATTGATGACCAGGGCGTCGGCCTCATTCCTGGCTTCCTGAATCCAGTCGACCAACTGGCCTTCATGATTTGACTGATGGAAGACGACGCGCGCGCCATCGGCCGCCGCGTCGCACATGGCCTGAACGTCAGCCAGCGTCTCGCGGCCATAGATATCCGGCTCCCGAACCCCCAGCAGGTTCAGGTTCGGCCCGTTCAGGACATACAGGGTGAGAGTTTCGGGCATTCGCTCGCAAAACAGGCGCGCCGCCGCGCGGAATCGAGCGCGCGTTGTAGCCTAGGTGGCGCGCGGCGCAAAGCGGGCGGGGAAAAAGGGTGACGTAGGGGGAGGGATTGACGCCAACTCCTGTCCGCGCAATAGTTAAGCAAATGCTACAGTATGATCAGAAACGTCTCGATCAGGCCTTTCACGCCCTTTCGGATCCAGGGCGCCGCGCCATGGTCGAGCGACTAAGCGTCGGTCCGGCGTCCGTCAGTCAACTGGCAGAGCCTTTGCCAATGACGCTGTCCGCCGTGGTCCAGCACCTGAAGGTGCTGGAGGACGCCGGGTTGGTGAAGAGCCGTAAGACGGGCCGAGTGCGCACCTGCGCCCTGGACGTCGGCGCCATGAGCCAGGTCGAACGCTGGATCGCTGACCGTAAGCGTTTCTGGGCGCAGCAATACGATCAGTTGGAAGCCTACCTGGCTAAGCCAGGTCCTGAGGAAACAGACCGATGACCATCACCAATGCGACTTTCATCATCGAGCGAGTGCTGAACGCCTCGCCGGAGCGGGTCTTCGCCGCCTACAGCAGCCTTGAGGCCAAGAGCGCCTGGTTCAAGGCGCCCTTGGACGTTGAAACGCTGAACCGCGATTTCGATTTCCGCGTCGGCGGCCAGGAACGCTTCCATGCCCGTTGGCCTAGCGGAATGGTCACCGACTTTCAGGCCGCTTACCGCGACATCGTCAAAAATGAACGGATCATCCTCGTCTACGACATGATCCATAACGGCGATAAGCTCTCGGTCTCCCTTATGACGCTGGAGTTTATGGCCGAGGGGGATGGGACCCGGCTTATCCATACCGAGCAAGGCGCTTACCTGACCGGCGGTGCGGAGGCCGTGACGAGCCGAGAGCACGGCACTGCATGGCATATCGACAACCTCTGCGCCGTGCTTGAAGGTCGGCAGACCGAGGCCTTCGCATGAGCATGGAGCTCTTCGCCCACCCGTTCTCGTCCTACTGTCAGAAGGCGCTCATCGCCTTCTATGAAAACGACGTGCCCTTTACCTACCGCATGTTGGAGGAGGAGGGCGTGGGGGAAACGTTTGCTTCCCTGTGGCCGCTGAAGCGCTTTCCAATCCTGCGCGACGATGGGCGAGTGGTTCTCGAGGCGTCGATTATCATCGAGTACCTGCAGGTACGCTGTCCTGGCCCAGTGAAACTGATCCCCGAGAACCCGGAGCTTGCGGTCGAGGTGCGGATGCTGGACCGGATTTTCGACAACTATGTCATGACGCCGCAGGGCAAGTTTGTGTTCGACGCCCTTCGTCCGGCTGAAAATCGCGATCCCACAGGGGTCGAGGAAGCGCGTGGGATGTTGGACGCCAGCTACGCTTGGCTGGACCAGCGCATGGAGGGACGGACCTGGGCGGTCGGCGAGACCTTCACCATGGCCGACTGCGCCGCGGCGCCCTCGCTGTTCTACGCTGACTGGACGTATCCGATCCCTGAGCGGCATCGCCATCTCAAGGCCTATCGCGAGCGCCTGCTTCTGCGGCCGTCCTTTGCACGGGCGGTGGATGAGGCGCGGCCCTTCCGCCATTATTTTCCGCTGGGCGCGCCGGACCGTGATTAGACGCGGGAGTTTGCCGTCCCGTGCGGCAAGGCCCATTATCGAAGATATCCGATGGAGGCTTGACCTCCATCCTGCATCTCTTGGAGCGAACAGTTTGCGTATCGAAGTCAACGGCGAGGCGCGGGATACCGCAGCCACGACCATTCTGGGTCTGGTTCAGGAGTTGTCGCTGGACCCCAAGAAGGTGGCGGTCGAGCGCAATCTGGAGATCGTGCCGCGCTCGCTGCATGGCGAGACGGCGCTGGCAGAGGGCGACAGGATCGAACTGGTGCAGTTCGTGGGCGGGGGCTGACTTTAAATCCGCTCATCCCCGCGGAGGCGGGATCCAGTAAGAACCCCTGGCTCGCCATTAGCCCGTTGTGCTTGCCGCCAAAGCACTGGGTCCCCGCCTCTGCGGCGATGAGCGGTAGAGAGGGGCGGGACGATCAAATCCCGCAACGCCGCTTCCCCCCGGCGGCGGGCGGCGCTACTTCCCTAGGCATGACTGACACCGCTCCCCGCACCGACAGCTGGACCGTCGCCGGCCGCACCTTTAACTCGCGCCTGATCGTGGGCACCGGCAAGTATCGCGACTACGCCCAGAACGCGGCGGCGGCCGAGGCGTCGGGCGCCGAGATGGTCACCGTGGCCGTGCGTCGGGTGAACCTGACCGATCCGAACCAGCCGGTGCTGACGGACTTCATCGACCCGAAGAAATACACCTATCTGCCCAATACGGCGGGCTGCTTCACCGGTGAGGATGCGGTGCGGACCCTGCGTCTGGCGCGCGAGGCGGGCGGATGGACCCTGGTCAAGCTGGAGGTTCTGGCGGATCCCAAGACCCTGTTCCCCGACATGGAGGAGACCCTGCGGTCGCTGAAGCTGCTGACCGCCGAGGGCTTCGAGGTCATGGTCTATTGCACCGACGACCCCGTCTATGCGCGCAAGCTGGAGGACGCGGGCGCCGTGGCCATCATGCCGCTGGGCGCGCCGATCGGCTCGGGCCTGGGGGTGCAGAACCCGATCAACATCCGCCTGATCGTCGAGCAGTCCAAGGTGCCGGTGCTGGTCGATGCGGGCGTGGGCACGGCCTCCGACGCCGCCATCGCCATGGAATTGGGCTGCGACGGCGTGCTGATGAACACCGCCATCGCCGAGGCGCGCGATCCCCTGCTGATGGCCAGCGCCATGAAGCACGCGGTCATCGCCGGGCGGGAATCCTATCTGGCCGGGCGGATGAAGAAGCGGTTCTACGCCGATCCGTCCTCGCCGCTGGCGGGGCTGATCTGAGACGGCTTGGGGGCTGACCGGAAGGTCAGCCCTTTTTCTTGGCCGCTTCGATCAGGGCGCCGACCTCGCGCGGGTCGATGCCGGGGCTGGCGACGCCGTTGATGAAGAAGGTCGGCGTGCCCTGCAGGCCCAGCGTCGCCGCCGCCGTGTGGATGTCGGTGACGTGGCGCGTCATCTCGGGGGCCGAGATGGCGGCGTTGGCCTTGGCCATGTCGACGCCGTTGTCGGCCAGGATGCGGTCGATGGCGGCGCGATCCAGCGCCCGTTCGGCCATCAGGGCGTCATAGACGGCCAGATACTTGCCCTGCTGATGCGCGGCCAGGGCGGCGCGGGCGGCGTACTGCGAGGTCACGTCGTCGCCGCGATCCAGAATCGGCCAGTCCTTGAAGACGAAACGCACCTCGGGGTGGGCGGCCATCAGGGCGCGATAATCATGAGCCACCGCCTTGCAGCCGGGGCAGCGGAAGTCGAAGAATTCGATCACCGTCACCTTGGCGTTCGCGGGACCAAAGGCCGGATCGCGCGGATCGGCGGCCAGCAGGGCCGGATTGGCGGCGGCGGCGGCGTTGATGGTCTGGACGCGCGACTGGGATTCCATCGTCTCGCGTGCGGCCAGGACTTCGTCCAGCACCTGAGGGTTGCTGATCAGATAGTCGCGCACCTTGCCGCCGAAACCGCCGCTCAGATAGGGCGCGGCCGACAGGGCCAGGGCCAGCGCCGACATGGCCACGGCGGCGCCGCCCAGCACCGTTCCTGACAGAGCGAACCGGCTCTTGGCGGCGGCAGGCGGCGTCACGGCAGGCTGATCGGCCGTCTGGTCGGGCTCCTGGCCAGATCGGGGGGTGTCGTCGGTCATCAAGGTCTCGTCAGGCGAAAAGAGAAGGCGGGTTGGGCGTCAGGCGCCGGGCGGGATGACGCCGGAGCGGCTGCGCTGCTCGTTGCGGCGTTCGGCGTCGATGATGTCCTTTTCGGTGGCGCCCGACGCCAGGACGATGTCGGTGGCGCGACGCCATTCGATGGAGCTGCGGTCCAGCATGTCGCGGGCGCGCATGGCGAATTGGGCGGCCTGATCCGGGCGGCGCAGGGCGAACCAGTATTCGGCCGAGGCCAGGCGCGCCTCGCCCTCCTTGTTCTGGCTGGCGTAGGCCTGGGACAGCAGACGCCAGCCCATGGTGTTGTCCGGCTCCAGCGCCAGGGCGCGCTTCAGCTGGTTCTCGGCCTCGGCCAACTGGGTCGGGTCGCTGGTCTCGATCAGGGCGTGGGCCAGGTTGATGCGCAGCAGGGGGGCGTCCGGCTTCAGCTCGACCGACTTCTCATGCGCGCCCAGGGCTTCGGCCGGGCGGCCTTCCTCGAACAGGATCTGGCCCTTCAGCTCCCAGAAATAGGGATTTTCGGGCTGTTCGGCCAACAGGACGTCGACCGCGTCCAGCGCCTTCTGCGTCTGGCCGTCGCGATACCAGGCGATGGCGCGGGCGTAGCGGGCGGGCAGGGTGACGTCGCTGGACGGATAGTCGCGCAAGGTGGCGTTGGGCGCGTCCATGAAGGCGCGGATCTTGGCCACGACCAAGGCGTGCTGGGCCATCCGCTCGTCGCTGTCGCGCTTGTCGTAGTGGGAGGCGGCCTCGACGGGGCGGCGCAGGGCCTCGATCCGCTGGGAGGACAGGGGGTGGCTGCGGAAGTAGGGATAGCGGCGCTGATCCGAGAAGATTTCCTGCGCGCGGAAATTCTCGAAGAACTCGACCATGCCGCGCCCGGATTCCCCGGCGCGCTCCAACGCGCGGGCGCCGGTGATGTCGGCCTCGCCCTCCTGACTCTGCATGTAGCGTAGGGCGCCCAAGGTGCCGAAATACTGGCTGGAGGCCAAAAGAGCCGCGCCCGCGTCCGGCGCGCCCGCGATCGCGGCCAGGGCGCCCAGGGCCATGGTCATGATCATCGGCTGCATCCCGGCGTTCTGGGCGCCGTCGCGCAGGGTGTGGCGGTTCTTGATATGGCCGGCCTCGTGGGCGATCACGCCCAGAAGCTGGTTGGGGCTCTTGGTCCGCAGGATCAGGCCGGTGTTCAACCCCATGATCCGCCCGCGCGTGGCGAAGGCGTTCAGGTCGTTGTCGTTGACCAGCAGGATCTCGACCTCGGCCGGGTCCAGGCCCATGGCGTCGAGCACGGGCTCGGACCACTCATGGATGATGCCTTCGATCTCGGTGTCTCGGATCAGGCTCTGCGCCTGGACTGACGCGGCCGAGGCCAGCACGGCAAGGGCGCCGAGCCCGGCGGCCAGATGGCGCCGGATGCGGGTTGCGGCGGGGGGCGTCCTGGTCATGACGAACTCCAGAGCGATAGTCTCCCCCGCAGCTTCCAGCTTAATCGTGTCCGATCAACGGCGCCACCAGCCCCGCTTGGGCTTGGCGGGCGGGGCGCTGATCTGGTTCGGATCGTCGGCGATGATCGCGGCGATGTCGACCTCGGGCGTCGGCGCCGCAGCCGGCTCGACCAGGACGACGGCCTCTTCGAGGACGACCTTGACATCGACCGGGGCTTCGGCCGGAGCCGCTTCGCCCAAGGCTTCTTCGAGGGCTTCCTCGATGGCCTGTTCGACGCGGGCGGCCACGGCGGGCGGCACGTCCAGTTCAGCAACGACCGGCGCGACTTCGGCCTCGACCTTGGCCGGTGCGGCGGCGTCAGTCGTTTCTTCCACGGCGGCGGCGCTGACCTTGCGGCGCACGCGGCGACGCTTGGGCGCTTCCGCCTGTTCGACGGCCGGCGCGGCTTCGACGGCTGGAGCCTCGGCCGTTTCGCCTTCGATCACCACGGCGATCGGCGTGTCGGGCGAGCCGACGGGCGGCAGTCCCTCGTTGGCCGCGCGGTCCTCGACCTTGGCCTCGTGGGTCAGTTCGCCCTGACCGCGACCCCGGCCGCGACCACGACGACGGCGCGAACGGCCGTTGCGGCCCTCTTCGGAGGCGGCGACCTGATCCAGACCGACATCGGCGGCTGCATCCTCGCTGACCGCTTCGGGCTTGCGCTCTTCCTTACGTTCAGGGCGAGCGGCGGCGGGGTTGATCGGGTCGAACCAGACGTAGGGGTCCTGAAGCGACGGCGTGCGGCCGCGCACCCAGGCATAGACGTCGCGTTCGCCTTCCTCGCGCATCCGGCGACCGCCGCGACGGCCCCGGCGGCGGCGGCCGCCCCGGCTGTCGTCGTCATCGTCGGAAGCGGCGGTTTCGGTCTCCTCGTCACGACGACCGCCGCGACGGCGACGGCGGCGTCCGCCGCGGCTGTCGTCGTCCTGTTCGGAGCGGGCGCGGGCCTCGTCGTCGTCCTCGTCCTCGCGGTCGAGATCGGCCTGGTCTTCGTCGTCGCCGAAGTCGTCTTCGTCCTCGGCGTCTTCGTCCTCGTCGTCATAGGCGCTGTCGTCGAAGCCGTCGTCCAGGTCGGCCAGGTCGATGTGGCTTTCGGGCGCGACGAAGTCTTCGTTCGTTTCAGTGCGCTCGATCGAGTGCTCGCCCTGGGCCAGGCTGTCGTCGATCTGGATGATGACGTTCAGGCCGCGCTGCTCCAGCAGGAACTGCAGATATTCGCGCTTGTGGTTCAGGATATACAGCGCCACGGCGGTCGAGACGCGCAGGTTCACCGACCCCGCGCCGTTCTTCCCGGCCTCGATGTCGACAGCGCGCAGGGTGGTCAGGGCCGCCGATTCGGCCGAGCGGACGCGCCCGGCGCCCTGGCAGCATTCGCAGACCTCGGTCGCGCCCTCGATCACGCCCAGGCGGCGGCGCTGACGGCTGATCTCCATCAGGCCGAAGCCGGAGATGCGGCCCATCTGGATGCGCGCACGGTCCTTCGCCAGGGCGTCCTTGAGGGCCTTCTCGACCGCGCGGTTGTTCTTGCCCTCGTCCATGTCGATGAAGTCGATGACGATCAGACCGGCCAGGTCGCGCAGGCGCAGCTGGCGGGCGGCCTCGACGGCGGCTTCCATGTTGGTCTTGGTCGCCGTGGCCTCGACGTTGCGCTCCTTGGTGGCGCGACCCGAGTTCACGTCGATGGCCACCAGGGCCTCGGTCTGGTTGATGACCAGATAGCCGCCCGACTTCAGCGGCACGACCGGCTGGTGAATCTGGGTCAGCACCTCTTCGATGCCGTTCGAGGCGAACAGCGGGCGCGAGCCCTGATAGAGGTGGATCTTCTTGGCCTGGGACGGCATCAGCACGCGCATGAAGTCGCGGGCCTGCTTGAAGCCCTCGACGCCCTCGACCTGAATGCCGTCGAAGTCCTTGTCGTACATGTCGCGCACGGCGCGGCGGACCAGGTTCTCTTCCTCGTGGATCATCGCCGGCGCGTTGGAGCGCAGGGTCAGTTCGCGGATCGTCTCCCACAGGCGCAGCAGATATTCATAGTCGCGCTTGATCTCGGCGCGGGTGCGCTTGGCGCCCGCCGTGCGGATGATCAGGCCCATGCCCTGCGGCACCTTCAGCGCAGCGGCGGCGGACTTCAGCCGGCGACGGTCCGAGGTGTTGGTGATCTTGCGGCTGATGCCGCCGCCCTTGCCGGTGTTCGGCATCAGCACGCAGTAGCGGCCGGCCAGCGACAGCCAGGTGGTCAGGGCCGCGCCCTTGGCGCCGCGCTCGTCCTTGACGACCTGCACCAGCAGGATCTGGCGACGCTTGATGACGTCCTGGATCTTGTAGCGGCGCATCAGGCGACGCTTCAGGCGTTCCTCGTCGGCAAGCTTGCCGTCGGAATCGGCGTCGTCGGATTCACGGCCCAGATCGTCTTCGTCCGCGTCGTCGTGCGCTTCGGCCATGATGGCTTCGCGGTCGGCGACCGGGATCTGATAATAGTCCGGGTGGATTTCGTTGAAGGCCAGGAAGCCGTGGCGGTTGCCGCCGTATTCGACGAAGGCGGCCTGCAGGCTGGGCTCTACGCGGGTGACCTTGGCGAGATAGATGTTGCCGCGAAGCTGGCGCCGCGCGCGGGATTCGAAATCGAATTCCTCAACCTGGCGGCCGTCCACGATCGCGACGCGGGTTTCTTCCGCGTGCGCCGCGTCTATCAACATGGTTTTTGACATTGAAGGTCTCTCTCAGGCGCGCCAGGCCGTGCGCCGCGAACGCAGTCGCGGGAATAGGGGCGGCTCGCCGAATGGAAATGGGGGCCAGGGCGCGCGTCATCCCCTCGCTGAAAGCGAGAGCGGCATGATCTTGCCGTTCGGGAGCGCAGGCGGGTCGGCCCATTGGGTTGTCGGTCCTGGGTCCGAACGCGCCGATCAAGGCTGCATCCCGAACCCGTATCTCCGGATCGACGGCCAGGCCGCGCGATCCTCGGAATTGGTGAAAGTTTCAGCGCCGCGAGGAGGGCGCGCCTGATCCCGAACAGATGACGGGCGGCGCGATCGTTCGCATGCGGAACCGATAATAGGCATATGCTGCGGAAAATAAAAGAACCGAGGCGGTAAGAGGTCTTAACGAAATCCTTAAACCCTGGGGTCATGCTGGCCCCTAAACTGCAGGGCGATTTCCCTCTGATGTTGGGTCGGTGGCGTGACAATCTGAGCCGTTGGGGCGTGCGCGAATGGTCGATGACCGGCCTGGCGTTTGTCGTCATCTGCCTTGTCGTGTTCACGGCGACGCGGGGCCTGGCCTTCGGTCCGGACGGCGAGATCGTGCGTCTTCGCTTCGGCGGCGACGCCCAGCGGACTCGCGTGGTGCTGGATCTGGGACGCTCGACGCGCGGTCAGGTGATCGAGGACGGTTCGGCTGGACGGGTCATCCTGTCCCTGGCGGGCGTCAGTCCGGCGCGGGGGCTGGAGGGCAGCGGCACGGGCCTGGTGCGCGGATATGAGGTCAGCGCGGCCTCAGGCGCGTCGCGCGTGCGGCTGGACCTGGCGCGCGGCGCCGAGATCGAGCGTCGCTTCCTGCTGCCGCCCGGCGACGGGGTGGACCACTATCGCTATGTCATCGACCTGAAGGCCACGGGCGACGCTGCGGCGGTTCCGGTCGCCGCGCCGCGTCGCGAACAGGCCCGCGCCGAGAAGCCTCTGATCGTCATCGACGCCGGCCACGGCGGCCGCGATCCCGGCGCTCAGGGCCAGCATGTTCAGGAAAAGGCCGTCACCCTGGCCGCCGCTCGGGATCTCAAGGCGGCGCTGGAGCGCACAGGCCGCTATCGCGTGCGCCTGACCCGCGACGGCGACGTCTATGTGATCCACGGCCGTCGGGTGCAGATCGCCCGCGACGCCGGAGCGGATCTGTTCATCTCCCTGCACGCCGACGCGGGGTCGGACCCGGCGCTGCGCGGCGCCAGCGTCTACACTCTGTCCGAACAGGGCGCGGGTCGCGCCGTGCGCGAGTTCACCAAGGGCGACGACTGGCAACGCGACCTGCGCCTGCCGGGTCGCGACGCCTCGGTCGACCGCATCCTGCTGGACATGACCCAGCGCGCCACCCAGAACCGCTCGGCCCAGTTCGCGCGGGTGCTGCTGACCCATATCGAGAGGGACAACCACCCCCTGCTGCGCCGCAGCCACCGCGATGCGGGCCTGGCCGTGCTGCTGGCGCCTGACGTTCCGGCCGTCCTGTTGGAGATGGGCTTCATCACCAACCCGGAAGACGAGCGCGTCCTGAGCGACGAACGCGCCCGCCGTCGCCTGATGCGCTCGGTCGCCGAGGGCATCGACCGCTACTTCCGCGAACCGGCCGCCCCGGTGATGGTCGCCGGAGACATCGCCGGGGGTTGAAGCCTTAGGCCTCCAGCGCGGCTTTGGCGCGTCTGAAGACATCCTCGAACATCTCGGCGGTCAGGCGGCCGGTGTTCGTGTTGAGCCGCGAGCAGTGATAGCTGTTGATCAGGGTGTAGGGACCGACCTTGCCCTCGACCCCGTGCCCGGCGGGAATGGCTGAGCCGGGATAGCCCAGGGTGCGCAGGATGCTGCGCCGGGACACGTCGCCCAGGGTCACGATCACCTTCAGCCGGGGCAGGGCGGCCAGCCGATCCACCAGGAAGGGGCGGCACGTATTCTCCTCCGTCGCCGTCGGCTTGTTCTGAGGCGGGGCGCAGCGCACGGCGTTGGTGATCATGCAGTCGACCAGCGTCAGGTCGTCGTCGCCGTTCGGGTCATAGCGACCCTGGGCGAAACCGGTCTTCTTCAGCGTGTCGTACAGCAGCCAGCCGGCGTGGTCCCCGGTGAAGGGACGGCCCGTCCGGTTGGCGCCGGTGCGGCCCGGCGCCAATCCCGCGATCAGCAGTCGTGCGTTCGGATCGCCGAAGGAGGGCGCCGGACCGTTCCACCAGTCCGGGTTCTGGCGCGCGTTCTCGGCCCGGTAGGCGACCAGACGCGGGCACAGGGGACAGTCGCGGGGCGGCTCGGGATTCAACTCAGCGCTCAGTCGGGAACTCACGCGCGGTCGCTCCGGTCCAGGGTGCGGGCCACGCCTTGATTCATCGGAGCCTTGGGCTTGCCGACCTGGTTCATGATGTCGGCCAGATCGATGAAGGCGTCAGCTTGGCGGCGCAGGTCGTCGGAGATCTGGGGCGGCTGGCTCTTGACCGTCGAGACGACGGTGACGCGCACGCCCTTGGCCTGCATCGCCTGAACCAGTCGGCGGAAGTCGCCGTCGCCCGAGAACAGCACCGCCTGATCCAGACGCGGCGCCAACTCGAGCATATCGACCGCGATCTCGATGTCCATATTGCCCTTGGTGCGGCTATGGCCCTGGGCGTCGGTGAAGCGCTTCACCGGCTTGGTCACGACGGTGAAGCCGTTGTAGTCGAGCCAGTCGACGAGGGGACGGACAGGCGAGAATTCTTCGCCCTCGACCACGGCCGTGTAATAATAGGCGCGCACCAGCCGGCCTTCGCCGACGAACCATGTGGAGAGCTTCTTGAAGTCGAGGTCGCAGTTCAGGGCGCGCGCCGCCGAATAGAGGTTGGCGCCGTCGATGAACAGGGCGATGCGGTCGTCGGGGTGGTCGGTCATGAACGAAAATGAGTCCGTCGATATGGTCGAGAAAATGAAAGTCCCGACCGACGCCGCCGGGGAATCCCGGCCCGACATCGATCTGGACGCGGCAGTCATCGTCGCACTGGGCTGCAATGACAAGGGCGATTGGTCGTCCTGCGTCGAGGCGCTGGAGGCGGCGCTGGCCCGGTTCCGCGCCGAGGGCGTGGATGTTCTGGCCCGTTCGTCCTGGTGGTCGTCGCAGGCCTGGCCCGATCCGACGGATCCGCCGTTCCTGAACGGCGTGGCCGTGGTCAGCACCGCCCATGACGCTCCGACCCTGATGCGGACCCTGGGGCGGATCGAGGATCTGTTCGGCCGGGTGCGGACGGCGCGCAATGCGCCGCGGACGCTGGATCTGGACCTGATCGCCTATGGGCGTCTCAGCGGGGATTTGAACGGGCTGATCCTGCCGCACCCGCGCGCGGCGGACCGGCTGTTCGTCATGGGGCCGCTGGCCGAGATCGCGCCGGGGTGGGTTCATCCGGTCTGCGGCGGCCTGGCGAAGGACCTGGCGGAGCGCGCCGGCGTGGGGCGCGACGCGCGGCCTTTGCCGCATTGATGTCGACGCGTCGCCGGGGCAGGGTGGGGCGATGACACCGAGAGACATGACATGAGCCTCGCCCTGTTGATGACGATGGCCGCCCTTCTGGCCGCCCAGGACGGGGCGACGCCCGCTTCGCCGCCTGCGGGCGTCGGACGGGTCGTACGGGAGGCGGATGTCCGCGTGATGCAGCCGCCGCCGCATAACGGGACAGGCATGAGCACGGCCTATCGCATCAGCGACGGCGTGCCGAACCGGGCGATGGAGTTCCGCAAGCGGATCCTGCACCCAGGGGCCTCGATCGGCCTGCATCCCATCGCTCATGACGAGGTCTATTATGTCGTCAGCGGCGCCGGCGTGGTCAGCAGCGACGGGGAGGATGCTGTTGTCGGACCCGGCGACGCGGCCTATCTTTACGACGGCAATGTCGTCGGCATTCGCCAGACGGGGGACGAGGATCTGGTTCTGATCATCTCCTATCCGCTGTCGAAGCGGCGGGATTGACCGGAAAACCGCCTCAATGCCGCCTTCGCGGCGTTGCACAATTGGCTTTCACCCTATATTTTGTGCGGTTCTCCCTGCCGCCAGAGGAAATTCATGGCCCGCGTCACTGTCGAAGACTGCATCGAAAAGGTGCCGAACCGCTTTGGTCTGGTTCTGCTGGCCGGCCACCGCGCCCGCAACATCGCCAACGGCGCCCCGCTGACGCTGGACCGCGACAACGACAAGAACCCGGTCGTCGCCCTGCGCGAGCTGGCCGAGGACACCGTCACCCCGGACGAACTGCGCGAGAACATCATCACCACCCTGCAACGGGTCGATGAGCGCACCGAGGCCGAGGACGAAGCCGAGGTCGTGGCCCTGCTGGCCGAGCCGCAGCACATGAACATGGCTGAGGCCGAGCTGATCCGCGCGCTGCAAAGCGACCGCGACGGGGGCCAGGAGGAGCGCTACTGACGGCCGACCCGGTCACCAAGGTAGCAAGACGGGCGGCGCGACCTCAGACGGACACGCCGATGGACCCCGCCGCGAATCTGCAGGACAAGACATCGGCGTCGTCTCTTTCCGAGGCGGCGCCGAAGTCGTCTGAAGGCCCTGCATTGTCTGATACCAAGCGCGCACCGATCATGCGCCAGTTCGAACTGATCGAGGCGGTCAAGGCCTATGACCCGACCGCCGACGAGGCGCTGCTGAACCGCGCCTATGTCTATGCGATGAAGATGCACGGCTCGCAGCTGCGGGCCTCCGGCGATCCCTATTTCGCCCACCCGATCCAGGTCGCGGGCATTCTGACGGATTACCGCCTGGACACGGCGACCATCGTCACCGCCCTGCTGCACGACGTGGTCGAGGACACCTCCGCCACCCGGGACGACATCGCCGAGATGTTCGGCGAGGAGATCGCCGTCCTGGTCGAGGGCGTCACCAAGCTGTCGCGGCTGGAGCTGCAGGCCGAGCATACGCGTCAGGCCGAGAATCTGCGCAAATTCATCCTGGCCATCAGCCGGGACGTGCGGGTGCTGCTGGTCAAGCTGGCCGACCGTCTGCACAACATGCGCACCCTCCACTTCGTGAAGCCGGAGAAGCGCGAGCGCATCAGTCGCGAAACGCTGGAAGTCTATGCGCCGCTGGGTCGGTCGATCGGCATCCACTCCATCGCCGCCGAGTTGGAGGAGCTGGCGTTCGAGCATCTGAACGCCACGGCGCGCGTCGCCATCCAGCGTCGTCTGGAAGCCCTGAAGCTCGAGAACGGCAGCGCCATCGAGGCCGTTTCGCCTGAGATCGAGCGCGTCCTGTCCGAGGCGGGCGTCCAGGCACGGGTCAAGGGGCGCGAGAAGACGCCCTATTCCATCTGGCGCAAGCTGCAGCGCAAGACAGTCGGCTTTTCGTCCCTGTCGGACATCTACGGCTTCCGCGTCATCGTCGAGAGCGAGGACGACTGCTATCGCGCCCTGGGCGTCATTCACCGCGCGTGGCCCATGGTGCCGGAGCGGTTCAAGGACTTCATCTCGACGCCGAAGTCGAACAACTACCGGTCCCTGCACACCACGGTGGTCGGGCCGGGCGGCCTGCGTATCGAGATGCAGATCCGCACCGAGGCCATGGACCGCGTGGCTGAGGACGGGGTGGCGGCGCACTGGCGCTACAAGAACCAGTCCTACGGCTTCGACCGTGAGGCGATGGAGGCTGACGGCGGCCGCGACCCCCTTCTGAACCTGCGCCATCTGGTTCAGGTGATCGAGCACGGAGAGGGGGGAGAGGACTGGGTCGAGCACGCCAAGCTCGAAATGTATCTGGACCAGGTCTTCGTCTTCACGCCCAAGGGGACGCTGATCACCCTGCCGCGCGGCGGGATGCCGCTGGACTTCGCCTACGCCGTCCACACCGAGGTCGGCGACACGGCTGTGGGGGTCAAGATCAACGGCGAACTGAAGCCCATGCGCACGGCGCTTCAGAACGGCGACGTGGTCGAGATCATCCGCGGGACCAAGCGCGAGGCGCCCACCGACTGGCGCAGCCTGACCGTCACGGGCCGGGCGCGCTCGGCCATCCGTCGATTCATCCGCTCGTCGGAGCGCGAGGAGTTCGTGCGTCTGGGCAAGACGACGCTGGAGCAGACGCTGGAGCGGGCGGGCAAGTCGTTGGCCGACGTCAAGCTGACGGAGGTGCTGAAGACCTTCGCCATGCCGTCGGAAGAAGACATGTTCGACGCTATCGGTCGCGGCCGCCTGACCGCGACGCGCGTGGCCGAGACCCTGTTCCCGGCGCTGAAGGGGCAACTGAAGGCCGGGCCGGAGCGCAAGCGCATCGGCGAGGAATCGCCGCGTCTGTTCGTGCGCGGCGGCGGTCTGACGCCCGGCGTCAGCATCCATTTCGGCCAGTGTTGTTCGCCCGTGCCGGGCGACCGCATCGTCGGCATTCTTGAGCCGGACAAGGGGCTGACGGTCCACACCATCGACTGCCAGACCCTGGCCGATTTCGCCGACGACGATTCCGTCTGGCAGGATCTGCAGTGGACGCCGCAGGCCGAGCGCAGCGCCGTCGGCTCGGTCAAGCTGCACGCCACCCTCACCAATGCGCGCGGCGTGCTGGGGCAGGTGGCCTCCATTATCGGCGAGGCGGGCGGCAACATCCTGAACCTGTCGATGGCCCATCGTCAGCACGACTTCTATGACGTCAACATCGACGTGGAGGTCGAGGACGCCCGCCACGCCACCATGATCATTGCGGCGCTGAGGGCCAATCCCTACGTCGATACGGTCGATCGCGCGCGCGGCTGAGCCGACGCTGACGCCATCAGTTTTCTCAAAGGTCGTAATGTCTCCCGAACAACAAAAGCTCGCCAATGAGGCCCAGATGGCCTCGCCCTCCTATCGTCTGGCCGCCCTGGATCAGGACTTCCTGCTGGGCGAGTCGATGCGCGGCGTGCGCTTTCTGATGGAGTATGAGAAGGCCGAGCAGGCGTTGAAGGCGTGGGGCGTGCGCTCCACCATTGTCGTCTTCGGCAGCGCCCGCGTGGGCGTGAACGGGGACGGTCGCCATGCCTATTGGTATGAGCAGGCGCGCGAGTTCGGCCGCATCGCCTCCGAACGCGGCGGCGCCTTCCGGGGCGAACCGGGCGAGGTGCGTGACAACGTCATCGCCACGGGCGGCGGACCGGGCATCATGCAGGCCGCCAACCAGGGCGCGCACGAGGCCGGGGCGCCGTCCATCGGCTTCAACGTCACCCTGCCGCACGAGCAGTTCCCGAACCCGTGGTCGACGCCCGAACTGACGTTCCAGTTCCACTACTTCGCCATGCGCAAGATGCATCTCGCCATGCGGGCCAATGCGCTGGTGGTCTTCCCCGGCGGTTTCGGCACCCTGGACGAACTGTTCGAGATCCTGACCCTGCGCCAGACCGACAAGGCGCCGCCCATCCCCATCGTCCTGTTCGACGAGGCCTACTGGCGCTCGGTGATCAATTTCGACGCCCTGATCGAGCACGGCATGGTGAAGGCGTCGGACATGGAGCTGTTCGCCTTCGCCGACGACGCCGAGACGGTGTGGACCCGGTTGCTGGAAGGCGGGTTGAAGCCCAACTGCGACATCAAATAGGGCGCGGGTTGAGGGCTGCCGTCACAGGGTCTAAGGACGGCTTTCATGAACACTGAAGACGTCCTCAACGAATTCCGCGACGCCGGCGCCCTGCGCGAAGGCCATTTCGTCCTCTCGTCCGGCCTGCACAGCCCGGTCTTCCTGCAGAAGAACCTGGTCTTCATGGATGGCGCCCGCTGCGAGCGCCTGTGCAAGGCGCTGGCCGAAAAGATCATCGCTACGGTCGGCCCGGTCGATGCGGCGATCTCGCCCGCCGTCGGCGGCATCATCCCCGGCTATGAGACGGCCAAGCACCTGAACGTGCGCTCCATGTACGTCGAGCGCGAGGGCGGCGAGTTCAAACTGCGTCGCGGCTTCTCGGTCGAGCCGGGCGAGAAGATCGTCATGGTCGAGGACATCGTCACCACGGGGCTGTCCTCGCGCGAATGCATCGCCGCGATCCAGAAGGCGGGCGGCCATGTCGTCGCCGCGGCCTGCATCGTCGATCGTTCGGGCGGCAAGGTCGATGTGGGCGTGCCCCTGATCGCCCTGGCTTCGATGGAGGTGCCGGCCTATCCGGCCGACGCCCTGCCGCCGGAACTGGCCGCCCTGCCGGTCGAGGATCCGGGCAGCCGCCGGTTGTCCAAGGGGTAGGAAATGGCGTCGCAGCCTATAACGGACCGGAACAGCCTGGCCTTTCGCCTGTTTTTTAACGAGCGGACGGCGCGTGGACTTTCGGCTTTGCGCTTCATGCTGCTGGGGGCTGCGTGTTTGGTGCTTGTGGAAAAATGGCGGCGAGGCGTGTTTACCGGCGACGAACTGTCCGCATTGGTGATCCTTGCCGTTCTGGTTGGCTTTTTGGGCGATTTGGTTCGCCGTAGAGCGACCAAGACCGGAGAGGCGGGATGAAGCGTCAGCGGGTTCGTCTGGGCGTCAATATCGACCACGTCGCCACGGTCCGTAACGCGCGCGGCGGCGCTCATCCCGACCCGGCCCGCGCGGCTGAGGCGGCGCTGGCGGCCGGCGCCGACGGCATCACCGCCCACCTGCGCGAGGATCGTCGCCATATCACCGACGCCGACATCGACGTGCTGACGGCCCTGTGCCGCCGCGCGGACAAGCCGCTGAACTTCGAGATGGCGGTGACGGACGAGATGCTGGCCATCGCCCTGCGCCACCGTCCGCACGCCGCCTGTCTGGTGCCTGAGCGCCGCGAAGAGGTGACGACCGAGGGCGGACTGGCCGTCGCCGGTCACGAGGCCCGCATCGCCCCGGTGGTGAAGGCGCTGTCCGACGCCGGCATCCGCGTCAGCCTGTTCATCGAACCGTCCGAGGATCAGGTCGAGGCCGCCGCCGCCGTCGGCGCCCAGGTGGTCGAGTTCCACACCGGCCGCTATTGCCACCTGACCGACCCGGCCCAGCGCGCGGTCGAGTTCGAGCGTCTGGCCGCCGCCGCCGCCCAGGCCGACATTCTGGGGCTGGAGGTCCATGCGGGCCACGGCCTCGACTTCGCCACGGCGGGGGATGTGCTGGCCATCCGCGAGATCGTCGAGCTGAACATCGGCCACTTCCTGATCGGTGAGGCGGTCTTCGTTGGTCTGGACGCCGCCATTCGCCGGATGCGCGCGGCGATGGACGAGGCCGTGTCATGATCATCGGTGTCGGCGCCGACCTGTCGGACATCCGGCGCATTCAGGCGTCGCTGGACCGCTTCGGCGACCGTTTCAAACAGCGTGTCTTCACCGAACTGGAACGCACCCGCTCGGACCGCAAGGCCGATCCGGCGTGGAGCTACGCCAAGCGGTTCGCGGCCAAGGAAGCCTGCGCCAAGGCCCTGGGCACCGGGATGCGCTCCGACGTCTACTGGCGCGACATGGAGGTGGTGAACCTGCCGTCCGGCCAGCCGACGCTGGCCCTGACCGGCCACGCGGCCGAGCATCTGACCCGCCTGACCCCGCCGGGGCATGAGGCGCGCATCCACCTGACCCTCAGCGACGAACACCCCTATGCCCTGGCCTTTGTGGTGATCGAAGCCGTGCCGTTGGCTTAGGCGCGTGGTGTCGGCTAGATAGCGATCGCTGGTTTTTTATCGGGGCCGACAATGAGTAAATCGCAGACGGCGTTGGCCGAATGGATCGACACGCTTCGTGTCGTGTCGATCTTTCTGCTGATCGCGCTGGTGCTGCGTGTGCTGCTGTTCCAGCCCTTCACCATCCCGTCGGCCTCGATGGAGCCGAACCTGTATGAGGGCGACTACATCGTCGTGTCGAAATGGTCGTACGGCTATTCGCGCCATTCGATCCCGTTCAGCCCGCCGGTGTTCAAGGGCCGCATTCTGGGCAAGGGGCCGGAGCGCGGCGACGTCGTGGTGTTCAAGCTGCCGCGCGACAACAAGACCGACTACATCAAGCGCGTGATCGGCCTGCCGGGCGACAAGGTGCAGATGATCGCCAACAAGCTCTACATCAACGGCGCGCCGGTTCAGGACGTCGAGGTCAGCCGCGCCCAGATGGCCGATATGTTCGGCGCCCGTTCGGTGACGCAGCTGCGCGAGACCCTGCCGGGCGGCCGCACCTTCATGACGCAGGACTTCGGTCCGGGCGGCGAGCTGGACGACACGCCGCTGTATGAAGTGCCGTCGGGCCATTATTTCATGATGGGCGATAACCGCGACAACTCGATCGACAGCCGTGTCGAGATGTCGGCGGGCGTGGGCATGGTCCCGGCCGAAAATCTGGTCGGCAAGGCCGAGATCATCATGTTCTCGTGGACGCCGGGCGCCTCTCTGTTCAACCCGGTCAGCTGGTTCGCAAACGTGCGCTTCAGCCGGTTCTTCAAGATCCTCCATTAAGGCCATTCCTGAAGAGGTTGCGGTTCCTTCATCATGCGGAGTCTTGCCCGCTGCGGGTTCAGCGATTACGCCTCGCTCTTCCAACCCTGCGCGCGGCAGGGGATTCGAGCAGATGATGACCGACGACCCCAAGCTGAACGGCGGCGCGGGCGCCTCCGCCCTTGATCCGGCGGTCGGCCGCCCGATCTGGAGCGATGACGGCGACGCCCCCTTCGACATGGGGGACGACCCTGAAGCGCTCGACAGCGAAAAGCCGATCCATGCGCCGCGGCGCTACAGGAAAGCCAAACGAGTGACGAAAGAAAAGTCCGCGAGCAACGAAACGGTCGAGATCATCAAGACCGTCGTTTTCGCCCTGCTGATCGCGCTGGTGCTGCGTGTGCTGCTGTTCCAGCCCTTCACCATCCCGTCGGCCTCGATGGAGCCGAACCTGTACGAAGGCGACTACATCGTCGTGTCGAAGTGGTCGTACGGCTATTCCAAGCACTCGATCCCGTTCAGCCCGCCGGTGTTCAACGGCCGCATCCTGGGCAAGGCGCCCGCGCGCGGCGACATCGCCGTGTTCAAGCTGCCGCGCGACAACAAGACCGACTACATCAAGCGCGTGATCGGCCTGCCGGGCGACAAGGTGCAGATGATCGCCAACAAGCTCTACATCAACGGCGCGCCGGTTCAGGACGTCGAGGTCAGCCGCGCCCAGATGGCCGATATGTTCGGCGCCCGTTCGGTGACGCAGCTGCGCGAGACCCTGCCGGGCGGCCGCACCTTCATGACGCAGGACTTCGGTCCGGGCGGCGAGCTGGACGACACGCCGCTGTATGAAGTGCCGTCGGGCCATTATTTCATGATGGGCGATAACCGCGACAACTCGATCGACAGCCGTGTCGAGATGTCGGCGGGCGTGGGCATGGTCCCGGCCGAAAATCTGGTCGGCAAGGCCGAGATCATCATGTTCTCGTGGACGCCGGGCGCCTCGCTGTTCAATCCGGTCAGCTGGTTCGCCAATGTGCGCTTCAGCCGGTTCTTCAAGATCCTCGACTGATGGCCGGCGGACGCACGAACGTGCGCGCCGAGGCCGTGGCGGCCCTGCGTCGTCGTCTGGGACATGATTTCGCCGAGCCGGAGCTGCTGGAACGCGCCCTGACCCATTCCAGCGTGGGCGAAGGCGCAGGCCCGCAGGTTCCGGCCGACAACGAGCGGCTGGAGTTCCTGGGCGACCGGGTGCTGGGTCTTCTGGTGGCCGACCGCCTGGTGCGCGACTTTCCCGCAGCGGACGAGGGGCAGTTGTCGGCCCGCCTGCACGCCCTGGTGGACAAGGCCGCCTGCGCCCGCGTGGGCGAGCGGCTAGGCGTCGGCGACGCCCTGCGCCTGTCTCCGGGCGAGACCAAGACCGGCGGCCGCAGAAAGGCCGGAGTCATCGCCGATGCTGTTGAGGCGATCCTGGCGGGCGTCTATCGCGACGGCGGCCTGATCGCGGCTCAGGCCGTGTTCGAGCGCGCCTGGGCCGAGGAACTGGCGGCGCCTCCCGCGCCGGCCATCACCAATCCCAAGTCCGCCCTGCAGGAATGGGCGCAGGGGCAGGGCCGTCCGCTGCCGACCTATGCGGTGATCCAGCGCACCGGCTCGGACCACGCGCCGACCTTCACGGTCGAGGCGACGGTGACCGGCTATGAACCCGCCCGAGCCCAAGGGCGTTCGCGACAGGAGGCGGAAAAGGCCGCCGCCGTCGCTCTTTTGAAACGTGAAGGCGTGATTTGACCGAAACTCCCGAAACCACCGAGATCAGCAACCAGCACGCGGGCTTCGCCGCCATCATCGGCGCGCCCAATGCGGGCAAGTCGACGCTGGTGAACCGGTTGACGGGCTCCAAGGTCTCCATCGTCACCCAGAAGGTGCAGACGACGCGCTTTCCCGTGCGGGGCATCGCCATCGAGGGCGACGCCCAGATCGTGCTGGTGGATACGCCCGGCGTCTTCACCCCACGCCGCCGTCTGGACCGCGCCATGGTCGCCTCGGCCTGGGCCGGGGCGCAGGACGCCGACGTGGTCGTCCACCTGGTCGACGCCCAGTCGCACATCGACGCCGAAGGCCGCGAAGGCACGCCTGCCGACCGCCGCTCGGCCGAGGACACCGAGACCATCATCGCCAATCTGAAGGCGACCGACACCAAGGTCATCCTGGCGTTGAACAAGATCGACGGGATGCGCCGCGACACCCTGCTGGCCCTGTCGCAGCGCCTGTTCGAAACGGGTGTCTATTCCGAGGTCTTCATGATCTCGGCGCTCAGCGGCGACGGCGTGGACGATCTGAAGGCGCGTCTGGCCAAGGCTATGCCCGAGGGGCCGTGGCTCTATCCCGAAGACCAGTCGGCGGACGTGCCGCTGCGCGTTCTGGCCGCCGAGATCACGCGCGAGAAGGTCTATCTGCGCGTCCACGAGGAACTGCCCTATTCGGCGGCGGTCGAGACGACCAGCTTCGAGGACCGCGCCGACGGCTCGGCGCGCATCGAACAGACCATCTATGTCGAGCGTGAAAGCCAGCGCCCGATCGTGCTGGGCAAGGGCGGCCAGACCCTGAAATGGATCGGCCAGAAGGCGCGCGAGGAGCTGATCGAGATCCTGGATCGCCCCGTTCACCTGTTTTTGACCGTCAAAGTCGATCCGAAGTGGCAAGACTCTAAGGCATTGTACGCCCAGTTCGGCCTGGAGTTTGACGTCTAGTACCGTGTTCATCGTTCCCAAGACTGCGGGCGGCAGGCCCTGGTTCCTCGGCTCTCTCGTCGCCGCCGGCCTGATTTCGGCCGGGGCGGGGGCCTGGTTCCTGAACGCCGTCGCACCGGAGACCCAGGCGGCTGTCGTCTACCAGTCGGACCTGCCCAAGCGACCGCCCGTCGAGGTGGTCGAGGCTCTGCCGCAGTTGAAGGAACGGTTGGATCATCTGGCCGCGACCAAGCAGTTCACCGGCGCGGTCCTGGTGTCGAAGGGCGGTCAGGTCCTGTTCCGTCAGGTCTACGGCAAGGCGAACTATGAGCAGGACACCCCCTTCGCCCTGGACACCCGTTTCCGCCTGGCGTCGGTGTCCAAGCAGTTCACCGCCGTCGCTGTCCTGAAGCTTCAGGACGAGGGCAAGCTGTCGGTCGACGACCCCGTCTGCAAATGGATCGAGCCGTGCCCGGACGCCTGGCGGCCGCTGCGCATCCATCACCTGCTGTCGCACACTTCGGGTATCCCGGACCTGATGGCCCAGGCCGAGTGGGGCCGTATTCGGGTCACCCATCGTACGCCGCAGGAGCTGACCGAGACCTCGGCCCGCTATGGCCTGCAGTTCGAACCGGGAACAAAGGTTCGCTACAACAACGCCGCCTTCAATCTGGCGGCCGAGATCGTGTCGAGGGCCAGCGGCCAGCCGTTCGAGACCTATCTGGAGCAGGCCATCCTCAAGCCCCAGGGCCTGAAGGACACCGGCTCCGACGTGAACGACGACGCCCAAGGCCTGGCCATGGGCTACGGCCTGTTCCCGGCGGGTCTGACGCCGCAGCCTATCGCCAACGTCAGCGTGGTGGCCGGCGCCGGCGCCTTGTATTCGACGCTGGACGACATGCTGGCCTGGAACCGCGCCCTGCATCAGGGCCATATCCTGAGCGACAAGGCCTATGCCGATCTGATCGCCGACCACGCCCCGGACGACATGCCGGAGCGGCGCGGCCCGCACCGGGCCTATGGCTACGGCCTCTACGTCAGCGCTTTGGGCGAGCGGACCTCTTCGCCGTTCAGCGACCGCCAGATTTACCACACCGGCAGCTGGGCGGGCTTCCGTAACCTGGTGTCCTATCAGCCGGATCAGGAGGTGACGGTGGTGGTGCTGTCCAACAACTACCACCTGCGCGACCTGGTGCTGCTGATCAATCAGCAGGCCATGGCCGAGGCTCTCGGCCGCCCGTTCCCTGCCGCGCTCAGCCGCTGAGGCCTAGGCGCAGGAAGCTCATCAGGCGCGGGTCGTCGCAGTGGGTCACATTGACCCGCATGAAGCGGCTGGCCGTCTGTGAGGGGCTGAATACGTCGCCGGGCGCCAGGACGATGTTCTCCTTCAGCGCGGCGCGCGCCAAGTCGGCGGAATCGATTTCGCCGGGCAGTCGGCACCAAAGATTGAAGCCGCCGCGCGGCTCGATCCAGGGTTCGACGCCGATGGATCTCAGGCGGGCGATCACCTCGCGGCGCTTTCGCGCCAGGCGTCGATGAACCTCGTCCAGATGCTTGCGATAGCCGCCCCCGGCCAGGACGTGGGCGATGGCCTCGGCCGCCACCGGACTGGCGCCGACAAAGCCCGTCGCCACCTGAAGATCAGCCAGGTCCGAAATCCGGTCGACGCGCGCCGCGATGTAGCCGCAGCGCAGGGAGGCCGACAGCGTCTTGGAGAAGCTGCCGATGCGGATGACCCGGTTCAGCCCGTCCAGCGCCGCCAGTCGGGTGGTGGGCTCGGGCTCCAGATCGGCGAAAAGATCGTCCTCGATGATGGTGAGATCATGCGCTGCAGCCAGATTCAGCAGGCGGTGCGCCGTCTGGGGCGCGATGCCGGCGCCGGTCGGGTTCTGAAGCCCGGCGTTGGTCAGATAGAGCCGGGGGGAGGCCTGCTTCAGTACGGCCTCGAACCGTTCGACGTCAGGGCCTGTGAGCGTGTAGGGGACGCCGACGACCTGGACCTGATGCGCGCGCAGCAGGGCGCGGAAGTTGAAGTAGCAGGGATCGTCCACGACCACCGTATCGCCGGGCCGCAGCAGATAACGGCACGTCAGATCGACGGCATGGGTGCCGGAGCCGGTCAGCAGCACCTGATCCTGGCCGAGTTGCAGCCCCTCGGTCGCCAGACGACCCAGAAGGATGCGGCGCAGCGCCCTCGAGCCGAGCACGCCGCCATAGTCGGTCAGAAGGGCGTCGTCCGCCCGCGCTACGGCGCGCAGGGCCTTGCGCAGCGCCTCGGTCGGCATCCAGTCGGCAGGCAGCCAGCCGCAGCCGGGCTTGAGGGCCTCCGGCGGCGCCTCCAGCGACTGGCGCGACACCCAGAAGGGATCGACGGCGCGGTCGTGCAGGCCGGGATCGACCGCAAAACTGAGCGGAGGCAGGGCGGCGCCCGAGACATAGAAGCCTGATCCCGGCCGGGCGCGGATCAACCCCTCGGCCGCCAGCCGGTCATAGGCCTCGACGACGGTTGAAGGCGAAACCGCCATGGTCTCGGCGAAACGCCGGATCGACGGCAGGCGGTCGCCGGGGGCCAGGCTGCGCCCGGCGATACGGATGCGAATGGCCTCCATGACCTCGGTGGTGCGTGTGCTGCGGGACAACCGTGCCGGCTCCATAATCCATACAGTTCGGCGAAAGCGTATCGATCTGTGGCTGCCTTCGCCAGCGCCGGGAGTCCAATCAGGCGGCGAAGAGGAAGACGGAATGGACACGGCGAAACAGAAGCGCATCGACGGCCTGATCTGCGGGCTTCTGGGGGTGGTGATCTTCAGCGGCTCGCTGCCCGCGACGCGGTTGGCGGTGGCGGACCTGTCGCCGCTGTTCCTGACGGGCGCGCGGGCGGTTATCGCGGCGGCGCTGGCGGGGCTGGTGCTGTTGGCCACGCGGCAGGCGCGGCCGGACCGGCGCGATCTGATGTCGCTGGCGGTGATCGCGGTCGGGGTGGTGGTGGGTTTTCCCCTGCTGTCGGCCCTGGCGCTGCAGCATATGACCTCGGCCCGGTCGATCGTCTTCATCGGCCTGCTGCCGTTGTCTACGGCCATCTTCGGCGTAATGAGAGGCGGGGAGAGGCCGCGCCCGCTGTTCTGGCTGTTCTCCGGTCTGGGCAGCGCCACGGTGATCGGTTTCGCCTTCAGCAGCCACGGCGACGGAGCGTGGACCAGCGACCTGCTGATGCTGGCCTCCATCGTCATCTGCGGTCTGGGCTATGCCGAGGGCGGCATACTGGCGCGGCGTCTGGGCGGCTGGCAGGTCATCTGTTGGGCGCTGGTGCTGTCGGCGCCGATCATGCTGGTGGTGACGACGATGGACCTGCCCGCCGACTGGAGCGCCATCGGCGTCCCGGCGTGGACCGGACTGGCCTATGTCTCGGTCTTCTCGATGCTGATCGGCTTCATCTTCTGGTATCGCGGCCTGGCGATGGGCGGCATCGCCAGCGTGGGGCAGCTTCAACTGCTCCAGCCCTTCTTCGCCCTGGCGCTGGCGGGGCTGGTGCTGCACGAGGCCGTGCCGTGGACCATGGTCGCGGCGGCCGCACTGACGGTGGCCAGCGTCGCCGTGGCCCGCCGTTATGCCTGAGACGGGAGGGTCAGGCCTTCATCGACCCCGTTTCGATGTAGCGCTGGTGCCACGACAGCGCCTCGGTCAGCAGGTGCGGCGACTGCAGGCCGTATGACCCTTCCAGCGCGCGGTCGTAATAGTCCTTCAGCGCGTCGCGATAGTCGGGGTGCGCGCAGTTGGCGATGATGACCCGCGCGCGCTGCTTGGGCGACAGGCCGCGCAGGTCGGCCAGCCCCTGTTCCGTGACGATGACCTGCACGTCCTGGGTGATGTGGTCGACGTGGCTGGCCATGGGGACGATGGCCGAGATCTTGCCGCCCTTGGCCGTCGACGGGGTGACGAAGCAGGAGATGTAGGCGTTGCGCGCAAAGTCGCCCGAGCCGCCGATGCCGTTCTGGATGCGCGAGCCCATGACGTGGGTCGAGTTGACGTTGCCGTAGATGTCGGCCTCGATCAGGCCGTTCATGGCGATGCAGCCCAGACGGCGGATGATCTCCGGGTGGTTCGAGATTTCCTGCGGGCGCAGGATGATCTTGCCGCGAAACTGCTCCATGCGGTTGTTCAGATCGGCGGCGGCCTCGGGGCTGAGCGAGAAGGCGGTGGCCGAGGCGACCGTCAGTTTCCCTGAGTCCAGCAGGTCCAGCATCCCGTCCTGCAGCACCTCCGTATAGGCGGTCAGGTTCTCGAACGGGCTGTCCTGAAGGCTGGCCAGCACGGCGTTGGCGACATTGCCCACGCCCGATTGCAGCGGCAGCAGATGGGCGGGCAGGCGGCCCAGCTTCACTTCATGCTGCAGGAACTCGATCAGATGCCCGGCGATGGCTGTGGCGCTGGCGTCGGGCGCGGCGAAGGGCAGGTTGCGGTCAGGGCTGTCCGTCTCGACGATGGCGGCGATCTTCGATGGATCGACGCGGAAGACCGTCTCGCCGATCAGGTCGGTCGGTTTGGTCAGCGGGATCGGCACGCGCGCGGGTGGCAGGGCGGTGCCGTAGTAGATGTCGTGCATCCCCTCCAGCGCGGCGTTCTGCCAGCTGTTGACCTCGAGGATGATGCGGTCGGCGCGGTCCAGCCAGGTCTTGTTGTTGCCGATGGACGACGAGGGGATCAGCGCCCCGTCCTCGCGGATGCCCGACACCTCGACTACCGCCGTCTCCAGCGGACCGAGGAAGCCCTGCCAGGCCACCGGCGCCACCTGCGACAGGTGCATGTCCAGGTATTCCATCTCGCCCTTGTTGATCTTCTCACGCGCGACGGGATCGGAGTTGTAGGGCAGGCGGAACTCGATGCCGTCCGCCTTGGCTAGGGCGCCGTCCAACTCAGGCCCGGTCGAGGCGCCGGTCCAGACCTTCAGCCGGAACGGGTTGCCGGCTGCGTGCTCGGCCTCGATCCGCTCGGCCAGGGCCATGGGCACGACCTTGGGATAGCCCGAGCCGGTGAAGCCGCTCATGCCCACGGTCGAGTTGGCCGGGATCAGGGCGGCGGCGTCCTGGGCGGACATGATCTTCGACTTGAGGGCGGCGTTACGGACGCGGGACATCGCAAACCTGACGACTGGAGCCGGGGAGGGCTCAAGGAACGACGCGGACATAGGCGCCGCATCACCCTGATTCCAATACGGCTTTGGTCGTAACGCGCCGTGATCACAAAGGCGTTAGCCGTAGGATTGTCTGGCGGACAGCGCCATGATCGCCGGATCCTCGCCTTGCGGTTCACTGAGGGCGCGAGGCTTGATGACTCACCGAGCACGAAAAAACGCCGGAGCTTTCGCCCCGGCGCTTCTGCATTTTTCGTTGTGCGACGGCTTAGCCGCGCTGGGCCAGCGGCACGTAGTCGCGCTCGGTCGGGCCCGTGTACAGCTGACGCGGACGGCCGATCTTCTGCGACGGATCGGCCATCATTTCCTGCCACTGAGCGATCCAGCCCACGGTGCGCGCCAGGGCGAACAGCACGGTGAACATGGTGGTCGGGAAGCCCATGGCCGACAGGGTGATGCCCGAATAGAAGTCGACGTTCGGGAACAGCTTGCGCGAGGTGAAATACTCGTCCTGCAGGGCGACGGCCTCCAGTTCCTTGGCGACCTGGAACAGCGGGTCGTTCTCGCGGCCCGTGGCGGCCAGCACTTCATAGGCCGACTGCTGCATGACCTTGGCGCGCGGGTCGTAGTTCTTGTACACGCGGTGGCCGAAGCCCATCAGCTTGTACTTGCGCGCCTTCACGCCCTCGATGAACTCGGGGATGCGGTCCGGGGTGCCGATTTCCTTCAGCATGTTCAGCGCCTCTTCGTTGGCGCCGCCGTGCGACGGGCCCCACAGACAGGCGATGCCGGCGGCGATACAGGCGAACGGATTGGCGCCCGACGAACCGGCCAGGCGGACGGTCGAGGTCGAGGCGTTCTGTTCGTGATCGGCGTGCAGGATGAAGATGCGGTCCATGGCGCGCACCAGGGCCGGGTCGACCTGATAGTCCTCGGCCGGGACGGCGAAGCACATGCGCAGGAAGTTCTCGGCGTACGACAGGTCGTTGCGCGGCGAGATGAAGGGCTGGCCGATGTGGTACTTGTAGGCGCGGGCCGCGATCGTCGGCATCTTGGCGATCAGACGGATGGCCGAGATGTTGCGCTGGACCGGGTCATGGATGTCCAGGCTGTCGTGATAGAAGGCCGACAGGGCACCGACGGTGCCGACCATGATCGCCATCGGATGAGCGTCGCGACGGAAGCCCTCGAAGAAGCGGTCGAACTGGGCGTGCAGCATGGTGTGGCGCGTGACGCACTGCTCGAACTCTTCGAATTCGGCGGCGTTCGGCAGTTCGCCGTGCAGCAGCAGGTGGCAGACTTCCAGGAAGTTGGACTTGGAGGCCAGTTGGTCGATGGGGTAGCCGCGGTGCAGCAGCACGCCTTCATCGCCGTCGATGTAGGTCAGACCCGATTCGCAGGCCGCCGTGGAGGTGAAGCCGGGATCGAAGGTGAAGGCGCCGGTTCCGCCGTACAGCTTGCGAATGTCGATGACGTCCGGGCCGGTCGAGCCGGAAAGGACGGGGAGCTCAACAGTCTTGTCCTGGTAGGACAGGGTCGCCGAGCCGGCGGGTTTCGCTTGTTCAGTCATCTAGGCCCCTTGTTCTTCCTTGGACCGGCGCGCGGGGAGGCGGGCGGCCTGAGTTGGTTATGGGTGATCACTTAGTCTGTTGCAGCGCATCATCCAAGCGCCCGAGGCTTTCGTCGCGTCCGAGCGCGCAAAGCGTGCGGGCGATATCGGGCGACGCCGAGCCAGCCGTCAAGGCAGCGCGCATGGAAGGGCCGATTTTTCCGAAGCCTACGCCTTCCTCCTCGGCGAAAGCCTTAAGTTCCGCCTCCAAGGCGAAGACATCCCAGCTCTGGAAAAGTCCCAGTCGTTCACGCAGTCGTGAGATTCGCAGCCCGGTTTCGCCCTGCAGCAAAGCCGCCGATTTCTCGTTAAACGGGAGCGGACGCGCCTGCAACACGAATGCCGTTTGGTCGGCGAGTTCCGGTATGGTTTTGGCGCGATCCTTGATGAAGGGCATGGCCCGCAGCAGCCGTTCCTCGTCATCCGGCTGCAGCGCGCGGCCGCGCGCCAGATGGGCGTCAAGCGTCAGCTTGGCCAGACGGTCGTCGTCGGCCAGGCGCAGCCAGTGGGCGTTGACGTGGGCCAGTTTGTCGAAGTCCAGGCGGGCGGGCGCCTTGTTGACGCCGGTCAGGTCGAACCAGGCCAGGGCCTGCTCGTCGCTGAACAGCTCGTCGTCGCCGTGGGCCCAGCCCAGTCGGGCCAGATAGTTGCGCATGGCCTCGGGCAGATAGCCCATGTCGGCGTACTCATGCACCGCCTGGGCGCCGTGGCGCTTGGACAGCTTGGCGCCGTCCGGGCCGTGGATCAGGGGGATGTGGGCGAAGGTCGGCCGCGTCCAGCCCAGGGCGTCGTAGATCAGGCTCTGGCGGGCGGCGTTGTTCAGATGATCGTCGCCGCGGATAACATGGGTCACGCCCATGTCGTGGTCGTCCACCACCACGGCCAGATTGTAGGTCGGCGCTCCGTCCGAGCGGAGGATGACCAGATCGTCCAGCGATGCGGACTCCCAGCGCACGGTTTCCTGCACCGCATCGTCGACCACGACAGCCTGATCCAGCGGGCGGCGGAAGCGCACGGTGTGCGGCTTGGCCAGATCGTCGACGCTCGGTTCGCGGTCGCGCCAGGGCGAGACGAAGTCGCGGCCCTCGGCCTTGGCCTGGTCCCTCAAGGCCGTGGTCTCGTCGGCGGTCAGGAAGTCACGATAGGCGTGGCCGGTCGCCAGCAGTTCATTGATCACCTCGCGGTGACGGTCGGCGCGCGCGAATTGAAAGACGGGCTCCTCGTCGCCGAACAGCTCCAGCCAGGACAGGCCGTCGAAGATCGCCTTCACCGCCTCGTCCGTCGAACGCTCGCGATCGGTGTCCTCGATGCGGATCAGGAATTTGCCGCCGCGTCCCTTGGCGTACAGCCAATTGAATAACGCGGTTCTCGCCCCGCCGATATGCAGGTAGCCTGTGGGCGAGGGGGCGAAGCGGGTGACGACGGTCGAGGAAGGGGAGGTCATAGAGGCAGGGTCCATAGGGCAGGGTCTTATACGCCCGCCCGTGGGGAAGCGAACCCTTATGGCCCGCTTAATTGACAGCCTGGGCGACGATGCGCGGTCCCAGGCGGATCGCTGGCCGCTGTGGTCATCCGTCTGCTTCGGGGCGGGATGCGGCTGCTACTTCATCCTGAAAGAGGAACCAGCGACGTGGCCGCTGACGGCGGCGGGTCTGGCGCTGTTGGGCCTCTGGCTTGTCGGTCGGGCGCGGGGGTTGCCGCGTGCTGCGACACTAAGCCTGCTTATGCTGGCCTGTTTCAGCGGCGGCCTGGCGGTGGCCAAGCTAAGGGTCGAGGCGGTGGCGGCTCCCATCGCACCAGCGGACCTGGCGCCGACCCAGATTGAAGGGTGGGTGATGGACGTGGATTCGCCGGGCCAGAACGGCGCTCGCATCGTCGTGGCGCCGGTGCGGGTGCGCGGTCTGACGCCCGAGGCGACGCCCGAGCGGTTGCGCGTGACGGTGAAAGGCGCGCCGCCGCCGCCCGGCGCGGCCATCCGCGTCTTCGGCATCCTGAATCCGCCGCCGCCGCCCGCCAGTCCCGGCGCCTATGACTTTGGCCGCAACGCCTATTTCCAGGGCATGGGTGGGACGCTGTTCGCTCTGGGGCCGACGCGGCCCGCCGCTCTGGCGCCGCCGCCGTGGCGGGTGCGGATGGAGATGAAGGTTAACGCCGTGCGCTACGCCCTGGCCGAGCGGATCGTGGCGCGTCTGGGCGAACGCACGGGCGGGGTGGCGGCGGCCATGACGACGGGGCACGAGACCTGGATCCAGAGCCCCGACCTGGACGCCATGCGGGATTCGGGACTGGCGCACATCCTGTCGATCTCGGGTCTGCACATGGCGGTCGTCGGGGGCTTCGTCTTCTTCACCGTGCGCCTGCTGGTCGCAGCCTGGCCGTGGCTGGCGCTGCGCGTGTCGGGCAAGAAGGTCGCGGCGATCGCGGGCCTGATCGCGGTGGGGACCTATCTGGTCATTTCCGGCGCCCCGCCACCGGCCGAGCGGGCGGCGGTCACGGCCTCCATCGCCTTCCTGGCCATACTGGCGGATCGGCAGGCTGTGACGATGCGGGCGCTGGCGGCGGCGGCCTTCGTGGTCCTGTTGCTGCGGCCGGAAGCCGTGGTGACGCCGGGGTTCCAGATGTCGTTCGCGGCGACGGCGGCCCTGGTCGCCCTTGTCGAGGTCTGGCCGCGTCGTATCCGCGAGTTCGCCGCGCCCTGGCCTATCGTCATGGTGCAGAGGTTCGGCAGCTGGCTGCTGGCCGCCTGCGCCGCCAGTCTGGTGGCGGGCATGGCGACCGGGCCGTTCGCCATGCAGCATTTCAATCGGACGGCCGTCTATGGGCTGATCGCCAACCTGGCGACGGCGCCGCTGGCGGACTTCATCATGATGCCCGCCCTGGCGCTGGGGGCGGCGCTCGAGCCTTTGGGCCTCGGCGCGCCCTTTCTGTGGCTCGCGGGGAAGTCTGTGGACGCCATGCTGGCCATCGGCCACTGGGCGGCGAGCCTGCCCGGCGCGGTTCAGGCGATCCCCAGCGCTCCGGCGGCGGCCCTGCCGGTCGCCTTCCTGGGCATACTGTTCATGTGCCTGTGGCGCGGACGATGGCGATGGGTGGGCCTGCCGTTCGCGGCGGCGGTGCTGATCTGGCCGCGCCCCGCGCCGCCGGACGTGTGGATCGGCGACGGCGGGGCGAACGCGGCGTATCGGCAGGGGGAGCAGGCGGTCGTGATGCGGCCTGCCGTGCGTCAGTTCGCCAGCGACCTGTGGTCCCGGCGGCGAGGGCTGGAAGCGGTCGGGCGGCCGGGTGAAGGCTGGACTTGCAAGCGGTCCTTCTGCACGCCGGAAGAGCGGGAGGGCGCGCTGGCCCTGTGGTGGGGCAAGGCGGCGCCGGGCGCAGGGCAGATGGATCAGATGTGCCGCAGCGCCGAGGTGATCAGCGTGCGGGCCGTGGTCGCGGCCTTGCCGCCGTCATGCGAGGGGCGGCTGGTGCTGGACGGCGCCGATCATGCGCGCGGCGGCTCGGTGGAGTTGTGGCGGGATGAGGCGGGCGGCTGGCGCGCCCTATGGGCGGCGGAGGTGCGGGGACGGCGGCCGTGGAGCGGAGGCGGGACGGATTAGGCGTTGACCCTCAACCCCGCTCATCCCGGCGGACGCCGGGATGAGCGGAAGTGGGATCAGTGATACCGGCGCAGCAGACCGACCAGCTTGCCCTGGACCTCGACCTGGTCGGGGCCGAAGATGCGGGTCTCATAGGCGCTGTTGGCGGGCTCCAGGGCGATGGACTGGCCCTTCTTGCGCAGGCGCTTCAGCGTGGCTTCCTCGCCCTCAACCAGGGCCACGACGATCTCGCCCGAGGAGGCGTTCTCCACCCGTTTGATGATGACTGTGTCGCCGTCGAGGATGCCGGCCTCGATCATGGAGTCGCCTTCGATCTCGAGCAGGTAATGCTCTCCGGCGCCCAGCATGGATTCAGGGACGGGCAGGCGCTCGCGCTCATGCTGGATGGCGGCGATCGGGGTGCCGGCGGCGATCTTGCCCAGCAGGGGCAGATCGCGCACGTCGTTGGCGGCTTCCGCGACAACCTGGCGCGGGTTCAGGCCGCCGCCCTGGATCACGTCGGGCCTGAACGGGGCCCGCCCCTTGGCCGGCGCAGCGGCCGTCGCCTGTTCCGGCAGCTTGACCACCTCCAGCGCGCGGGCGCGGTGGGCCAGACGGCGGATGAAGCCGCGTTCCTCCAGCGCCGTGATCAGGCGGTGGATGCCGGACTTGGACGCCAGGTCCAGCGCCTCCTTCATCTCGTCGAAGGACGGCGAAACGCCCGTCTCCCGGATGCGCTCATGAATGAACATCAGGAGTTCGTGCTGTTTCTTTGTGAGCATGGCGGCGAATCCAGAACAAGGCGTGAACCGTTCGTGATGTTCTGTAAGTGTTCTGGTTAAAAGTCAACTAACGCCACGCTGGCCCCCGCGCCCGTCGCCGGACGGACGCGGGGAGGCTCTTACTGCGCCGTCGTGGTCGGGGCGCCGTCCTTGTACCGCTCGAACCACTCGATGATGGCGTTCATGCGGGCCGCGTTCTGGGACGGGCGGACGGCCAGGCTGTGGCCGACGCCGGGGATCTTCACCAAGGCCGTGGGCACGCCGCGCAGCTGCAGGGCGGTGTAGTACTGCTCCGACTCGCTGACCGGGGTGCGATAGTCCTCGTCGCCAACGACGACCATGGTCGGGGTCTTCACGTTGCCGACCAGCGACAGCGGCGACCGGCGCCAGTAGGCCTCCGGGTTCTCCCACGGAAATTCGCCGAACCAGTAGCGGGCGAAGAAGGCGGGGTTGTCGCCCGTCAGCACGAAGCTGGCCCAGTCGATGACGGGCTTCTGGACCACGGCGGCCTTGAAGCGGTCGGTCTTGCCGACGATCCAGCTGGTCAGCACGCCGCCGCCCGAGCCGCCGGTGACGAACAGGCGGTTCGGATCGGCGACGCCCTGCGCGATGACGGCGTCGACGCTGCTGATCAGGTCGTCATAGTCGTTCGACGGGTAGTTGTGGTGGATCAGGTTGGCGAACTCGTCCCCATAGGAGGTCGAGCCGCGCGGATTGACCGACAGGACGGCATAGCCCGCTGCGGCGAACAGCTGGTTGTCGGTGGCGAAATGAGGGCCATAGGCGGCGAACGGGCCGCCGTGGATTTCCAGCACCAGGGGATAGCGCTGACCCTCGACATAGTCGGCCGGCAGCGTCAGCCAGCTTTCGACCGCGCGCTGATCGTGGGAGGAGGCGACTTGGACGCGACGCACCTGGCCCAGGCGGCGAGCGCCCAGGAAATCGGCGTTCAGCCGGGTCAGCTGGGTGCTGCGGCCGCCCTTCAGGATGTGGACGTCGGCCGGGCGGCTTGAATCGCCGCGCGTATAGGCGATGGCTCCGTCGTCGGCCACGGTGAAGCCGCCGCCGGTGTAGGGACGGCCGAAGTCGTCGCCGGTCAGATCTTCGATCAGGGTGGTGATCGCGCCGTCCAGCGACACGCGGGCGACCTTGGTGCGGCCCTGGTCGTCATAGGCGACATAGACCGAGCGGCCGTCGCGGCTCCACACCGGCGACTGGACCGAACGGTCGAGATCCCCGGTCAGGACGCGGCGGTTAGAGCCGTCGGCGTCCATCACATGAAGGCGGGTGTTGTGATAGCCCATCCGCTTGTCGTCGTAGCCGAGGTAGGCGATGCGACGACCGTCGGGCGATGCGACGGGCGAATTGTCCGGCCCCGCGCGGTCGGTAAGGGCCGTCAGACCTCCCGTCTGCACGTCCACGGCGTAGACTTCACTGTCGGCGGACTCGCGTTGCCAGTCGGCCCGGCGGTTGGCGCTGAGGTAGATGGTGCGGGAATCGGCCGACCAGGACAGGCCGCCGCCGTGATTGAAGTCGCCATGGGTCAGCTGGCGCCCGCCGCCGCCCTGGGAGCCGACGACGAAGACGTGGCGGAAGCCGGGCTTCAGATAGCCCTGACCGTCGGCGCGATAGGTGACGGTGTCGATGATCTCCAGCGGCGGAGCCCACTGGGCGCCTTCCGGCTTGACCAGCGGCGAGCCGATCTTGGGCTTTTCGCCGGGAACCAGGACGGAATAGGCCAATTGCTCGCCGTTGGGCGACCAGCTGACGCTGGACGGGGTGTTCGGCAGGTTGGTGACGCGGACCGATTCTCCCGACGCCATCCAGCGCACGAACAACTGCGGCGCGCCGCCCTCGGCGCTGGAGATGTAGGACAGGCGCGTGCCGTCCGGCGACCAGCGCGGCTGACGGTGCGAGCCGGCCGAGGCGATCAGCGGCGCGTGGCGGCCGGTCTTCACGTCGATCAGCCAGATGGTCGGGCGCATCCGGTCGGTCATGATGTCGGCCGTCTGGCGAACATAGGCGATCTGCGCGCCGTCCGGACTGATCTGGGCGTCGGAGGCGACCTCCATGCCGAACAGGTCCTGGGCGGAGAAGAGACCGCGGTCGACGGCGGGCAGGGCGGGCGCGGCGACCGATGGCTCGGCGGTCTGGGCCATCGCCGGCGCATGGGCGCTCAGGATTAGGGCGCAGGCCGCCCAGGCGAACTTGTTCATATGAAACCCCCTCTGGTTCGGGGGGATCATAGAAAGGCGAGAGGGCTCGGCAAGATAGGGAAAGGGCCGCCGGAACGAATCCGGCGGCCCTTTTGTGTTCGTGTTCCGAAGAAAAATCAGAACTTGAAGCTGGCCCGCAGCAGCAGGGTGTAGCGGACGTAGTCTTCCAGCAGTTCGGCGTCGCCGGTGATCGACAGCAGCCCCAGGTCGTTGCCGACGTTCAGGCGGAAGCCCAGGATCGGACCGCCGCCCTCGATGCTGGCGGGGTCCAGGGTGAAGGCGTCGCCGCCCGAAGCCAGGCGGGCGATGGTGGTGCCGGCGTCGACCGAGAAGTTCTGACGCCAGCCCAGGCGAACCTCGGGGCGAATCCAGCCGTCCTTGCCGAAGCCGTAGCCGATGTTCACGGCCGCCACGCCCGAGAAGATGTGGCCGTCGCGCTCATCGATATCGAGGTCGAAGCCGTCGCCGCCGCCCTGTTCGGTGCGGGCGTCCTCGCTCAGCGAGAAATATTCGACATAGGCCTCGGGGCGGATGTTCAGGCGCCCGAAGTGGCGCTCGTACGAAGCGCCGCCGGCGGCGGCCAGGGTGAAGCCGTGCCAGCTGGATTCGTTCTTCAGGTTGACGCCCTCGGCGACCAGCTTGCGCGTGGCGTTGAAGGAGGCGTAGCCGCCGGCGGCGCGCGCCCAGGTCGTCCAGTATTGGCCTTGGGCCCGCCAGTAGAGGCCCAGCTCCAGCAGGCTGGCCGACAGCACTTCCTCGGCCGCCGATTCCGGGTCTTCCAGATCCGACGAGGTGAAGGCGGCCGTCAGGCCGAAGGCGCCCATGTTGGTGCCGCGTTCGACGCCGCCGGCCAGGCCGAAGCCTTCGGAACGGAAGCCGTAGGTGTCGGTCTTGTCCTTGTCGGCGTAGAAGTTGATCTCCTGCACCCAGGCGCTGGTCTCGCCCGGCGCCGCGGCGGCGTTGCGGCCGGTCAGGGCGCGGGTCACGGCGTCGACGCCGCTGGCCAGCGACAGCAGCGGGCCGCCCGAGTGGTCGGGCAACAACTGCTGATAGATGTGGAAGAAGCCGTCGCGGTCCGTCTGGTTCAGCATGGCCGCGCGGATCAGCTCATTGTCGGCCAGGCCGGCGTAGAGCACGTCATAGGCGGCGGCCTCGGCCTTGATCATGCCGGCCTCTTCCGCCGTGCGGCGACGGGCGTCGACCGTCAGCTTTCCGGCGGCTTCATCGACGTTGGCGTTGACCACGAAGGCGTAGGGCGAGTTGGACTGCAGCACGTCTTGGTCGATGGCGCCGACGTTCAGGTCGCCCGCCTCGATGATGGTGAAGGACGTCGGGTCCTGAATCAGGGAGTTGAAGCGGACGCCCAGGCCCGCCCCGTCGGCCAGGTCGGCGCTGCCGCTGACCTTGAAGCCGCCGTTGGCGTCGTTGGCCGGGTCCAGGGTCACGATCAGGTTGCCGTCGGCGCCGACGTTCAGGTCGCTGACCTGAAGCTGGCCCGTATGGCGCGCATCCAGCGTGCCCTTGGAGATGTCGATGTCCAGCTGGCCGTCGCCATTGGACAGCTTGCCGGTCACCACGGCGCCGCCGCTGATGGCCAGGCGGTCGGCGCCGGTTCCGAAGGAGATGTCTCCGTTCACCGTGCCGTTGCGGATGTCCAGCACATCGGCGCCCGAGCCCAGACGGATGTCGCCGCGGATCGCGGGTTCATTGGCGTCAGGCACCCCGTCGCCGTCGGCGTCCGGCAGCTTGTGATCGGGAACGACCACGCCGTCCTGGACCAGGGTGACGCCTGTGCTGTTGGCGCTGACGTCCACGGCGATGGCCGAGCCGGTCTGGGCCACATCCTTTTCGGGGCTGATGGCGGCCACGATCTTGCCGGTGTTGTTGATCGTGGTCAGCGTGCCGGATTCATCGCGCAGGGCGACGGCGTCGCCCTTGGAGCCGTTGACCCCTGCCGTCACCGAGCCGGAGTTGACGAAGGAGGCGACATTGGCGCCCTGGTTGATCAGCACGCCGGCGGCGACGTTGGCTTCCGAGCCGGCGGAGACGCTTTGAATCGCCCCCGAGTTGACGATGCTCGGCGCCGTGGCGCCCGCGCCGATTAGGACCCCCGTGCTGTCGCCCGTGTTCGCCGAAGAGGTGATCGTGCCCTGGTTGCGCAGCCCGCCGGCCAGGGTGACCGACTGGCCCGTGCCGCCGATCTGGACAGCGGTGGCGTCGACGTCCTTGTAGACGCCGGCCGCCTCGATGGAGCCCCGGTTGATCAGACCATAGGCGTCGTCTCCGGTTCCCACCGGGCCCAGGTTGATGGCCTTGTCGGCTGAGCCGACCAGCACCGCCGGCGCGCCGCCGAACGAACGGATGGCGGCGGTCGTCTCCTGGGCGTCGGGAATACCGTCCTTGTCGCGGTCGGTGTCTTTCTTCTCTTCCTCAGTCGCGTCGTCAGGCAGGGGCGGGGGAGGGCCATCAAAGACCACGCCGCCGGTGACGTCGCCCGCGATGCGGACGGCCGGGCCGCCCTGCAGCAGATCGTCGTCGTCGAGATTTTCGAGATAGGTCGCGCCCTCGCGCGGCTCGCCCGTCGTCGGCTTGCTGGGCGGCGGGGTGGTGTAGCGATAGCCGGTCGTATTGACCGCGCCCTGAATCTTGACCGCGCCGTCGACCGCGCCGTCGATAGCGACCCCGGTCGCGTTCTCGCCGATGGCGCTGACGCTGCCCAGAATAGTGACGTCGCCGGTGATGTCGCCGGTCGTGTGGATGCCGTAGGTGTCGTTGCCGACGACGCTGACCTGACCCTGGCTGAAGAGGTCGCCGGTCAACGGGGCCTCGACCGTCAGGCCCGAGGAATTATTGCCCTCGACCTTGATCGAACCGGACGATTCGATGCGGATGTCGCCGACCAGCGGAGCCGAGCCCGTGACGCGGACGCCATGACGGTTCGTTCCGTCGGCGAACGGACCGTCCAGGTCGCCGTCCTTGTCCTCGTCCTTATATTCCTCGATCGAGTCGGTGATGTTGATCGCGCCGCCGATGGTGACGTCGCCGGTGTTGCCGCCGTTGACCAGGATGCCCGTGGCGCCGTCGGCCGCCTTGAGCATGTCGATCTTGGATCCGGAATCCAGTTTCACGTCATTGCTGGAATCCAGCGTCACGGCGGCGCCTGACGTCACGGCGATCGAACCGCCGCTGGCCAGCCGCACGTCGTCGCGCGCGCCGTTGTTGGCGGTCGAAGTGCTGACAGGCGTCGTCCGCGCGTTCGAAATGACCTGTTCGGCCTGAGCGCCGGACGCGACCAGCAGGGGGGCGATCGCAACGGCGCTCGCGAGCAGAATACGCATTCGTAAGAAACCCCTCGTGGTCGCACGCGCAAGGATTGAAGGCGCCCCTCCTAACAGGGTCCACGCCCGCACGCCCCAAGTTTCTCGAATTTGAGGCGAATGCAAGGCCCGGCCTATGCAGATGAAGCTGAACGGCGGATGAAAAGCGGCAGCGTGCGACCGGATTGCGACGCCCTCTTGAGCGTAGCGGTTCCAGGCGCTACGGGCCGAAAGTCGCGGTGAAGATCAGCCGTGTCCGTCGCATCCAAAGCCGGAGCTTTAGCGTTAGCGTGAAGAACGACAGGCACAGGATCCATCGCATGAGCGCGAACCATATCGACGTCCAGGAAAGCGAACTGAGGCTGTTTCCCGGCCTGGACGAAGAGGTGGCCGACACCTTGCGAGCCACGAAGACCGCAGCCGCTGATTCCCGGCCGCGCCTCGTCGACACCACCATGTTGTTCGCGCCGCGCTCCGGCGGGGTGAAACGCTATCTCCTGTCGAAGAAGGCCTGGCTGGAGGGGCATCGGCCCGAGGTGGCGCACAACCTGGTCGTGCCGGGGGCGGGATACAGGATGGAGCCCGACGGCGTGGTCCGTCTTCACGCGCCCAAGCTGCCGTTCGGCGACGGCTATCGCTGGCCCAGTTCGGTGCGGCGCTGGGGCGCCTGGGTGTCGTCGCTCAATCCCTCGCTGATCGAGGCGGGCGATCCCTATACGCCTGGCCAGGGCGCGCTGGAGGCCGGCCAGAGGGTCGGCTGCCCGGTCGTCGGCTTCTGCCACTCGGACCCGGCGGCCCTGGCGGCCCTGCATTTCGGGGAGTGGGCCAAGAAGCCGGTCGAAAAGCGGTGGGCCAGGCTGTTCTCCCAATTCGACCGCGTGGTCTCGCCCAGCCGTTTTATCGCGCAGCGCCTGGAAGAGGCGGGCGTGGGCGGCATTGTGATTCGTCCGCTGGGCGTCGAGGTGGACACCTTCCATCCCGACCGCCGCGATCGCGACTGGCTGTTGAAGAAGCTGGGCCTGGGCGCCGACGCCCGTTTGCTGTGTTTCGCCGGGCGTCCGGCCAAGGAGAAGAACGTCGGCGTCCTGATCGACGCGGTGCAGCGTCTGGGCGCGCCTTATCATCTGGTGCTGGTCGGCGCGGGGGCGGGGATGCCGCCCGAGGACCGGGTCATCTCCTTGCCTTACGAGAAGGATCCGCGCGCGGTGGCCCGCATCATCGCCAGCTGCGACGCCTTCGTGCACGCCAACGACAAGGAGCCGTTCGGCCTGATCGTGCTGGAGGCCATGGCCTGCGGCCGGGCCGTGGTGGGCGTCAACTCGGGCGGCGTGGCCGAGACGGTGGACGAGAGCGTCGGTCAGTTGGCCGTTTCCGCCGACCCGGTCGACTACGCGGCGGCCATTGAGGCCCTGTTCGCGCGCGACGTGGAGGCCCTGGGGGCGGCGGCGCGGGTCAAGGCGGTCGAGCAGTTCGCCTGGAACCGCGTGTTCGAGGATCTGACCATGCTTTATGGCGAACTGACCGGGAAGGCCGAGTTCGTCACGCCGCGAGAGATGTTGCCGATCAACTAGGCGCCCGCCGCTGTCGCCCTCGGGCTCGTCCCGAGGGCCTGCGACAGGTCATGGCCAAGCAGGCGCGCGAAAGCTGCGCCTGGGTCGATCTCGATTGTCAGAAGAAAAGGGAAGGGCGGTGCGCCACTCCCTCAGAACCCTGAGAGGAGTGGCGCGAGTGACGGGGCTCGAACCCGCGACCTCCGGCGTGACAGGCCGGCACTCTAACCAACTGAGCTACACCCGCGTTCCCATCCGAAGCGACTGTGCGCCCCGGCGAGGGGCGTCGTTTAGGCGGGGCCGCGTCGCACGTCAAGCGACGCGGCTGTGGATAAATCAAATCATCTGGCCGAGGGCGTTGCGGCGGCCTGCGGCGGGGCTGCGGGACCGGCGATTCCGCCGTCCGCAGGCAGTTGCGACGCCGTGGCGGGCGGCGGCGGTTCGTAGTGGACGCCCACGCCCGGTCCCAGCGGCAGGTCCAGCGCCACCCAGGACGCGACCATGATCAGTCCCGCGACCAGGAAGGCCCCGGCGTAGGGCAGCATGGTCGCCATCAGCGAGCCCAGGCCGAACCTGGGATCCCAGCGCTGGGCGAAGGTCAGGATCAGCGGGAAGTAGCTCATCAGCGGCGTGGCGATGTTGGTGACGGAATCACCCATGCGATAGGCGGCGGTGGTCATCTCGGGACTGATGCCCAGCAGCATGAACATGGGCACGACGATGGGGGCGAGCGCCGACCACTTGGCCGAGGCCGAGCCGATGAACAGGTCGAAAACGCAGGACACCAGCACCACCATGATCAGCAGCAGCGGCGTGGGCAGGGCCAGTTCGCGTAAGGAGGCGGCGGCGTTGACCGCCAGGATCGGCCCCAGGCCCGACCAGTTGAACATGGCGACGAAGTGGGCGGCGAAGAAGGCCAGGACGATGTAGGGGGCCAGTTGGCTGATGCCCTCGCGCATCATCCGCACCAGGTCGTGGTGGGTCTTGATCGAGCCGGACCCCGCGCCGAAGGCCGCGCCCGCCATGAAGAAGGTCAGGGCGAAGAAGGCCACCAGCGAGCGATACAGGGGATTGAAGCGCTGTTCCGGCTCGGCGTCGGCGTCGACGAAGGGCGAGCCAGGCAGGAAGGTCACGATTGTCCAGACGGCGATCATGGCCAGGATGGTCAGGCCCGCCCAGGCCAGGCCGCGCTTTTCGGCCGCGGTGAGGGGCGTCTTCTCTTCGGCGGCGACCGGTGCGGCGTCGTGCGGCGTCCAGGCGCCGAGGCGCGGCTCGATCACCCGGTCGGTCAGGAACCAGACGATGGGCGTGAAGACGATCACCACCCCGACGATGAAGAACCAGTTGCCGGCGATGCTGACGGCGTAGGACGGGTCGATCAGATGGGCGGCGGGCTCGGTGATGCCCAGGATCAGGGCGTCGCTGGCGCCGGGGAACAGATTGCCGGCATAGCCGCCCGACACGGCGGCGAATCCGGCGGCCAGGCCGGCTAGCGGATGACGGCCCGCTGCGGCGAAGATGACGGCCGCCAGCGGAATCACCACGACATAGGAGGCGTCGGAGGCGTGGTGAGACACCATGCCGGTGATCACCACGATCGGCGTCAGGATGAATCGTGGCGCATTCAGCAGAGCGCCGCGAATGGCGGTGGAGAACAGGCCCGTCCGTTCGGCCACCGAGGCGCCGTAGATGATGGTGATGACGATCCCCAGCGGCGGAAAATCGGCCAGGGTGCGCGGCATGCCGATGAACAGCCGCTCCAGATTGGCGGGCGACAGAAGGCTTTGCGCCTGCAGCGCCTCGCCGGTCACCGGATTGATCGCGGACCAGCCCAGACCTGCGCCGACCAGGCTCAGAACAACCAGGCCCAGGATCAGCCAAAGGAATAGGAAGACAGGATCTGGCAGCCGATTGCCGATGCGTTCGATGGAGTTCAGCAGGCGGGCGGCCAGGTTCATGCGCAAGCTCTCGGCTGTGTCGAAGGCGACGGCGCATTTCGCGGATCAGCGGCATAGGAGGCAATCGCGCGGCCTGCGGCAAATCGCGCAAAAAACTGCGAACCATTCGCAACAAAAAACCTTTGCCGACATGGGTTTGAACCCTGGCGAGGTTGGGTCTAAGAAGCCCCGAATCCGCCCCCTACCTCCCGGCGGGCGAGGCAGCTCGAATGAACGAATTTCTTCTAGAATATCTTCCGATCGTCGTTTTCCTGGGCATCGCCATCGTGCTCGGCGCCGGCTTCATGCTGGCGGCCTGGGTGCTGGCCCCCAAGAACCCCGACACCGAGAAGCTCTCGGCTTATGAGTGCGGCTTCAACGCCTTTGACGACGCGCGCATGAAGTTCGACGTGCGCTTCTATCTGGTGTCGATCCTCTTCATCATCTTCGACCTGGAAATCGCCTTCCTGTTCCCTTGGGCGGTGTCGATGTTCGACCTGTCGCCCGGCGGCATGGTCTTCGCCTTCTGGTCGATGATGGTCTTCCTGGGCGTCCTGACGGTCGGCTTCATCTACGAATGGAAGAAGGGAGCCCTGGAATGGCAGTGATCGCCCCCTCTAGCCCCCTGGTCCCCGCCGGTTCCGCCGCGCGCTCGACCGTCGAGGGCTATGACCCCAAGATTCACGACAAGTTCTTCGAGTCCGTCAATACGGAGCTGGGCGAGCGTGGCTTCCTGACGACCTCGCTGGACGACGTCATCACCTGGGCCCGCACCGGTTCGCTGATGTGGATGTCGTTCGGCCTGGCCTGCTGCGCCGTCGAGATGATCCACCTGTCGATGCCGCGCTTCGACCTGGAGCGCTTCGGCACCGCGCCGCGCGGTTCGCCGCGCCAGTCGGATCTGATGATCGTCGCCGGCACCCTGACCAACAAGATGGCTCCGGCCCTGCGCAAGGTCTACGACCAGATGCCGGACCCGCGCTATGTCATCTCGATGGGTTCGTGCGCCAACGGCGGCGGCTATTACCACTACAGCTACAGCGTCGTGCGCGGCTGTGATCGCGTGGTGCCGGTGGACGTTTATGTTCCGGGCTGCCCGCCGACCGCCGAGGCTCTGCTGTACGGCATCCTGCAACTGCAGAAGAAGATCCGCCGCACGGGGACCATCGAGCGATGAGCGAACTGGTGCGCGTTGCGGAGCGCGAATCCGCCCTGACGCCTCTGGGCACGGAAATGGTCGCGGCGCTCGGCGTCGAGGCGGTGGTCGCCTATGGCGAACTGACCCTGATCGCCCCGCGCGAGAAGATCGTCGAGGTCATGACGGCCCTGCGCGATCAGTTCGGCTTCCAGCAGTGCATGGACGTCTGCGGCGCCGACTATCCCGACCGCGCCGAGCGGTTCGAGGTCGTCTATCACCTGCTGTCGCTGACGCGCGCCGCGCGCGTTCGCGTCAAGGTCTCGACCGATGAGGTCAAGCCGGTCCCCAGCGTGTCGTCGGTCTATCCGTCAGCGGGCTGGTTCGAGCGTGAAGCCTTCGACATGTACGGCATGATCTTCTCGGATCACCCGGACATGCGCCGCATCCTGACCGACTACGGCTTCCAGGGGCACCCGCTGCGCAAGGACTTCCCGATGACGGGCTATGTCGAGGTCCGCTACGACGAAGAGCAGAAGCGCGTGGTCTATGAGCCGGTGAAGCTGACTCAGGAATTCCGCAACTTCGACTTCCTGTCTCCGTGGGAAGGCGCCGATTATCCGACCGTCCTGCCGGGCGACGAGAAGGCGGGAGCGCAGTAATGGCCGACGGTAACAACACTCCGGCTCCGACCGGTTCGGCGATCGACCCGTTCGAGGACTATGAAGACGGCCTGACGCCGCACGCGCGGGCGATGGACGACCGCAAGTTCACCATCAACTTCGGCCCGCAACACCCGGCCGCGCACGGCGTGCTGCGCCTGGTGCTGGAGCTGGACGGCGAACTGGTCACGCGCGTCGATCCGCACATCGGCCTGCTGCATCGCGGCACCGAGAAGCTGATGGAGGCGCGCACCTACCTCCAGAACATCCCCTATCTGGATCGGCTGGACTACGTCTCGCCGATGAACCAGGAGCACGCCTTCTGTCTGGCGATCGAGCGCCTGCTGGAGATCGACGTGCCGTATCGCGGCCAGCTGATCCGGGTGCTCTATTCGGAAATCGGCCGCATCCTGAACCACCTTCTGAACACGACCATGCAGGCCATGGACGTGGGCGCTCTGACCCCGCCGCTGTGGGGCCATGAAGAGCGCGAGAAGCTGATGGTCTTCTACGAGCGGGCCTGCGGCGCGCGTCTGCACGCCAACTACTTCCGTCCGGGCGGCGTTCACCAGGACCTGACGCCCGAGCTGATCGACGACATCGGCCGCTGGTGCGCCGAGTTCCCGGCCAAGCTGGACGACATCGAAAGCCTGGTCACCGAGAACCGCATCTTCAAGCAGCGCAACGTCGACATCGGCGTGGTGTCCAAGGAGAACGCGCTCGCGTGGGGCTTCTCGGGCGTCATGCTGCGCGGCTCGGACATCGCCTGGGACCTGCGCAAGGCTCAGCCGTACGACTGCTACGCGGACCTCGAGTTCGACATCGCCGTCGGCAAGAACGGCGACTGCTGGGATCGCTATCTGTGCCGCGTCGAGGAGATGCGCCAGTCGATCCGCATCATGGAGCAGTGCATCCACAAGCTGCGCAACTGCCCCGGCGAGCCGGTCCTGACCGAAGACAACAAGATCGCCCCGCCGCGTCGCGGTGAGATGAAGCGTTCGATGGAAGCGCTGATCCACCACTTCAAACTCTACACCGAAGGCTTCCGCACCCCGGAAGGTGAGGTCTATGCGGCCGTCGAGGCGCCGAAGGGCGAGTTCGGCGTCTACCTGGTGTCGGACGGCACCAACAAACCCTACCGCGTCAAGCTGTCGGCGCCCGGCTTCCGTCACCTGCAGGCGATGGACTGGATGAACCGCGGCCACATGCTGGCGGACGTGTCCGCCATCCTCGGCTCGCTCGACATGGTGTTCGGAGAAGTGGACCGATGAGCGTTCGTCGTCTGGCCAAGGAGCAACCGGCCTCTTTCGAGTTTTCGAAGGAGACGATGGAAAAGGCTCAGTGGTGGATCAAGAAGTACCCGGAATCGCGTCGCCAGTCGGCGGTGATCCCGGTCCTGTGGCTGGTCCAGAAGCAGGAGGGCTGGGTGTCCGAGCCGTCGCTGCGCGCCATCGGCGACCTGCTGGGCATGGCCTATATCCGGGTGCTGGAGGTCGCGACCTTCTACACCATGTTCCAGCTGACGCCGGTCGGTACGGCTGCGCTGATCCAGGTCTGCGGCACCACGCAGTGCATGCTGCGCGGCTCCAACGAGCTGATGCGCGTGTGCCGCGAGAAGATCGGGCCCAAGGACGAGCTGTCGGCCGACGGCCGCTTCACCTGGCAGGAAGTCGAATGCATCGGCGCCTGCTCGAACGCGCCGGTGGCCCAGATCAACGATCTCTATTACGAAGACCTGACGCCCGAGAACATGGCCCAGATCATCGACGATTTCGCGGCGGGCAAGACGCCGAAGGCGGGCAGCTACGTCGGTCGTCACACCTCAGAGCCCCAGGGCGGCGCGCGCGTTCTGACGGACCCGGCGCTGTATGACGGCTCGGCCGCCAAGAAGATCAAGAAGCTGCCGAACTCGGAGCCTGTCGCTGAAAAGGCGCCGGCCTGATGGGGCGGCCGGACCTCGAAACGGAAGCGGGCAGGGCGGCCTATCGGGCCGAGCTGCGTCGCGTGGGCTGGCGCCAGCGTTGGGCGGGCCTGGCCTGTATCGTGGTCGCGGCCGCTCTGGTTTTGTTCGCGCGCGAGGGCCGTTTCGGCCTGACTGAAAACGCCGCGGTGGCGGCCTATGGCCTGTTGGCCATCGGATGGGTGCTGGTGATCTACGCCGTCTTCCAGCGCACCCGCCACCACAAGCGCCGCATGGCGGAAGGACTTTAAGGGATCATGGTCGGCATCCTCCAAGACAAGGATCGGATCTTCACCAACCTCTACGGCTTCCATGACTGGGGCCTTGAGGGTGCGAAGAAGCGCGGCGCGTGGAACGCCACCAAGGACATGCTGGACCTTGGCGGCGAATGGATCATCAACAACGTCAAGAACTCGGGCCTGCGCGGACGCGGCGGCGCCGGTTTCTCGACCGGCCTGAAGTGGTCCTTCATGCCCAAGGAAGTGAAGGATCGTCCTCACTACCTGGTCATCAACGCCGATGAGTCCGAGCCCGCCACCTGCAAGGACCGCGAGATCATGCGTCATGATCCGCACCTGCTGATCGAAGGCGCGCTGATCGCCTCCTTCGCGATGAAGGCCCACGCCTGTTACATCTACCTGCGCGGCGAATACATCCTCGAGCGCGAGCGCATGGAAGCCGCCGTCAAGCAGGCCTATGAGGCCAGGCTGATCGGTGACGACAACGTCCACGGCTGGGACTTCCACGTCTATATCCACCACGGCGCCGGGGCCTATATCTGCGGCGAAGAGACGGCTCTGCTGGAGTCGCTGGAAGGCAAGAAGGGCCAACCGCGCCTGAAGCCGCCGTTCCCGGCAGGCGCCGGCCTCTATGGCTGCCCCACGACCGTGAACAACGTGGAATCGATCGCCGTCGTCGGCACCATCCTGCGTCGTGGCGCGGACTGGTTCGCCAGCTTCGGTCGTCCGAACAACACCGGCACCAAGCTGATGTCCCTGTCGGGCCACGTGAACACGCCCTGCGTGGTCGAAGAGGCCATGTCGATCCCGCTGCGCCAGTTGATCGAGGATCACGGCGGCGGCGTGCGCGGCGGCTGGGAAAACCTGAAAGCCATCATTCCGGGCGGCGCGTCGTGCCCCGTCATCACGCGCGAACAGGCCGAAGTCGCCCTGATGGACTTCGACTCCATGCGCGAGCATCGTTCGTCGCTGGGCACCGCCGGCGTGACGGTCATGGACCAGTCCACCGACATCGTGAAGGCGATCGCCCGCATCAGCTACTTCTTCAAGCACGAGAGCTGCGGCCAGTGCACGCCGTGCCGCGAAGGCACCGGCTGGATGTGGCGCGTGCTGGAACGCATGGCGATCGGCGACGCCGATCCGTCCGAGATCGACCTGCTGCTCGACGTGGCCGGCCAGGTCGAAGGCCACACCATCTGCGCCCTCGGCGACGCCGCCGCCTGGCCCGTTCAGGGCCTGATCCGGCACTTCCGTCACGAGATCGAAGAGCGCATCCACACCTACCGCAGCCGCCGCGCGAACTTCGCCGGCCACGCGATCGCGGCGGAGTAATCGTAATGCCTATCGCCAAGGTCAACGGCGTTGAAGTCGAGTTCGAACCGGGCATGACCGTGCTGCAGGTCGCCGAGCGCGCCGGGCAGGAAATCCCGCGGTTCTGCTACCACGAGCGCCTGTCCATCGCCGGCAACTGCCGCATGTGCCTGGTCGAGGTGAAGCCTGGACCGCCGAAGCCTCAGGCTTCGTGCGCGCTTCCGGCCGCCGACGGCCAGGAAATCTTCACCGACACGCCGATGGTGAAGAAGGCCCGCGAAGGGGTGATGGAGTTCCTGCTCATCAACCACCCGCTGGATTGCCCGATCTGCGACCAGGGCGGCGAATGCGACCTTCAGGATCAGGCCGTGGGCTACGGCCGCGACGGGTCTCGCTACGGCGAGAACAAGCGCGCAGTCGAAGAAAAGAACATGGGCCCGACGGTCAAGACGTTCATGACGCGCTGCATCCAGTGCACGCGTTGCGTTCGCTTCATCACCGAAGTGGCCGGCGTCCCGGACATCGGCATGATCTCGCGTGGCGAAAGCGCCGAGATCACGACCTATCTGGAAAAGAACATCGACAGCGAGCTGTCGGGCAACGTCAACGACCTGTGCCCGGTGGGCGCACTGACGCACCGCCCGTGGCAGTATCACTACCGCCCGTGGGAGCTGAAGAAGACCGAGACCATCGACGTGATGGATGCGCTCGGCTCCAACATCCGCGCCGACTCGCGCGGCGCCGAGGTCATGCGCGTGCTGCCGCGCGTGAACGAGGGCATCAACGAGGAGTGGCTGTCGGACAAGAGCCGCTATGCCGTCGACGGCCTGCAGGCGCGTCGTCTGGACCGTCCTTGGGTGCGTGAGAACGGCAAGCTGCGTCCGGCTTCGTGGGACGAGGCTCTGTCGGTCGTCGCCGACAAGATCAAGGCCGCCTCGGCTGACCGCATCGGCGCCATCGCCGGCGACCTGCAGGACGCCGAGTCGATGAAGGCGACGCTGGACCTGTTCCGCGCGCTGGGTTCGGCCAACACCGACTGCCGTCAGGATGGTGCCGCGCTGGGCGGCGAGGTTCGTGAAGGCTGGCTGTTTAACTCCGGCCTGCAAGGCATTGAAAACGCTGACGCCATTCTGATCGTCGGCGCCAATCCGCGTACAGAAGCGCCGCTGCTGAACGCGCGCATCCGCAAGACCTGGCTGAAGGGCGGCGTCGAAGTCGGCGTCATCGGCCCGCAGGCCGACCTGACCTATGACTACAACTACCTCGGCGCCGGTTCGAAGACCGTCGGCAAGCTGCCCAAGGCCGCTGTCGACTTCCTGACCAAGGCCGAACGGCCCGCCATCATCGTCGGCGCGGGCGCCCTGACCGGCGAGACCGGCCCGGCCGTGCTGAACGCCCTGGGCGCGCTGGCCAAGAAGGTCGGCGTGGTCAAGGACGGCTGGAACGGCTTCAACGTCCTGCACACCGCCGCCGCGCGTGTCGGCGGCCTGGACATGGGCTTCCTGCCGGGCGAGGGCGGTCTGGACGTGGCCGCCATGCTGAAGCCGGGCGCGCTGGACGTGCTGTTCTTGCTGGGCGCCGATGAGGTGAACGCGGACGCATCGGGCGCCTTCCGCGTCTATCTGGGTTCGCACGGCGATCGCGGCGCGCACGGCGCGGACGTGATCCTGCCGGGCGCGGCCTACACCGAGAAGTCGGGCCTCTACGTCAACACCGAGGGCCGGGTGCAGATGGCCGAACGCGTGGTCTTCCCGAAGGGCGAGGCCAAGGACGACTGGGCCATCATCCGAGCCCTGTCGGAACGCGTCGGCTGCAAGCTGCCGTTCGACACCCTCGACCAGTTGCGCACGAAGCTGATGGGCGACCATCCGACCTTCGGCCGCATCGACTATCTGGCCCCGGCCGCGACGTTCGACGTCGCCAAGCTGGGCGCCAAGGGAGACCTGGGCGACGTCGCCTTCGTCTCCGTCATCGCCGATCCCTACCTGACCAACCCGATCGCGCGCGCCAGTGAAACCATGGCCCAACTGTCCGCTGAGCGGACGGCGCCGGTCGCCCTGGCGGCGGAGTAAGACATGGACGCTGCGACTTCCTTCTGGGCCACTCCCGTCGGCTGGACCCTCGCCACTCTGGGCGGGATCCTGCTGGTCGTGGTCGGCATCCTGATCTCCCTGGCCTTCCTGCTGCTGGCCGACCGCAAGATCTGGGCGGGCGTTCAGCTCCGCAAGGGTCCGAACGTGGTCGGCCCCTTCGGCCTGCTGCAGTCCTTCGCCGACTTCTTCAAATTCGTGCTGAAGGAGATCGTCATCCCGGCGGGGTCGGACAAGGTGGTCTTCATCCTGGCCCCGCTGATCAGCTTCGTGCTGGCCTTCATCGCCTGGGCGGTGATCCCGTTCGCGCCGGGCTGGGTGGTGTCGGACCTGAACGTCGGCATCCTGTACATCCTCGCGATCAGCTCGCTGGGCGTGTACGGCATCATCATGGGCGGCTGGGCTTCGAACTCGAAGTATCCGTTCCTGGGCTCGCTGCGTTCGGCGGCGCAGATGGTGTCGTACGAGGTCTCGATGGGCCTCATCATCATCAACGTCATCCTGCTGGCCGGGACGATGAACCTGACCGAGATCGTGACCCAGCAACAGGGCTGGATCTGGGAGTGGAACGCCTTCGGCGGCGGGGCAGGGACTTGGCCGACGATCCTCGTCATGCTGCCGATGACCATCGTCTTCTTCATCTCGGCCCTGGCCGAGACGAACCGCCCGCCGTTCGACCTGCCCGAAGCGGAGTCGGAGCTGGTGGCCGGTTATCAGGTCGAATATTCCTCGACCCCCTACCTGCTGTTCATGATCGGCGAGTACGCCAACATCGTCTTCATGTGCGCCATGATCACCCTGCTGTTCTGCGGCGGGTGGAATCCGGGCTTCCCGACCGACTTCCTGAACAGCGTCCCGGCCTTCGTGGCCAACCTGTTCTACTTGGCGGTCTTCGCCGTGAAGGTGGTCTTCTGGTTCTTCATGATCGCCTTGGTGAAGGCCTTTGTGCCTCGCTACCGCTATGACCAGCTGATGCGCCTGGGCTGGAAGATCTTCCTGCCGGCTTCGCTGATCGCCGTGGTCTTCGTGTCGGCGTGGCACGTGTTTGCGGTGGGGGCGTGATGGGCGTTCGCGCCACAGTCCTGATCGCGCTGGCGCTCGCCGCCGGCCTGTCGGCCTGCACCTTCACGCCGATGGATCCGGCTGCGCCCGAGACCGCGTCCGCGCGTCTCGAACGCCTGGACCGGGAGCGGGGAGAGGAGGCGGACAAGCGCGCCTATTGCCAACGTCTGTCGCGGGACGACCCGCGTTTCGACAGGGACGGCTGCGAACGCCGGATCGGCGGATGAAGATGAAAGCCGCAGCCCTAATGATCGCCCTGACCGCGCCCATGCTGGCGTCGGCCTGCGCGCCCTATGAGGCCGAGCCCGTCTCGGTCTATCAGTGGGAGCGCAAGGTGCAGGAAGTTGAACGGCGCGAGGCGGAACGCCAGCGCCTTTGCCAGACCCTCGACAAGGAAAGCGCCCGCTATGAACGCGCGTGCGCCGGAGTGAAATCGTAATGCTGACCCGTATCGTTCAGGCGGCCAAGGGCGCGATGCTGACCGACGTGTTCGGCGCCGTCGGCCTGTCGATGAAGTACATGATGAAGCCGAAGGCGACGGTGAACTATCCGTTCGAGCGCAACCCGCAGTCGCCGCGCTTCCGTGGCGAACACGCGCTGCGCCGCTATCCGAACGGCGAAGAACGCTGCATCGCCTGCAAGCTGTGCGAGGCCATCTGCCCCGCACAGGCCATCACCATCGAGGCCGAACCGCGCGCCGACGGCAGCCGCCGCACGACGCGCTACGACATCGACATGGTCAAATGCATCTACTGCGGCCTGTGCCAGGAGGCCTGCCCGGTGGACGCCATCGTCGAGGGACCGAACAGCGAGTTCGCCACCGAGACACGCGAAGAACTGCTCTATGACAAGGCGCGCCTGCTGGACAACGGCGACCGCTGGGAGCGTCTGATCGCGAAGAATCTGGAACTCGACGCTCCGTATCGCTAAACGGAGCGACGATTCCGCCGCGCTGACCCTGACCTTCGGGCCGGGGCTGATTTCTGGAAGGGTCCGGGATTTCCGTCCGGGCCATTGGTTTTGAAGAGGGGCGTCGTCCCGCACATGTTGCAAGGCCTGGCCTTCTATCTTCTGGCGACGGTCGCCGTGGTTTCCGCCCTGCTGGTGGTGACCGCGCGCAATCCCGTGCACTCCGTTCTCTGGTTGATCCTGACTTTCTTCTCGGCGGCCGGACTGTTCGTGCTGCTGAGCGCCGAGTTTCTGGCGATGCTTCTGGTCGTCGTCTACGTCGGCGCCGTGGCGGTGCTGTTCCTGTTCGTGGTCATGATGCTGGACGTCGACTTCGTGAAGCTGCGCGAGGGTTACGCGCGCTACCTGCCGCTGGCGGGCGTCGTGGCGGGCGTGCTGCTGGCCGAGATGATCATGGTGTCGATCAGCGTGGTGCAGGGCGGAGCCGCCCGCGACGCCGCCTCGCCGGTGCCGGCCGGGCCTGACGTCACCAACATCGAGACGATCGGCCGCGTGCTCTACACGGACTACGTCTACTTCTTCCAGGCGGCGGGCGTGGTTCTGCTGATCGCCATGATCGGGGCCATCGTCCTGACCCTGCGTCACCGTCCGGGCGTGCATCGTCAGGATCTGGCGGCGCAAGCCAACCGCGAACGCGCCAAGGCTGTCGAGATCAAGTCCGTGACCACGGGCCAGGGCGTCACCCCCGAGGAGCTTCTGTGATGGATATCTCGCTCCACCATTATCTGGCGGTCGCCGCCATGCTGTTCACCATCGGCGTCTTCGGCATCTTCGTGAACCGCAAGAACGTCATCATCATCCTGATGTCGGTCGAGATGATCCTGCTCGCGGTGAACATCAACTTCGTGGCCTTCTCCACGCACCTGAACGACGTGTCGGGTCAGCTGATGGCCATGTTCGTCCTGACGGTCGCCGCGGCCGAGGCCGCTGTCGGCCTGGCCATTCTCGTGACCTTCTTCCGTAACCGCGGCGACATCGCGGTCGACGACGCCTCCGTGATGAAGGGCTGATCGGAACCGTGACTATCCAGACTCTCGTCACTCTCGGCGTCTTCGCCCCCCTGCTGGGGGCCATGATCGCCGGCTTCTTCGGTCGCCGGATCGGGGACATTCCGTCCCAGGCCGTGACAACCGGCCTGCTGTTCTTCTCGTGCGCGGTCTCGTGGATCGTGTTCAGCCAGTGGACCTGGGGCGGGCTGGAAGCCTTCACCGTCCACATCGCGCCGTTCATCCATGTCGGCGACTTCCAGTCGAACTGGTCGATCCGCGTCGACGCCATGTCGGCGGTCATGCTGATCGTCGTGACCAGCGTGTCGTCGCTGGTTCACCTCTATTCCTGGGGCTACATGAAGGAGGACGACAGCCGTCCCCGCTTCTTCGCCTATCTGTCGCTGTTCACCTTCATGATGCTGGCGCTGGTGACGGCCGCCGACTTCGTGCAGATGTTCTTCGGCTGGGAAGGCGTGGGCCTGGCGTCCTATCTGCTGATCGGCTTCTGGTACAAGAAGGCCTCGGCCTCTTCGGCGGCGATCAAGGCCTTCGTGGTCAACCGCGTCGGCGACTTCGGCTTCCTGCTCGGCATGATGACCGTCTTCTGGATGTTCGGCACGATCGAGTTCGCCAAGCTGTTCCCGATGATCGCCGGCAAGGTCGGCGCGGGCTGGGAATTCCTGGGCTACACTTGGTCGGCGCTGGACCTGGCTGGTCTGCTGCTGTTCGTCGGCGCCATGGGCAAGTCGGCGCAGTTCTTCCTGCACACCTGGCTGCCGGACGCGATGGAAGGCCCGACCCCGGTGTCGGCCCTGATCCACGCGGCCACCATGGTCACGGCCGGCGTCTTCATGGTCTGCCTGCTGTCGCCGCTGTATGAGCACGCGCCCGTGGCGTCGCAGTTCATCGCCATCATCGGCGGGATCACGGCCATCTTCGCCGCGACCGTCGGCATGATGCAGAACGACATCAAGCGGGTGATCGCCTATTCGACCTGTTCGCAGCTGGGCTACATGTTCTTCGCGGCGGGCGTCGGCGCCTATCAGCCCGCCATGTTCCACCTGTTCACGCACGCCTTCTTCAAGGCCCTGCTGTTCCTGGGCGCCGGTTCGGTGATCCACGGCATGCACCACGAGCAGGACATGCGGAAGATGGGCGGCCTGTGGAAGCTTCTGCCTTGGACCTACGGGACCATGATGATCGGCACCATCGCCATCACGGGTCTCGGTATTCCGGGCATTGGCGGCTTCGCGGGCTTCTACTCCAAGGACTCCATCCTCGAGAGCGCCTATGCGGCGGCGACGACAGGCCATTCGGCTGCGGGCATGTTCGCTTTTGTCATCGGCATCTCGGCGGCTCTGCTGACGGCCTATTATTCCTGGCGTCTGGTGTTCATGACCTTCCACAACAAGCCCGTCTGGAAGGAAGAGGAGGGCGCGCACGCCCATGCGGCCGACGACCACGCGTCGCATGCTCAGATCGAAACGCATTCCGAACCGCTGGACGGCGACGATCATGCGCACGACGACCATCACCACGGTCCGCTGAAGCCGCACGAGAGCCCGTTGGTCATGGTGCTGCCGCTGCTGGCGCTGTCGGTTGGCGCGGTTGCTGCGGGTATCGTCTTTGCTCCGCACTTCATCGGCCACCATGAAGCCGAGTTCTGGCGCGGCGCCATCTTCGTCGGGGCTGAGAACCACGTCCTGCACGAAAGCCACAACGTCCCGACCTGGGTGAAGTGGGCGCCGCTGATCGTGACGCTGCTGGGCACGGCCATCGCCTACTGGCTGTATGTCGTGAAGGAAGGCGCGGCCAAGCAGATGGCCGACCGCAAGGGCCCGCTGTGGACTTTCCTCTACAACAAGTGGTTCTTCGATGAGCTGTATGACGCCGTCTTTGTGAAGGGCGCCAAGGCGATCGGCGACTTCTTCTGGAAGATCGGCGACGTGAAGATCATCGACGGCCTTGGCCCGAACGGCGCGGCCTGGGCTTCGCTGAAGTCGGGCGGCTGGCTGTCCCGGTTCCAGTCCGGTTTCGTCTACTTCTATGCATTCGTGATGCTGATCGGCGTGGCTGCGTTCCTTGCCTTCGCCATCTTCACGTGGGGAGCCTGAGCCTCGTGCCTCACATTCTGAGCATCGTCACCTTCCTGCCGCTTCTCGGCGCGGCCGCGATCCTGGTCGCGCGCCTGCTGAACAAGGGCGGGCAGGACGCCGCGGCCTCGGCCGCTCGCTGGATCGCCCTGGTCACCACCCTGGTGGTGCTGGCGGTGTCCGTCCTGCTGGTCGCGCAGTTCGATCCGTCGAACCCAGCCTATCAGTTCGTCGAGAACTACGCCTGGTTTGCGGGGGCCAGCTATCACCTGGGCGTGGACGGGATCTCCATCCTGTTCGTCCTGCTGACGGCCTTCCTGCTGCCGATCTGCGTGGTGGCCAGCTGGAAGGCGATCGAGACGCGCGTCGTCGAATACATGATCGCCTTCCTGATCCTGGAGACTCTGGTCATCGGGGTGTTCACCTCGCTGGACCTGTTCCTCTTCTATATCTTCTTCGAAGGCACCCTGGTGCCGATGTATCTGATCATCGGCATCTGGGGCGGCGCCAACCGCATCTACGCGGCCTACAAGTTCTTCCTCTACACCCTGCTGGGCTCCGTCCTGATGCTGCTGGCCATGCTGTGGATGGCGCACACGACGGGCACCACCAGCATTCCGGAGCTGAAGCAGTACGCCTTCGACGCCTCGGTGCAGCCGATCCTGTGGCTGGCCTTCTTCGCCTCCTTCGCGGTGAAGATGCCGATGTGGCCGGTGCACACCTGGCTGCCCGACGCCCACGTTCAGGCGCCGACGGCGGGTTCGGTCATTCTGGCCGGCATCCTGCTGAAGCTCGGCGGCTACGGCTTCATCCTGTTCAACATTCCGATGTTCCCGCTGGCGTCGCAGATGTTCACGCCGCTGGTGTTCGCCCTGTCGGTGATCGCAGTGGTCTACACCTCGCTGGTCGCCTTCCGTCAGACGGACATGAAGAAGCTGATCGCCTACTCGTCGGTCGCTCACATGGGCTTCGTGACCATGGGCATCTTCGCCGGCAACGACACCGGGGTTCAGGGCGCCGTCTTCCAGATGCTGAGCCACGGCCTGATCTCGGGCGCGCTCTTCCTCTGCGTCGGCGTGGTCTACGACCGGATGCACACCCGCGAGATCGCCCTCTATGGCGGCCTGACGGCGAGGATGCCCTGGTATGCGGCCATCTTCCTGATGTTCACCATGGCGAACGTCGGCCTGCCGGGCACCTCGGGCTTCATCGGCGAAGTGCTGACGATGACGGGCGCCTATCAGGTCTCGACCTGGACGGCCCTGATCGCCGCCTCGGGCGTGATCTTCTCGGCGGTCTATGCGCTGACGCTGTTCCGCAACGTCATGTACGGCCCGATCACCAATCCGGCGCTGGAAAGCATCACCGACATCGACAAGCGCGAGCTGCTGATCTTCGTGCCCCTGATCGTCGGCACCATCTGGCTGGGCCTCTATCCCAACGCCGTTCTGGATTACACCGGGCCAAGCGTTGAGGCCCTGACGACCGCCTATCGCGCAGCCATCGGCGGGTGAGAGCATAATGACTGATCTGTCTTCCGCCCTTCATCTCTCGGCCCCGGAACTGACCCTTGCGGTCGGCGGCCTGGTGCTGCTCATGCTCGGCGCCTTCGCCGGGGAGAAGTCGACGCGCCTGGTTTCGGGCCTGTCGGTGCTGCTGCTGCTGGCGGCGACGGCTCTGGCCGCCGTCGGCCCGCTGGGCGCGGCCTTCAACGGGGCCTATGTGGCCGATCCGCTGGCCGTCTACGGCAAGGCGGTGATCTTCCTGTCCGCCGCTGTGGCCGTGGTGCTGGGCGACGGCTGGATGCATCGCAACAACATCGCCAAGTTCGAATATCCGATCCTGATCGTGCTGGCCTCGGTCGGCATGGGCATGATGGCGTCGTCGGGCGACCTGATCTCGCTCTACATCGGCATCGAGATGCATTCCTTGGCCCTCTACGTCCTGGCCGCCTATCGCCGCGACGACCTAAAGGCCTCGGAAGCCGGTCTGAAGTATTTCGTTCTGGGCGCCCTGTCGTCGGGTCTGCTGCTGTACGGCGCCAGCCTGATCTACGGTTTCGCCGGTTCTATGCGGTTCGAGGACATCGCCGCCTTCGCCACCGCCAACCCCGGTCCGGGCCTGATCTTCGGCCTGGTGTTCCTGATCTGCGGCTTGGCGTTCAAGGTTTCGGCCGCGCCGTTCCACATGTGGACGCCGGACGTCTATGAAGGCGCCCCGACGCCGGTCGTGGCCCTGTTCTCGACCGCGCCCAAGGTGGCGGCCATGGTGCTGATCATCCGCGTGCTGGTCGAAGGCTTCGGCCTGGCCCATGCCCAGTGGGCCCAGGTGGTGATCCTGATCTCGCTGATCAGCTTCGCCGTCGGGGCTTTCGGCGGCCTGATGCAGAAGGACATCCAGCGCCTGCTGGCCTATTCGTCCATCATCAACATCGGCTACGCCCTGCTCGGTGTCGCGGCGGGCACGCAGGTCGGCGTTCAGGCGACCCTGATGTTCATGACCCTGTATGTCGTGGACCAGATCGGCTTCTTCGCCATCCTGCTGTCGCTGAGCCGCAACGGTCGTCCGATCCGCAAGATCGCCGATCTGGCCGGTCTCAAGAAGGACCGCCCGCTGACGGCCGTGGCCCTGACGATCCTGTCGCTGTCGGCCATCGGCATTCCGCCGATGTCGGGCTTCTGGGGCAAGGTCTATGTCTTCGGCGCGGCCGCTGACGCCGGATACTGGATGGCGGGCGCGGCGGGGCTGGTAGCCTCGGTCGTGGCGGGCTTCTACTATCTGCGCATCATCAAGGTGATGTGGTTCGACACGCCGGAATTCGACGTGACGACCGACAAGGCGCCGGCCGGCGCCCAGTGGATCGGCTGGGCGGCTGCGGCCTTCAGCTTCCCCGTGGTGCTTCTGGCTCTCGTCTGGCTGGAGCCGCTGACGCGCGCGGCGGCGGCAGGCGTCGGAATCGGATAAGGGGCCTTGGCGGCTCCGGTCCTGATCCTCGAAGAGACCGACTCCACCAACGCCGAGGCCCGCCGTCGCGCCGAGGCGGGCGAGGCCGGGCCGCTGTGGATCGCGGCTCGGCGTCAGACCGCCGGGCGAGGCCGTCGCGGCCGCGCCTGGGACAGCCGGGACGGCAATCTGGCCACGACCCTGCTGCTGACGCTGAACCGCTCTCCGGCCGAGGCGGCGCAGCTGACCTTCGCCGCCGCCCTGGCGGTGGCCGATCTGCTGGATCGCTATGTCCCGCCCGCGCTGGTCAGCATCAAATGGCCCAATGACGTCCTGCTGGATGGGCGCAAGTCGTCGGGCATCCTGATCGAGTCTGGTCCTTCGCCGTCCGGCGGCCTGTGGCTGGCCGTCGGCGTCGGCGTGAACCTGTCCCATGCGCCCGAAGGGACCGAGCGTCCCACTACCTGCATCGCCGAGCACCTGCGTCACGACGTGCCTGCCGCTCCGTCGATGGAGGAGGGGGCGAAGGCGCTGGCGGAAACCTTTGACGCCTGGCTGGAACGCTGGACGCGTCTGGGCTTTCAGCCGGTGCTGGACGCCTGGGTCGCGCGGACGCCGGGCCTGTTCGGGCCGTGCACGGCGCGGCTGAGCCATGAAACCCTGAGCGGGATCGCCGACGGCGTCGAGGCCGACGGCGCCCTGCGTCTGAAACTGCCGGACGGAGGCCTGCGAGTCATCTCCGCCGGCGACGTCTTCTTCGGAGAGACCGCCTGATGCTGCTGGCGATCGAGCAAGGCAATACGAACACGCTTTTCGCCGTCCACGACGGCGAGGAGTGGATCTTCCAGTGGCGCACCGCCACCGATCCCATGCGCACGGCCGATGAATACGCCGTCTGGCTGCACCAGCTGTTCGAGATGCGCGGTCATGGCCTGACCATGGCCGACATGGACGGCTGCATCATCTCCAGCGTGGTGCCGCAGTCGATTTTCAACCTGCGCAACCTGGCGCGACGCTATCTGACCGTCGAACCCCTGGTGATCGGCGAGAACGTCGAGCTGGGCATTGAGGTGCGCATCCACAAACCCAGCGAGGCCGGGGCCGACCGCCTGGTCAACGCCATCGGCGCGCTTCAGGCCTATGAGGGCGACCTGCTGCTGATCGACAGCGGCACGGCGACCACTTTTGACGTCGTCTCGGGTGCCAACGGCAAGGGCGGGGGCGCCTTTGAAGGCGGACTGATCGCGCCGGGCATCAATCTGTCGCTTCAGGCCCTGCACGAGGCTGCGGCCAAGCTGCCGCGCATCGCCATTCAGCGCCCCGAGACCGTCATCGGGCGCGACACCGTCACCTCCATGCAATCGGGCGTCTTCTGGGGCTATATCGCTCTGATCGAAGGGCTGGTGGACCGTATCAAGGCCGAGTGGGGCAAGCCCATGACGGTCATCGGCACCGGCGGCGTCGCCTCCCTGTTCGAGGGCGCTACCGACTCTATCGACCGGTTTGATCCGGACCTGACCATCCGCGGCCTACTCGAAATCTGGCGGCGGAACTCCCATCTGTAAGGCCGTATGACTAAGAAAAATCAAAACGACGAACTCGTCTTCCTGCCGCTGGGCGGTTCGAACGAGGTCGGTATGAACCTGAACGCCTATGGCTTCGGCCCGGCGCATGATCGCAAATGGATCATCGTCGACGTGGGCGTGACCTTCGGCGACCAGTCCACGCCGGGCGTGGACGTCATCGTGCCGGATCCGACCTTCCTGGAAGGCGAGAACATCCTGGGCATCGTGCTGACGCACGCGCACGAGGACCATATCGGCGCCCTGGGCTGGCTGTGGCCGCGCATTCAGGCGCCGCTGTACGCCACGCCCTTCACCGCCTTCCTGATCCGCGAGAAGCTGCGCGACGCCGGCATCTATGAAGATGTCGAACTGATCGAGGCGCCGCTGGGTTCGACGGTGGATCTGGGCCCGTTCGAGGTGACCTATGTCACCATCACCCACTCGATCGCCGAGCCGAACGGCCTGGCCATCAAGACGCCTCTGGGCACGGTGCTGCACACCGGCGACTGGAAGATCGACAACGATCCGGTCGTGGGCGAGCGCACCGACGTCGACTTCATCCAGAATCTGGGCGACGAGGGCGTCCTGGCTATGGTGTGCGACTCCACCAACGTCTTCGTCGACGGGGTCGCCGGGTCCGAGGGCGAGGTGAAGGTCAAGCTGGCCGAGCTGATCCAGGGCCTCAAGGGCCGGGTCGCCGTCGGCTGCTTCGCCTCCAACGTCGCGCGCATGGACAGCGTGATCCGCGCCGCCGAGGCCGCCGGTCGCCGCGTAGCGCTGGCCGGTCGCTCGATGCACCGCATCACCGCCGCCGCCAAGTCGGTCGGCATGTTGAACGACATCAAGCCCTTCCTGTCCGAACAGGAGGCCAAGATCTGGCCGGCGGACGAGATCCTGTATCTGTGCACCGGCAGCCAGGGCGAGGCGCGAGCGGCTCTGTCGCGCGTGGCCGAAGGGACGCATCCCTTCGTCAAGCTGGGGCAGGGGGATCACTGCATCTTCTCGTCGCGCGTCATCCCGGGCAACGAACTGTCCATCGGCCGCCTGCAGGACAAGATGGCTGAGCGCGGAATCCGTATCTACACTGAGAAGGATCACCCCGGCATCCACGTCTCGGGCCACCCGTGCCGTGACGAACTGCGTCAGATGTATCAGTGGGCCCGGCCGCAGATCGCCGTGCCGACCCATGGCATGCGCCGTCACCTGATCGAGCACGGCAATCTGGCCAAGGACATGCAGGTGCCGGAGACGGTGACGCCGCGCAACGGCGACATGGTGCGCCTGGCCCCCGGACCCGCCGCCATCATCGACGAAGTGCCCTCGGGCCGTCTGTTCGTCGACGGCGGCATGTTGGTCGAGGAAGGCGGGGAGGCTCTGCGTGAGCGCAAGCACGCCGCCAGCAACGGCATCCTGATCGTCAGCTTCGCCCTGGACAAGCGCGGGCGGATCGCCAGCGACATCGACGTGCGGGGCATCGGCCTGCCCGGCGACGCGGACCGTCCGCTGGGCGATGTGCTGGATGACATGGCCGAGCGCGTCGAGAACACGGTGCGCGGCCTGAAGGGCGAGGCGCTGGAAGACGAGATGGTCATCGAACAGGCCGTCAGCCGGACCCTGAAGAAGGCCAGCCAGCAGATCTGGGACCGTCGTCCGATCGTCGAAACCGTGGTGCTGAGGCTCTGATGGCGGATCGTCTGTATCTATTGAACCCAGACTGGTTCGACGATCAGGGCGGGCCGTGGTTCTGTCCGCCGGGCGCGCGGATCGAAGGCGTGTTGGGCCTGTATCCGCGCCTGCGCGAGCACCTGACCGTGACCTATCTGGATCACCCGCGTCCGCGCCCGGCCGTGATCGCCGAGGTGGGGGAGGCGAACCAGAGCTGCCCCCTTCTGGTCCTGGACGGCGAGTTCGACTGGCCCGATGCTCAGGTCAGCGAGGAAACGGGCGCGCGCTTCCTGCAGGATGACGACATCCTGCCCTACTGGGCCGCGCGCTACGGCATCGGGCGGCCGCATCCGTAAGCAATGAATCCTTCTCCCGATGGGAGAAGGTGGTCCGAAGGACCGGATGAGGGTTCCCGGCCGATGTCGGCGAAAGCCGTCGCCTGAACGTCTGATTGCGGAACCCTCACCCTTTCGCCTGTTCCAATCGCTCCGCTCTTGGAGGCTCAAGCCCTCTCCCATCGGGAGAGGGTGTTAGAGCGTCACCTTGCGATAGTTGTCGCGGTCCAGGTTTCCGATCTCGACCGAGATCTGGCGTGGGCCTTCATAAGGCGCGACTCCGGCCAGCAGCGCGGCCTGGACGGCTTCGCCCAGGGCTGTCTTCTGTTCCTGGGTGCGGCCGCTGAGGATGCGCAGATCGCAGTGGACCATGGCCTGGACCGGATCGCCGTCGGCGATGATCAGGTTTTCGCAGCGCACGATGCGCGTCTTGCAGGCCTGGGTCGTCGCGCCGACCGTGTCGACACAGAGGCGATGAATCTCCAGCGCCAGGGCGCGCCAGTCGGTCGCGTCGAAATGGGTGGAGTGTTCCAGCGTAATCTGTGGCATTCAGGGCGTCCTTGTTGCGGAGCCTCTCTTATCGCGCCGTGACGATGATTGCGATGAACGGACTTTAGAGACGATGCCCCTTGGCCCCTTCACCCTGGTCGCCACCTTTCTGACGGTGTGGTGGATCGTGTTGTTCGCGATTCTGCCGCTGGGGATGTCTGATCAGATCAAGGATCCGCCGACGGACGGGACCCAGTGGGGCGCGCCGAAGAATCCGAACCTCAAGAAGAAATTCATCACCACGACCTGGGTGTCGATCATCGTCTGGCTCGTCATCGTCGCCGTCGTCTGGATCGGCTGGACCCCGGTGCCCGACATCACCCACGCCAACGCGCTCTAGCTTTCGCCCCCTTCGCCCGGTTAAACCTCGGGCCTGACTGAATTTGCCGAGAATCCTCCCATGCGCCTGTCGCGCTACTTCCTGCCGATCCTGAAAGAAGCCCCCTCCGACGCCCAGATCGTGTCGCATCAGCTGATGCTGCGCGCGGGCATGATCAAACAGGAGGCCGCCGGCATCTACGCCTGGCTGCCGCTGGGCCTGCGGGTACTGCGCAAGATCGAAGGCATCGTCCGCGACGAGCAGGTGAAGGCCGGCGCCGTCGAGCTGTTGATGCCGACGCTGCAATTGGCCGACCTGTGGCGCGAAAGCGGCCGCTACGACGCCTATGGCCCGGAGATGCTGCGCATCACCGACCGTCATGAGCGCGAGTTGCTCTACGGACCGACCAATGAGGAAATGGTCACGGATATCTTCCGGGCCTATGTGAAGAGCTACAAGGCCCTGCCGCTGAACCTCTTCCACATCCAGTGGAAGTTCCGCGACGAGCGCCGTCCGCGCTTCGGCGTCATGCGCGGCCGCGAGTTCCTGATGAAGGACGCCTATTCCTTCGATCTGGACGAGGCCTCGGCCCGCATCGCCTACAAGCGGATGTTCGCCGCCTATCTGAACACCTTCGCCCGGCTGGGCCTGAAGGCGGTGCCGATGCGCGCCGACACCGGCCCCATCGGCGGCGACCTGAGCCACGAGTTCATCGTCCTGGCCGAGACTGGCGAGAGCGAGGTCTTCTGCGATCGCAAGCTGGTCGAGATGGCCGCGCCGGGCCACAACCTCAGCGTCGAGCAACTGGAGGGCGTGTTCAACGAACGCACGGCCCTCTACGCCGCGACCGAGGAAATGCACGATGCGGCCCAGTTCGAGGCCCAGACGGCCGAAGGCGACCGTCTGTCGGCGCGCGGCATCGAGGTCGGCCACATCTTCTACTTCGGCACCAAATACTCGGTTCCGATGAAGGCCAAGGTGGCCGGGCCGGACGGTCAGGACACCGAGGTCCACATGGGCAGCTACGGCGTCGGCGTGTCGCGCCTGCTGGGCGCCATCATCGAGGCCAGCCATGACGCAGGCGGCATCATCTGGCCGGACTCGGTCGCCCCGTTCGACGTGGTGGTGATCAATCTGCGCGCCAGCGACGAGGCCGTCTCGGCCGCCTGTGAAGACGCCGTGGCCCGGCTGGAAGCCCTGGGCAAGGACGTCCTCTACGACGACACCGACGAACGTCCGGGCGGCAAGTTCGCCACCGCCGACCTGATCGGCGTGCCGTGGCAACTGACCATTGGGCCTAAGGGCCTGGCCGACGGCGTGGTCGAACTGAAGCGCCGCGCCACCGGCGAGAAGCAGAGCCTGTCGCTGGACGCCGCCCTGGAGCTGCTCACGAAATGACCGACGCCGCGACGGCTTCCGCTCCGCCGCCTGCCTCGAAGGCCTCCGGCCCGTTCTCCAGCTGGGAGATCGGGCTGGCGCTCCGCTACCTGCGCGCCAAGCGCAAGCAGGGCGGGGTGGCGCTGATCGCGATGATCAGCTTCATCGGCATCATGCTGGCCGTCGCCGTGCTGATCAGCGTGATGAGCATCATGGCGGGGTTTCGCGGCACGCTGATGGACCGGATCCTGTCGTTCAACGGCCATATGTATGTTCAGGGACCGGTGCTCTATGCGCCTGATCGCGACGCGGCGCTGAAGCGGATCGCCGATGTGCCGGGCGTGGTGGCGGTGACACCTCTGATCGAGAACCCCGCCATGTTCCGCGCGGGCGGGGCGGCCACCGGCGGCATCGTGCGCGGCGTGCGTCCGCAGGACCTGGCCTCAACCAAGTTCGTCTATGACAGCCTCAGCTCCGAGGCGCGCGAAAGCTTCGGCAAGGGCGAATACGGCGGCGACCAAGTCCTGATCGGCAAGAGCCTGGCCGAGCAGATGGGACTGCGCGAGGGCGATCCCATCTCCATCTACTCCCCGACCGGAGCCGACAGCGCTTTCGGCAATCTGGGCGGGTTGGAGAAGACCTATATCGTCGGCGGAATCTACACCTCGGGGGCGGCGGACTATGATCGCGCCTTCATCTTCATGCCGCTGGAGCAGGCGCAACTGTTCTTCGGCAAGGACGGCGTCTGGGACGTCATCGAGATGAAGGTGGCGGAACCCGACCTGGTCGAGAACCTGCTGACGCCGGTTCAGCGCGCGGCCGGGCCGGGCAGCGTCGTCACCGACTGGCGCAACCGTCAGGCCGCCATCTGGGGCGCGCTGAAGGTCGAGCGCGTGGCCATGAGCATCATCCTCGGCATGGTGGTCGCCATCGCCGCCATGAACATCATCAGCGGCATCGTCATGCTGGTGAAGAACAAGACGCGCGACATCGCCATCCTGCGCACCGTGGGCGCCAGCCAGTCGTCCATCCTGCGCATCTTCTTCATGTCGGGCGCGGCCATCGGCATCGGCGGCACGATCGCGGGCCTGGTGCTGGGGCTGCTGTTCTGCTGGAATATCGGCGCGATCCAGCATTTCCTCGAAGGCCTGCTGGGCGTCCAGCTGTTCAACGCCGACGTCTATATGCTGGACTCCGTTCCGGCCAAGGTCGATCCGTGGGACGTGACCTGGGTCGCCGTCTTCTCCTTCTTCATGAGTTGCCTGGCCAGCCTGCCGCCGTCGTGGAACGCGTCGCGCATCGATCCGGTGGAGGCCCTGCGTTTTGAATAGGCTGCTGAAGAAGAAGCCCGCCGTCGCCGCCGAGACGAACGGCGCCATCCTGTCGTTGCGCGGGGTGACGCGGACCTATCCGACGGCCCAGGGCGGGCTGACGGTGTTGAAGGGCGTCGATCTGGAGGTCATGCCGGGCGAGGTCGTCGGCCTGATCGGACCGTCCGGCTCGGGCAAGTCCAGCCTGCTGCACGCGGCGGGTCTGCTGGAGCGCCCGACCAGCGGCCAGGTGCTGATCGACGGCGAGGATGTCGGCGGGCTTGATGAGCGGTCGCGTACGCGTCTGCGTCTGCATCGCATCGGCTTCGTCTATCAATTCCATCACTTGCTGCCGGAGTTTGATGCTCTGGATAATGTGGCTCTGCCGATGCGGATCGCGGGCGTGCGGGAAGGCGAGGCGCGGCGTCGCGCCACCGCGCAGCTGACGGCGCTCGGCCTGGGGCAGCGCGTCACGCACCAGCCCGCGCAATTGTCGGGCGGCGAGCAGCAGCGCGTCGCCATCGCCCGCGCCCTGGCCAACAGCCCCCGCCTGCTGCTGGCCGATGAGCCGACCGGCAATCTGGACCCCGCCACCAGTCAGGCGGTGTTCGAGGCCTTGCGTGAACTGGCCAAGACCACGGGCGTCGCCGCCCTGATCGCCACGCACAACATGGAGCTGGCGGGCCACATGGACCGCGTCTTCGCCCTGAAGGACGGCCACCTGGAGCAGCGCGCGGCCGAAAGCCACGCCTACTAGGAAGCGATGAGCCGCGTCGTCGCCTGCAACGGCGTGCGATAGGCCAGCATCGACCAGCGCAGAGCGGCGGCCGCCAGCAAGGCCGGTATCTCGCCATAGGCCGGATTGTCGGCGTCAAGCGCCCGACGCAGGGCTGCGGCTTCCTCGCACGTCAGGGGCGGGTGCGAGAGCGCCAGGACGCGATGGAAGCGAAAGCGGACCTCCTGACGCCACGCCTGGATCGGCTCGGTCTCGCACGGGCTGACGCCCAGCAGTTGCAGGAAGCCGTCCACGGAGTCGGCCGAGCCCTCCACGGCGTAGATGATCACGTCATCGACAGCGGCCGCAGCACCCGCCAGGCTCAGCGAACGCGCCTGGTCGCGTCTCATGTCGATCAACGCCGGCCATCGCGTGCTGCCGATGAATCCTGATGGGGCGCGAGTCAGGAAAACGGCGCTTTGCAGCATGGCGGGCCTTCCTGGTTGATATCGGCGTATCGGGGGTATGGTTCACCCATGAGTCTTGGGCGATCAATTGCGTGGGACTACGAGGTTTTGCTGCGGCTGAGCCTTGCGTACTTTCGACGGCATGATGCGTGATGGCGTGGACGGCGGTCGAAATGAACAGGCTTCAGAAAGGGTTGGGGGCGCTATTTCTGACATCGCCATCATCGACGATGACCGCGCTCTATTGGAGGTGACCCTGCTCGCCGTGCGCGAGGCGGGCTTCTCCGCGGTCGGCTTCCATGAACCGCTTGACGCCCTCATGTGGGCTTCAGACGCCGATCCGACCTGCATCGTCGCCGATCTGAAGATGCCGGGCGTCGAAGGGTTGGATCTGGTCGCCGCCTTCTGTGCGCTGAACCGTCACGCGGTGATCATCGTCAGCGCCTTCGTGGACGTGCGGACGACGGTCGACGCCATGCGTCTAGGCGTGGACGATGTCCTGCCCAAGCCGGCGACGGTCGATGACCTGGTCCGCGCCCTGCGTCGAGGGGCCGAGGCCTTGAAGACTGCGCCGGCGCGCGAGGAACTGACCTTCACTCGCCGCGAGCGTCAGGTCGCCGAAATGCTGGTCGAAGGCCTGACCACAAAGCAGATCGCCCAGAACCTGGCGCTGAGCCCGCGCACGGTGGAGTTCTTCCGGGCCAGCCTGCTGCGCAAGACCCAGTCCCCCAACTCGGCCGCCCTGGCCTCGGCCCTGACGCGCCTCGGCTTCCTCGCGAATTGAGGTTGACGAGAACAAAGGGGCAACATAGAACAAATGGGCAACATTTGATCTGGGGATAAAATCAATGACGCGTTGGGTGAGGGATCTGCTGTCGCTTGCGTCCTGCGGCGGCTTCGTCTGGATGGTCTGGCAGGCGGCGTTCCTGGTGACGTGACCGCGCCCCAGCGGGCGACTCCCTGCATGATGATCACGCGCCCGTATGATCTGGCGCTGCGATGCGGAGTTTTCGATTGGCGGATGCGGTGAACAGTCAGGGTTTTGTCCACCTGCGGGTCCGCAGCGCCTATTCGCTTCTGGAAGGGGCGATCAAGGCTGGCAAGATCGGCAGGATGGCCGCCGATGCTGGAATGCCGGCGGTGGGCGTGGCGGACCGCGCCAACCTGTTCGGAGCTCTGGAGTTCAGCCAGGCGACCAAGGATGCGGGCGTCCAACCCATTGTCGCCTGCGCCCTTCCGGTGCTCGACATCGGCGGCCAGGTCGCCCAGCGCTGGGCCAAGACCCCGACGGTCGTGCTGATCGCCCAGAACGAAAAGGGCTGGCTGAATCTGTGCGCCCTGTCGTCGTCGGCCTACCTTGACGCGGGCGAGATGGCCGAACCGGGCGTGCCCTGGGGGCAGATTGTGGATAAGTCCGAGGGGCTGATCCTGCTGTCCGGCGGACCGGACGGTCCCGTCGATCCCCTGTTCGTACAGAAGAAGCCAGCCGAAGCCGCCATCGCCCTGGCGGAGATGAAGCGGGTCTTCGGCGACCGTTTCTATGTCGAACTGCAACGCCATGGCCTGTCTGGCGAGACCGTGGCCGAGGGCGGTCTGGTCGAATGGGCCTACGCCAACGACGCGCCTCTGGTTGCGACCAACGATGTCTATTACGCCAAGGCCGCCCAGGCGAAGTCGCATGACGCCTTGCTGTGCATCTCCGACGGCGCCTTCACGGGGCAGGAAGACCGCCGCCGCGTCACCGGCGAGCACTGGTTCAAGTCGGCCGAGGCGATGCGCGAACTGTTCGCCGACCTGCCCGAGGCCTGCGACAACACCATTCAGATCGCCCGCCGCTGCGCCTTCCTGGTCAAGACGCACAAGCCGATCCTGCCGCGTTTCGATACAGGCGCGGGCCGTTCCGAGGCCGATGAACTGGCCCACCAGGCGCGCGAGGGGCTGAAGGCGCGCCTTGAGAAGAACAAGGCCTATGCGCCCGAAGAGGACTACTGGAGCCGCCTCGAGTGGGAGGTCGGGATCATCCAGCAGATGGGGTTCCCCGGCTACTTCCTGATCGTGTCGGACTTCATCAAATGGGCCAAGCTGCATGACATCCCGGTGGGACCGGGACGGGGCTCGGGCGCGGGCTCCCTGGTCGCCTGGTCGCTGACCATCACCGATCTGGACCCCTTGCGGTTCGGCCTGCTGTTCGAGCGCTTCCTGAACCCGGAACGCGTATCGATGCCCGACTTCGATATCGACTTCTGTCAGGAGCGGCGCGAAGAAGTCATCGACTACGTTCAGGATCATTACGGCAAGGACCGGGTGGCCCAGATCATCACCTTCGGCACCTTGCAGGCGCGCGCCGTGCTGCGCGACGTCGGTCGGGTGCTGCAGATGCCGTTGGGCCAGGTGGATCGTCTGGCCAAGATGGTGCCCGCCAACCCCGCCAACCCGGTGACCCTGGCCCAGGCCATCGATCTGGAGCCGCGTCTGCGCGAGGCGCGCGACGCCGAGGCTTCGGTCAAGGCGCTGCTGGAGACGGCGTTGGAGCTTGAGGGCCTCTACCGCAACGCCTCGACCCACGCGGCGGGCATCGTCATCGGCGATCGGCCGCTGACGGAGCTGGTGCCCCTGTATCAGGACCCGCGCTCCACCATCCCGGCCAGCCAGTTCAACATGAAGTGGGTCGAGCCGGCGGGCCTGGTGAAGTTCGACTTCCTGGGCCTGAAGACGCTGACGGTGCTGGACCGGGCCAAGGGCTATCTGGAACGGCGCGGGGCGGCCCCGGAATGGAACCTGCTGCCGCTGGACGATCCCAAGACCTATGAGTTGATGGCCTCGGGCCAGACGGTCGGGGTGTTCCAGCTGGAATCGCAGGGGATGCGCGACACCCTGCGCAAGATGCGCTGTGGCTCGATCGAGGAGATCACCGCCCTGATCTCCCTCTACCGGCCAGGGCCGATGGAGATGATCGACACCTACATCGACCGGAAGTTCGGCCGGGCCGAGGTCGATTATCTGCACCCCAGCCTGAAGGAGGTGCTGACCGAGACCTACGGCGTCATCATCTACCAGGAACAGGTGATGAAGATCGCCCAGATCCTGGCGGGCTACAGCCTGGGCGAAGCCGACCTGCTGCGTCGCGCCATGGGCAAGAAGAAGAAGGAGGAGATGGACTTCCAGCGGGCCCGCTTCGTCAAGGGCGCATCCGAGAAGTCTGTGCCGGAGAGCCAGTCCGGCTCCATCTTCGACCTAGTGGCCAAGTTCGCAGGCTACGGCTTCAACAAGTCGCACGCGGCGGCCTATGCGCTGATCTCCTTCCAGACGGGCTGGCTGAAGGCCAATCATCCGGTCGAGTTCTTCGCCGCCTCCATGAGTCTCGATCTGTCGAACACGGACAAGCTGGCGGTCTTCTATCAGGACTGCCGCCGATTCGAGGTTCCGGTGCTGGCGCCGGACATCAACCGCTCGTCCGCCGACTTCGACGTGTCGTGGAAGGACGGGCAGGGCAGCGTGCTCTATGCGCTGGGCGCCATCCGCAACGTGGGCCTGGAGGCGATGAAACACGTCATCGAGGTGCGCGAGACGGGCGGGCCGTTCGCCGACATCTTCGACTTCCTGGAACGGGTCGACCCCAAGGCGGTGAACAAGCGGGCGCTGGAAGGTCTGGCGCGGGCCGGAGCCTTCGACAGCATCCATCCGAACCGCCGTCAGCTGTTCGAACAGGCCGATGTGCTGATGGCCTATTGCCAGAGCGTGGCGGCGGAGCGGGCCTCGTCCCAGGTCAGCCTGTTCGGCGCCGATCAGGCCGCCGCGGCGCGGCCGCGTCTGAAGAGCATGGAGCCGTGGGCCGGGCCGGACAAGCTGGATCACGAGCTTTACGCCGTCGGCTTCTATCTGTCGGGCCATCCGCTGGAGGAACTGACGCCTGCATTGAAGCGCAAGCGCGTGACCTTCGTGGCCGAGGCGCAAGGCCTGGCCGAGGCGGGGCACGAGGCCTTCCAGATGGCCGGGGTGGTGCGCCGCCGTCAGGAGCGGGCCAGCGCCCGCACCGGCGAGAAGTTCGCTTTCGTCACCTTCTCGGACCCGACGGGCGAGTTCGAGTGTCTGTTCCCGCCGGAACAGTTGCGGCGTTGCCGCGAAGTCCTGGAGGTCGGAACCTCTGTCCTGGTCAAGGTGCGGGCCAAGGCGGCGGACGGCGAGGTGCGCTTCTTCGGCGACGACGCCAGCCGCATGGACGTGCTGCTGGACGACGCCCAGATCGGATTGCGGGTGGTCCTGTCGGCCCAGTCGGCGGACGCCGAGGCGCTGAAGGCGCGGCTGGATCGGGCGCGGGCGCAGGGCAAGGGCGGCGAGGTGTGGCTGCAGGCGACGCTGGGCGGCCGCACCGAGGTCGAGATCAAGCTGCCTGGACGATACCGGCTGGACGCGGCGCTGCGCGGCGCGTTGAAGTCGGCGCCGGGGGTGGTGATGCTGGAGGATGCCTGATGAGCGAGACGAGCGTGAAGACCCATGCCGGGTCGTGCCACTGCGGCGCGGTGGCCTATGAGGTCGATGTCGGGCTGGATGGACTGGTCGAGTGCAACTGCTCCCATTGCTACCGCAAGGGGTTCGTTCTGGCGTTCGCGCCGCGTTCGGCCTTTCGCCTGACGAAGGGAGAGGGCGAGACGACGTCCTACTTCTTCAATCAGCACAAGATCGAGCACCGCTTCTGCAAGACCTGCGGGGTGCAGCCGTTCGGCTACGGCGTGGCGCCGGATGGCGGCGAGGTGGCGGCGATCAACATCCGCACCCTGACCGACGTCGAGCCGTGGGATTGGGCCGCCCAGCGCGTGGACGGCCGCAGCTTCTGATCCGGCCGGAACGTCGGCTCGCGGGATGACATCGGCCTCGCGGCGTCTGATGCGGCCATGTTGTTCGGCCGCTTGTGTTTTTCAGGCCTTTCGCCTATATGCGCGGCGCACTTCGCACGTGGGCGTGGCGCGGTCCGGGGAGACATCCCGGCCTGCACCGTTCCGAGGGATCAGCCGATCCTTTTAACCGCCCGCGCTAGGTTTGATCGGAAAAAGGAAAACACGATCATGGCTCTGCCTGAATTCTCGATGCGTACGCTGCTGGAAGCCGGCGCTCACTTCGGCCACCAGACGCACCGCTGGAACCCGAAGATGGATCGCTACATCTTCGGCTCGCGTTCGAACATCCACATCATCGACCTGTCGCAGACGATGCCGCTGCTGCACCAGGCCCTGGTCGCCGTGCGCGACGTGGCCGCCAAGGGCGGTCGCGTGCTGTTCGTCGGCACCAAGCGTCAGGCCGCCGATCCGGTCGCGCAAGCCGCCACGCGCTGCGCCCAGTACTACATGAACAACCGCTGGCTGGGCGGCACCCTGACCAACTGGCGCACCGTCTCCAACTCGATCCAGCGCCTGCGCGAACTGGAAGGCATCGTTGAAGGCGGCGGCGAAGGCCGCAACAAGAAAGAGCTGCTGACCCTGCAGCGCGAGAAGGACCGTCTGGAACTGTCGCTGGGCGGCATCAAGGACATGGGTTCGGTGCCGGACATCATGTTCGTGATCGACACCAACAAGGAAGCGATCGCGATCCAGGAAGCCCGCAAGCTGAACATCCCGATTATCGCCATCCTGGACACCAACTCGGATCCGGACGGCATCACCTATCCGGTGCCGGGCAACGATGACGCCGCCCGCGCCATCCAGACCTACTGCGACCTGATCGCCGACGCCGTCCTGGACGGCCTGGCCGCCGGCGCCGCCGCTCAGGGCATCGACCTGGGGGCTTCGGAAGCTCCGGTGGAGCCGGCCCTGCGCGAAGCCGTCGTGGTTGAAGCCGAGGCTGAAGCCGCTCCGGCCGGCGCCGAAGGCGCGGCTGAAGAGCTGGTCGCCGCCGAGGCCGAGAAGGTCGAAGGCTAAGGACGAAGCATTCCGGCGCCGCCGCGCGCCGGACCGACGTCAACTTGACATGCGGCCGGGCTAAACAGTCCGGCCGCCCATTTTGAATTTCAGGAGAAAGACATGGCCGAGATCACTGCCGCCCTCGTGAAGGAGCTTCGCGAGCGTTCGGGCGTCGGCATGATGGACTGCAAGAAGGCGCTGGTTGAGAACAACGGCGACATCGAAGCGGCCATCGACTGGCTGCGCGCCAAGGGTCTGTCCAAGGCCGCCAAGAAGGCCGACCGCGTCGCCGCCGAGGGCCTGGTGGCCGTCGCCGTGCGCGAAGACGGCAAGGGCGAAGTCGCCTCGGCCATCGAGTTCAACGCCGAAACCGACTTCGTCGCCCGCAACGACCTGTTCCAGTCGGCGGCGAAGGAATTCGCTCAACTGGGCCTGCACCACGAGGGCGTCGACGCCATTCACGGCGCGACCCTGGAAAACGGCAAGACGGTTCAGGACGAAGTCACCAACCTGATCGCCACCATCGGCGAGAACATGCAGCTGCGTCGCGCGGCTCGCCTGTCGGTCGGTGAAGGCGTGGTTTCGACCTACGTCCACAACGCCGTGTCGCCGGGCGTCGGCCGCATCGGCGTGCTGGTCGCCCTGGAAGGCGCGGGCGACAAGGAAGCCCTGCGCGAAGTGGGCCGTAAGATCGCCATGCACGTGGCGGCCACGGCTCCGCTGGCGCTGGACACCTCGGACCTGGATCCGGCCGCGATCGAGAAGGAACGCGCCGTTCTGATCGAAAAGGCCAAGGAAGAAGGCCGCCCGGAAAACATGATCGAGAAGATCGTCTCGGGCCAGATCGCCAAGTTCCAGAAGGACGTGGTGCTGACCAAGCAGCCGTTCGTCATGGACCCGGACGTGACCATCGAACAACTGGTCGCCAACACCGGCAAGGAGCTGGGCGCCGAGCTGAAGCTGGCGGGCTTCGTCCGCATGGCGCTGGGTGAAGGCGTCGAGAAGGTCGAATCCCCCGACTTCGCGTCGGAAGTCGCCTCGATGACGGGCGGCAACTAACTCGAAACCTCTTCCCGAAAGGGAAGAAATTTCAAAAGGGCGCGTTCGGCTTTGAAGGCTGACGCGCCCTTCGTCTATGATGAGCCGCCGATTCACCTCGCGCGGATGCCAACTCCCTGTATCCACGGACCCCTGACCATGCCCGACGCCCCCTCCGAGTTTCGTTACAAGCGCGTCCTGCTGAAGGTCTCGGGCGAGGTGCTGATGGGCGATCAGCCCTACGGCATCGACATGAAGACCGTGGACGTGGTCGCCGCCGCGGTCGCCGCCGTGGCGCGCCAGGGCGTCGAGATCTGCCTGGTCATCGGCGGGGGCAACATCTTCCGGGGCCTGTCCAAGGCCGCCGAGGGCATGGACCGCGCCAACGCCGACTACATGGGCATGCTGGCCACCATCATGAACGCCCTGGCCATGCAGGGCGCGCTGGAGAAGATCGGCGTCGACACGCGGGTCCAGAGCGCCATTCCGATGGCTGCGATCGCCGAACCCTACATCCGCCGCCGCGCCCTGCGTCACCTGGAAAAGGGCCGTGTGGTGATCTTCGCTGCGGGCGTGGGCGCCCCCTTCTTCACCACGGACTCCGGCGCCGCCCTGCGCGCCGCTGAAATGGGCTGCGACGCCCTGCTGAAGGGCACGAGCGTCGACGGCGTCTATACCGCCGATCCGAAGAAGGACCCGACGGCCACCCGCTATGACTCGCTGACCTATCAGGATGTTCTGGCCAAGGACCTGCGCGTCATGGACGCCTCGGCCATCGCCCTGATGCGAGACAGCGGCATTCCGATCGTGGTCTTCTCGATTCGTGAGGAAGGCTCGCTGCACAAGACCTTGACGGGGCAGGGCACTTTCACCGTCATCACCAACAAGCCCGCCTGAGCGGCTTCGCCATTCAACGACAGGACCAAGGATATTCGCCATGGCCAAACCCGATCTCAAGACGTTCCGCGACCGAATGGACAAGTCGGTCGCCGCGCTGAAGGATGACTACGCCGGCCTGCGCACGGGGCGCGCCAACGCCGGACTGCTGGAGCCGGTCGTGGTCGAAGCCTATGGCGCGACCTCGCCTCTGACGGCCGTGGCGGCCATCAGCGTGCCCGAGCCGCGCATGATCTCGGTCAGCGTCTGGGACAAGGGAATGGTGGTCTCGGTCGAGAAGGCGATCCGCGCCGCCGGCCTGGGCCTGAACCCCGTCGTGGACGGCCAGACCCTGCGCATTCCGATCCCGCCGCTGACCGAGGAGCGCCGCAAGGACCTGGTCAAGCTGGCCGGCAAATACGCCGAGGACAAGAAGGTCGCCGTGCGCAACGTGCGCCGCGACGCCAACGACGAGCTGAAGAAGGCTGAAAAGGCCGGCGAGATCAGCCAGGATGAACAGAAGAAGATGGAAGCCGAGGTCCAGAAGGACACCGACGCCGCCATCAAGCGCATCGACGAGACCTTGAAGACCAAGGAAGTCGAGATCATGCAGGTCTGACGACGTCGTCAGACCTGTCCAAGGAAGGTCCCATATGTCGGCCGAGCCCGTCGCCACGGCGCCTGCAAAGGGGCCTCGTCACGTCGCCCTGATCATGGACGGCAACGGCCGCTGGGCGCAGCGGCGGGGCCTTCCGCGCGCCGTGGGCCACCGCGAGGGGGTCCAGGCCCTGCGCCGCACGATCAAGGCGGCACCGGAGCTGGGCGTGCGATGCCTGACGGTGTTCGGCTTCTCGACCGAGAACTGGAGCCGCCCGGCCGACGAGGTGTCCGACCTGATGGGCCTGGTCCGCGCCTTTGTCGGCAGCGACCTGAACCGGCTGGACGCCGCAGGCGTGCGGGTGAAGGTGCTGGGCCGTCGCAAGGGCCTGCCGGACGATATCGCCGCCATCGTCGCGCGAGCCGAGGCCCAGACGGCGCACAATGAGAAATTCCTGCTGCAGGTGGCCTTCAACTACGGCGGACGAGCGGATCTGGTCGAGGCCGCGCAGCGGCTGGTCGATCGCACCCGAGCGGGCGAGGAGGTGGTCGTGGACGAAGAGGCGCTGGGCGCCGGCCTGTCCACAGCAGGCGCGCCGCCGGTCGATCTGATCGTGCGGACGTCGGGCGAACAGCGTCTGTCCAATTTCCTGCTGTGGGAAGCCGCCTACGCCGAGATGGTGTTCCAGGAGATTCTGTGGCCCGACTATGGAGCCGAAGCCCTGGCCGAGGCCGTCGCCCAGTTCGGCTGCCGCGAGCGTCGCTACGGCGGACGCGAGGTCATGGACACGGCCTATGGCGAGGCGGCGGGCTGATATGGCGTTGAAGCCTCGGGATATTGCCCTGCGCGCCGCTTCGGCGGTCGTGCTGGCGCCGGCGGCGGTCCTGGCGACCTGGGCGGGCGGCGACTGGTTCTGCGCCCTGGTGGTCGCGGGGGCGGTGCTGCTGGCCTTCGAGTGGGCGCGGATGTGCGCGCCGAACCTCTGGCGCCCGATTGGGGTCAGCGTAGCCCTGGCCCTGGTCGTGGCGGTGATCGCGGCCCACGTTGGACAGATTTCCCTGGCCCTGGTGCTGATGGTGTTCGGCGCCCTTGCGGCGGGCCTGTTCGCCCGCACGCGCGGCGAGTCCCTGCTGGATACGGCCTATGGGGTGCTCTACCTCGGCTGGCCCTGCATCCTGCTGATCTGGCTGCGCGACCTGCACGAGGTCCAGGGGTTGTACTGGACGGTGCTGGTCTTCGCCGTGGCCTGGTCGGCCGACATCCTGGCCTATCTGGTCGGCAGCTTCGTCGGCGGGCCCAAGCTGTGGCCGCGCTTTTCGCCGAACAAGACCTGGTCGGGCTTCATCGGCGGCCTGACCGCCGGAATGATCGCCGGCGCCGCCATGGCGGGCTGGTTGGACATGGGCCTGCTCAACGCCTTCTGGGGCGGGGTTCTGGGGCTGGCGGCGGCCCTGGCCACCATGGGCGGCGACCTGTGGGAATCGGCGCTGAAGCGGCGCTTCGGGGTTAAGGACGCGGGCAATCTGATTCCCGGCCACGGGGGTCTGCTGGACCGTGTCGACGGGTTGATGTTCGCCGTGGTCGTGGTGTCGGCGGGGCGTCTGATCGTTCTGATGCTGGAGCGGGCGGCATGATCGCGCGGCGCGTCTCTGTCCTGGGCTCGACCGGATCGGTGGGCTCTTCGACCCTGGACCTGATGGAGCAGGCGCAAGGCGCGGGCTCGGCCGCGTTCGAGGTCGAGGCCCTGACCGGCGGCGCCAACATCGCCCGTCTGGCTGAACAGGCCCGCCGGTGGCGGCCGCGTATCGCCGTGACGGCCGATCCGGCGCGCTTGAACGAACTGCGCGACGCCCTGGCGGGAACCGGGGTCGAGGCGGCGGCCGGGCCGGACGCCATCGTCGAGGCGGCCGTGCGGCCCGCCGACTGGATCATGGCCTCCATCGTCGGCGCGGCGGGCCTGCGCTCGGCGTGGGCGGCGGCGGGGACGGGCGCGACCCTGGCTCTGGCGAACAAGGAAAGCCTGGTCTGCTGCGGCCCGGCGCTGATCGAGCGGGTCCGACGAAGCGGCGGGCGGCTGATTCCGGTGGATTCCGAGCATTCGGCCATTTTCCAGGTGTTTCCGGCCGAGGCGCCGGAGCGGGTGTCCAAGCTGGTTCTGACCGCTTCGGGGGGGCCGTTCCGCACCCTGCCGCGCGCGGCCATGACGCGGATCACGCCGGAACAGGCCGTGGCCCATCCGAACTGGAGCATGGGCGCCAAGATCTCGGTCGACAGCGCCACCATGGCCAACAAGGGGCTGGAGCTGATCGAGGCGGCCTATCTGTTCGACATACCGGGCGAGCGTGTCGACGTGGTGGTGCACCCGGAATCGATCATCCACAGCCTTGTGGAGTATGTGGATGGTTCGACCCTGGCCCAGATGGGGGCGCCGGACATGCGGACGCCGATCGCCTGCGCCCTGTCCTGGCCGGACCGTCTGGCCTGGCCGGCGCCCAGGCTGGACCTGGCGGCCCTGGGGCGGCTGACCTTCGAGGCCCCGGACGAGACGCGGTTTCCGGCCCTGCGCCTGGCGCGCGAGGCCCTGGCGGCGGGCGGATCGGCCCCCATCGTGTTCAACGCGGCCAATGAGGTGGCGGCCCTGGCGTTCCTTGACCGGCGGCTGGGCTTTCTCAATATTGCCGCAGTCGTCGCCGACACCCTTGAGAAGGCGACGGGCGCGGGCGTGTCTTGCGGTTCCGACGATGCCTGCGACGCGGCCCTGGCGGTCGATGCGGAGGCGCGACGGATCGCGGGCGACGTCATCGCATCGCTGAACATCGCGGCCTGAGGAGATACGAACGGCATGATAGGCGTGATCAGCCAGGTTCTGACCTATGTCGTGCCGTTCCTGCTCGTGCTGACGCTTGTCGTGACGGTGCATGAGCTGGGCCACTTCCTGACGGCGCGCGCCTTCGGGGTGAAGATGGACCGCTTCTCCATCGGTTTCGGGCGCGCGATCTTCCGCCGGACCGACAAACATGGCGTCGAGTGGCGGCTCGGCTGGCTGCCGCTGGGCGGCTATGTGAAGTTTTCCGGCGATCTGGATGCGACGGGCGTGCCCGATCGCGCGGGTCTGGAGGCGTTGCGAAAGGCTGTGACGGCCGAGCACGGACCGGGCGCCGAGCGCGACTACCTCTATTTCAAGCCTTTGTGGCAGCGCGCCCTGGTCGTGGCGGGCGGGCCGTTCGCCAACTTCGTCCTGGCCATCTTCATCTTCACCCTGTTGTTCAGCCTGGTGGGCGTCGAACTCAGGCCCGCGCGGGTGATGGAGGTCCAGCCTCAGTCGCCGGCGGCGCAGGCGGGCTTCCTGCCGGGCGATCTGATCACCCATGTGAACGGCAAGCTGATCTCCGACGGCGGCGAGGTGACGCGCGTCGTGGCCCTGAGCAGCGGCGATCCGGTGCGCTTCACCGTGGAGCGCGGGGACCAGGCTGTGCAACTGACGGCCACGCCGGAACGCCGGGTCGAGACGGATCGCATCGCCGGTCGGGTCACCGTCGGCCGCATCGGCCTGGCCCTGGGCTCGAACCGGAATGAGATCCGCCACGTCCGCTATGGCCCCGTCGCGGCCGTGGGGCAGGGGGTGCGCGAAACCGGCGCCATCCTGAACACGACCCTGACCTATATCGGCCGCATCTTCACGGGGCGTGAGTCGGGCGACCAGTTCAGCGGCCCGCTGGGCATCGCCAAGGCTTCGGGCGCCCTGACCAACGCCGCCGTGGCGGCCAATCCCGAACCCTGGGCCATTGTCCGCAATCTGTTGCTGACGCTGACCAGCTTCGCGGCCATACTTTCGGTCGGAATCGGCTTTCTTAATCTGATGCCTATTCCCGTTCTGGATGGGGGGCACCTGCTGTTCTACGCTTATGAAGCCGTGGCGCGCCGTCCGATGGCCGCCCGTGTTCAGGAAGCGGGATATCGGGTCGGTCTTGCTTTGCTGGCGGGTTTGATGTTGTTCGCGACCTGGAACGATCTGCAGAAGCTCAATCTCTTCAAATTCCTCGGCGGGCTCGTCTCGTGAGCCGACGCCAGCCCCCGATGGTATCCCGCATGAATCAAAACGACAGTCGCCTCATGACCCAGACTCCTGGCCGCATTCTCGGGGTCAGCGCCCTGGCCCTGACCTTCGCCGCCGGACTGGCGCAACCGGCCCTGGCCCAGGCCGAGACGGCTCCTGCGCCGACGGCCGCCGCCCAGACGCCGCAGGTGCAGATGGCGCAGCCGGAAGCCGAGCGCGCCCTGGTCAACCGCATCCTGGTGCGGGGCAATCAACGCATCGATCAGACGACGGTGCTGTCCTATCTGCCGATCCAGCCTGGCGACACCATCGACGCCGTGACCATCGACGTGGCGGTTCGCACCCTGTCGCGCACGGGCCTGTTCGCGGATGTGCAGATCGGCCTTCAGGCCAATGGCGACCTGATCGTCGAGATCGCTGAGAACCCGATCATCAACCAGGTGACCTTCGAGGGTAACAAGGCTCTGGCCGAGAAGAAGCTGCGCGATGAAGTGACCATTCGTCCGCGCGGCATCTACACCCGCGCGCGGGTTCAGGAAGACGTCGGCAAGATCGTCGAGCTGTATCGTCTGTCCGGCCGCATCTCGGCGACGGTGACGCCCAAGCTGGTCCAGCTGGAGCAGAACCGCGTCGACGTGGTGTTCGAGATCGATGAAGGGCCCGAAACCGGCATCGCCGCCGTCACCTTCCTGGGCAACACCGCGTTTTCGGACAGCGACCTGCGTCAGGTCATGGTCACCAAGCAGTCGGCCTGGTGGCGTCTGTTCAGCTCGAACGACAACTATGATCCGAACCGGATCGACTACGATCGCGAGCAGCTGCGGAAATTCTACACCAACCGCGGCTATTACGACTTCCGCATCCTGTCCTCCGTGGCCGAGCTGAAGCCGGACAACAGCGCCTTCGGCCTGACCGTCACGGTGGATGAGGGCGATCGCTACAACTTCGGCGAGATCAAGGTCGTCACCGAGAACGACCGTCTGAACGCCGACTTCCTGCAGATGCTGCTGCCGATCCGCTCGGGCGACCTCTACGAGAGCGACCGCATCCAGGCGGCGGTCGACACCCTGACCTTCGCCGCCGGTTCGGCCGGCTACGCCTTCGTCGAGATCAACCCGACCTATCGCGCCGATCCCGAGACCGACACCGTCAACGTCACCTTCAACGTCCGCGAAGGTCAGCGCGTCTACATCGACCGCATCAATGTGGTTGGCAACACCCGCACCCTGGACACGGTCATCCGCCGCGAGTTGATGGTGGGCGAGGGCGACGCCTTCAACCGCTCCCTGGTCGAGCGTTCGCGCAACAACCTGCGCGCCCTGGGTTTCTTCAAGGACGTCAAGATCGAGGAGACGCGCGGCAGCGCGCCGGACCGTTCGGTCGTCAACGTCACCGTGGAAGAGCAGCCCACCGGCGAACTGTCGGTCGGGGCGGGTTTCAGCTCGGTCGACTCCTTCGTGCTGAACCTGGGCATCACCGAGCGCAACTTCCGCGGTCGCGGCCAGAACGTCGTGGCGCGCGCCGAGTGGGGCTCGCTGCGTCAGCAGATCGACTTCCGCTTCACCGAGCCGAAATTCCTGGGACGCGACGTGCGGGCGGGCTTCGACCTGTTCCACATGCGCTACGACCTGAGCAAATACTCGTCGTATGACTATCGCTCGACCGGGGGCGGGGTGCGCATCACCTATCCGCTGAACGGCTACGCCTCCTTCAGCACCCGCTACTTCCTGAAGAGCGACGAAGTCGTCATTCCGTTCGGCTATTGCGGCGGCGTGGGCGCCGGTTCGTCGGCGCTGTGCGACCAGGCGGGCTCCTACATCAACTCCTCGGCGGGCTACACCCTGCTGGTGAACCGCCTGAACGACCCGGTGCGGCCGACGCGCGGCTGGACCGCGTCGCTGCGTCAGGACTTCGCCGGCATCGGCGGCGACGTGAACTACATCAAGACCGAGGCCGACGCTTCCTGGTACTATGGCATCCGCCCCAACTGGGTGGTCAGCGTTCAGGGCCAGACCGGCTATGTCAGCGGCTGGAACGGCGACCCGATCCGCATCAACGACCGCTTCTTCAAGGGCGGCAACACCTTCCGCGGCTTCGAGACGGCGGGCATGGGCGCGCGCGACCTGACCACGACCGACGCCCTGGGCGGCAACTTCTACGCCATCGGCACGGTTGAACTGACGGTGCCGAACTATCTGCCCGACGAGTACGGCATCAAGACCTCGCTGTTCGCGGACTTCGGCACCATCGGCAAGCTGGACGATCGCTATCTGGTCGACCCGGCGACGGGGCTGCGTAACCCCAACATCGTCGATGAGCTGTCGCTGCGCGCGGCCGCCGGCGTCAGCATCCACTGGCGCTCGCCGATGGGGCCGATCCGTTTCGACCTGTCCAAGGTTCTGAATCGCGAAGACTACGACAAGACCGAGACCTTCCGCTTCTCGACTTCCACCCAATTCTAACCGCGGTCTGACCGCCGCCACCAAGGCCTAGATTATGAAACTCATCGCTATCGGCGCCTTCGCCCTCGCTTCGCTGACCGCTTCGGCCGCCCTGGCCCAATCGCAAGGTCCGGCCAACCCCGGCCCTGCCATCCCCGGCGTCTGCGTCTATTTCAACCAGCGCGTTCTGGCTCAATCGACCGCCGGTCAGGCCGTCCAGACCCGCATGGAGCAATTGGCGCAGGAAGTTCAGGGCGAACTCCAGCCCTACGCCACCGCCATCCAGACCGAGGCCCAGGCCCTGCAGCAGGGCCAGGCGACCATCCCGGCCGACCAGATGAACCAGCGCCGTCAGGCCCTGCAGACCCGCATCCAGGAAGCCCAGCAACTGGAAGGCACGCGCGACAACGAGCTGCGCTACACCCTGGCGGAACAGCGCCGCAAGATCTCGGAGGCTATCGAGCCCCTGCTGGTCGCCGTCTATCAGGAGAAGGGCTGCGGCATCATGATCGACCGCGAGAGCGTCTTCATCATGAACCCGGCCATGGACGTGACGGATATCGTCATCCAGCGCCTGAACGCCCAACTGCCGACCCTGAGCTTCAACCGCATGCCGGTTCCGGCCCAGCCGCAATCCTAAGGCGGGCCATGCCCGATCCGAGGTTCTTCCAGACCCTGTCGTCCCTGACGGTCGCCGCCCTCGCCGAGCACATCGGCGGGGAGGCGGTCCGGGGCGGCGAGGTCGTCATCTCGGCCGTCGCGCCCCTGTCCAGTGCGGACCGGGGCGCGATTGCGTTTCTGGGCGACCGCAAGTTCGCCGCCGCCTTGGCGCAGACGAAGGCGGGATGCGTGATCGTGCCGCCGTCGGCGCTTGATGCGGCGCCGGCTGACGCCGCCGTCATCGTATCAAACGAGGCTCAGGCCGCCTGGGCGCGGGCGTCGGCCCTGCTGCACCGACCGATCCGTCTGGATCGCGCCATCACCGCCGCCGAGGCCGCTGAGGACGACACCGTGGTGGTCGAGCCTGGCGTCATCCTGGGCGAGGGCGTCCGCATCGGACGCGGCAGCCGCATCGGCGCCAACACCGTCATCGGGCCCGGCGTCCAGATCGGCCGCGACTGCCTGATCAGCCCGGGCGTCACCGTGGGCTTCGCCCTGCTGGGCGACCGGGTGAAGCTTCTGGCGGGCGCGCGGATCGGCGAGGCGGGCTTCGGCGCCGCCGGATCGAAGGCCGGACCGGTGGACATTCCCCAACTGGGCCGCGTCATCCTGCAGGACGGGGTGACGGTCGGGGCCAACTCCTGCATCGACCGAGGCGCCTATAACGACACCGTCATCGGCGAGAACACCAAGATCGATAATCTGGTCATGATCGGCCACAACTGTGTTATCGGCCGCAACAACCTGATGGCGGCGCACACCGGCATCTCGGGTTCGGTGACCAGCGGCGACAACTGCATCTTCGGCGGCCGGGCGGGCGTGGGCGACCATATCACCATCGGCGAGGGCGCGCGCGTCGCGGCCGGCGGCGGCGTCCTGGCCGACATTCCGCCGGGCGAGACCTGGTCCGGCTATCCCGCCAAGCCCATCCGCCAGTTCTTGCGCGAGACGGTCTGGCTGTCCAAACAGGCGTCCCAGAAGAAGGGCGCGAAGGAATCGAAAGAATGAGCGAAGACAACAACATCGACTACGCCGAGGTGATGCGTCGCCTGCCGCACCGCTATCCCTTCCTGCTGGTCGACAAGGCACAGGACTTCGTGGCGGCGACCTCGATCGTCGGCATCAAGAACGTCACCCATAACGAGCCCTTCTTCCCCGGCCACTTCCCGATCGACCCGGTCATGCCGGGCGTGCTGATCGTCGAGGCCATGGCCCAGACGGGCGCCCTGCTGATGTCCAAGTCGCTGGACGTGGCGGTGGCCGACAAGGTCATCATGTTCATGTCGATCGACGGCGTGCGCTTCCGCAAGCCCGCGCGTCCGGGCGATCAGCTGCGCATGGAGGTCAAGGTGATCAAGGCGCGCGGCGACGCCTACAAGTTCCGCGGCGAGACCTTCATCGACGGCAAACTGGCCGCCGAGGCCGAGTTCATGGCCATGGTCGTCACCGTGGCGGAGCCAGCTCAGTGACCATCCACCCGACCGCCGTCGTCGACGCCTCGGCGACCGTGGCGGACGGGGTCGAGATCGGCCCGTTCTGCACCGTGGGGCCGGGCGTGGCGCTGGCCTCCGGCGTGCGTCTGGTCAGTCATGTGGTGATCCAGCAGGACGCCAGCATCGGCGCCAACACGACGATCCATCCCTTCGCCGTCATCGGCGGCGATCCGCAGCACGGCGGCTACAAGGGCGAGCCGGTGCGGCTGGAGATCGGCGAGAACAACCTGATCCGCGAATACTGCACCTTCAACCGGGGCACGTCGCAGGGATCGGGCGTCACCCGCATCGGCTCGAACAACCTGTTCATGACCGGCGCCCACGTGGGCCACGACTGCGTGGTCGGCGACAGCGTCACCATGGCCAACAACGCCACGCTGGGCGGTCACGTCCATGTCGGCGACAGGGTGTTCCTCGGCGGCCTGTGCGCCATCCACCAGAACGGCCGAGTGGGGCAGGGCGCCATCGTCGGCGGTCTGGCCGCCGTGACGCGCGACGTCATCCCCTACGGTTCTGTCTGGGGCAACCACGCCAGCCTGCACGGCCTCAACCTGATCGGGTTGAAGCGCAAGGGCTACGGCAAGGACGCGGTGCGCCGCCTGCTGGCCGCCTATCGCGACCTGTTCGAGGGGGAAGGCGTTTTCGCCGAGCGTCTGGATCGGGTCGAGGCGAACTACGCCGACCTGCCCGAGATCATGGAGATCACCGCCTTCATTCGTGACGGCGGCAAGCGCCCGCTGTGCCTGCCGAGCGCGGAATGATCGAGGCCCCCAAGCTGGCCCTGATCGCGGGTTCGGGCGATCTGCCTATCCGCGTCGCCCAGCGCTGCGAGGCGGAGGGGCGCGAGGTCTTCATCATTCGCCTGAAGGGCTTCGCCGACGCCCACCTGCACCGCTGGCCGGGACAGGACTTCAGCATGGCCGAGATCGGCAAGATCGTGAAGGCCATGCGCGCCGAGGGCTGCCGCGCGGTCTGTCTGGCGGGCTACGTCAATCGACCGGACTTCAAGACGCTGAAGCCCGATCTGAAGGGCGCGTCCCTGCTGCCGGGCATCATCGCGGCCGCGTCCAAGGGCGACGACGCCCTGCTACGCAAGATCCTGTCGGTGTTCGAGGATGAAGGCTTCGCCGTCGAGGGCGCGGACGATCTTCTGGGCGGCGAGATGCTGGCGGCGGGCGCGCTGGGCCGTGTGGCGCCGACGGCGGAGCAATTGGCGGACCTGAAGAAGGCGCTGCACGTCGCTGAAAAATCAGGTGAACTGGACATTGGTCAGGGCGCGGTCGTCTGCGACGGACTGGTGCTGGCGGTCGAGGCGCAGGAAGGCACGGACGAGATGCTGCGGCGCGTGGCTGGCCTGCCCGCCGATCTGCGCGGCTCGCCGGGCTTTGCGCGCGGCGCGCTGGGCAAGGCGCCCAAGCCGATACAGGATCTGCGCGTCGACATGCCCGTTATCGGACCGACGACGGTCGAACTGGCCGCCGCTGCGGGCCTGGCCGGGATCGGCGGGTTCGAGGGACGGCTGATCGTCATCGACCACGAAGGTCTGGTCGAGGCGGCCGACCGTCTGGGCCTGTTCGTCTGGGGAGTCGAGAGATGAGCCGTCCGTTGAAGGTCATGCTGGTGGCGGCCGAGGCGTCGGGCGATGCGCTGGGCGCCGGGCTGGCCCGGTCGCTGAAGGCGCGGCTGGGCAAGGACGTGGTCTTCGTGGGCGTCGGCGGTCCGAAGATGGCGGCCGAGGGAGTCGCCAGTCCCTTCGATATTGCTGAACTGTCGATCCTGGGCTGGATCGAGGGCCTTAAGGCCTATGGCCGGGTCAAGAAACGGGTGGTCGAGACGGCGGCGCTGGCGGCGGCGGAAAAGCCGGACGCCGTGGTGCTGATCGACAGCTGGGGCTTCACCATCCGCGTGGCTCAGGCGATCCGCGCCGCCTCGCCGAAGACGCCGCTGATCAAATACGTCGGGCCGCAGGTCTGGGCCTCGCGGCCGGGCAGGGCGAAGACGCTGGCGGGGGCGGTGGATCACCTGCTGGCCCTCTATGCGCTGGACGCGCCGTGGTTCGAGAAGGCGGGCCTGCCGACGACGGTCGTGGGTTCGCAAGCGCTGCACGTCGACATGGCGGGGGCCGACGGCGCCCGCTTTCGCGCGGCGCGAGGCATAGCGGCGGATGCGCCGCTGCTGCTGGTCCTGCCGGGCAGCCGCCCCAGCGAGATCACGCGCATGACGCCTGTCTATGAGCAGGCGGTGAAGCAGTTGAAGGCGAAGATTCCGGGGCTGGAGGTCGCTGTCGTCGCGGCGGGCACGGTAGCCGCCGACGTGGCGGGGCGGGTCGCCGCTTGGCCCTTCCGCGCCCATGTGGTGCAGGAGGCCGACAAGTACGACGCCATGAAGGCCGCAAACGCCGCCCTGGCCACCAGCGGCACGGTCTCCACCGAACTGGCGTTGGCGGGGGCGCCGATGGTCATCGCCTATAAGATCGACGGGCTGAGCTATGTGCTGATGAAACGGCTGGTGACGGCCAAGCACATCACCTTATTCAACATCGCCGCCGACGAGGCCATCGCGCCGGAGTTCATCCAGCACGAAGCGACGCCGCAGGCGCTGGCCAAGGCGGTCGGGCGGCTGCTGACCGATCCCGAGGCGGCGGCCGATCAGGCGCGTCGCCAGACCGAGGCGCTGGACCTGATGGGACGCGGCGGGCCGGACCCGTCGGAACTGGCGGCGGACGCCGTGCTGCGGGTGATTGCGGCGAAGGCGGGCTGATTACCTCACACCCGCTCATCCCGGCGGACGCCGGGACCCAGTAAGAACCTCGCCCGCAGTTTTTGGCCAATTGTGCGGGCGTTACCGTGGTTGAGCCCGTGACCGTGGCCAAAGCACTGGGTCCCGGCGTCCGCCGGGATGAGCGGGGTTAGGCCAGCAAGGCTCGCGTCGCGGCTTCCACATCCGCCTGACGCATCAGGCTTTCGCCGACCAGCAGGGCGCGGGCGCCCGCATCCGCCACTCGCGCTACGTCCTGGGGCGTGAACAGGCCGCTTTCGGCGACTAGCAGCGCGCCGTCGGGGCTCAGCGCCGCCAGTTGCTCCGTCGTCGCCAGATCGACCTCGAAGGTCCGCAGCGAGCGGTTGTTGACGCCGATCAGGGCGTCGTCGCGGCCTTGAACCAGCTTGGCGGCGCGGGCCATCTCGTCCGCGTCGTGCGTCTCGATCAGGGCGTCCATGCCCCAGCGGGTCGTCTCGGCCAGCAGGTCTGCGGCCAGGGCGTCGTCCACCATGTCCATGATGATCAGGATGCAGTCGGCGCCCAGCGCCCGGCTCTCGGCCACCTGCCACGCATCGACCAGGAAGTCCTTGCGCAGGCAGGGCAGGGCGACGGCCGCACGCGCGGCGGTCAGATAGGCGTCGTCGCCCTGGAAGCTTGGCCCGTCGGTCAGCACGGACAGGCAGGACGCGCCGCCGCGCTCATAGGCCTGGGCCAGAACGGGCGGGTCGAAATCGGCGCGGATCAGGCCCTTGGACGGGCTGGCCTTCTTGATCTCGGCGATCAGAGCCGGTTGGCCGGTCTCGGAGAAACGGCGGGCCAGGACGGCGCGGAAGCCGCGCGGGGGCGAGGCCTCGCGGGCGCGCGCCTCGATCGCGTCCTGCGATACGGCGGCCTTGCGGGCGGCGACATCCTCGCGCTTGTAGGCGGCGATGCGGTCCAGAACGTCGCTCATCAGGCGTCCTCGTCTTCGATCGGCGCGTGGGAGACGCGCACCAGTTCAGCCAGGGCGGCGGCGGCGTGACCGTCGTCGATAACGGCGGCGGCCAGTTCAGCGCCCGATTTCAAGTCTTCGACCCGCTCGGCCACCACCAGGGCGGCGGCTGCGTTCAGCAGGACGATGTCGCGGTAGGGTCCGCGCTCGCCCGCCAGCAGGGCGGTCAGGGCCGCCGCATTATGCTCGGCGTCGCCGCCGCGCAGATCGTCCAGCGTCGCCAGCGGCAGTCCGGCGTCGGCGGGCGTGACGGTGAAGCGGCGCACGGCGCCGTCCTTCCATTCGGCCACATCGGTCGGGCCTGTGGTGGTCAGTTCGTCCAGACCCTGGCCGTTGACGGTCCAGGCTCGCTTGGCGCCCAGTCGGCCCAGAACCTCGGCCAGAGGCTCCAGCAGGGCGAGGTCATATACGCCCATGACCTGATGCGTCGCGCCTGCCGGATTGCACAGCGGCCCCAACAGGTTGAACACGGTGCGGAAGCCGATCTCGCCGCGCACCGGCCCGACGTGGCGCATGGCGCCGTGATAGGTCGGCGCGAACAGGAAGGCGATGCCCGCCTGGTCCAGCGCGCGCGCCTGCTGGGCAGGCGTGGCGTCCAGATTGACGCCCAGCGCAGCCAGAACGTCGGACGAGCCGGACTTGGAACTGATGGCGCGGTTGCCGTGCTTGGCGACCTTCAGCCCGGCGCCCGCCAGAACGAAGGCGGCCGCCGTCGAGACGTTGTAGGTGTGCTGGCCGTCGCCGCCGGTGCCGCAGGTGTCGATCACCTGATCGAACGGGTGCTCCAGCGACAGGGCGGCCTCGCGCATGGCGCTGGCGAAGGCGACGATCTCGTCCACCGTCTCGCCCCGGATGCGCAGGGCGGTGACGGCGGCGGCGACCTGTGACGGGGTCGGCTCGCCGCGCAGACAGGCGGCGAAGAAGCTCTTGGCCTCATCCAGGTTCAGCACCTGTCCGTCGACCAGCTTGGCCAGCAGGGGCTTTATGCTGTCCATCAGACGTTCGCCAATCTCTTGACGCCCGCCAGATCGAGGAAGTTGGCGATCATCTCATGGCCGTGCTGGGTGGCGATGGATTCGGGGTGGAACTGGACGCCGTGGATCGGCCGCGTGCGGTGCGACAGGCCCATGATCTCGCCGTCCTCGGTCCAGGCGGTGACCTCCAGCACATCAGGCAGGGTCTCGCGGCGCACGGCCAGCGAATGATAGCGCGTCGCCGTGAAGGGCGAGGGCAGGCTGCCGAACACGCCGCGCCCTTCATGCAGGATAGGCGAGGTCTTGCCGTGCATCAGGGTCTTGGCGCGCACCACCTCGCCGCCGAAGGCCTGGCCGATCGACTGGTGGCCCAGGCAGACGCCGAGGATGGGCATGGTCTCGGCGGCCGTCTCGATCAGCGACAGGCAGATGCCCGCCTGGTCGGGCGCGCAGGGGCCGGGCGACAGCAGAACGGCCTCGGGCTGCAAGGCCCAGGCTTCCTCGACCGTCAGGTCGTCGTTGCGGACGACGTGCGTCTGCGCGCCCAGCTCCGCGAGATAGTGGACGAGGTTGTAGGTGAAGCTGTCGTAGTTATCGACGACGAGGATCATGGCGAAGGCTTCTTGAGAACGGGGAGGCAGGGCGGCCCAAACATGGAAGGCAAGCGGGCCGATTGAAAGCGGACGTTAAGCTGTCCGGGCGATAGAGGGGCATCGCCATCGGAAGAAATCCGTCTTGACCCCTGTAGAATGCATCCGTGACGCCCGCGCCTTGTTGAACGAGGCGCCGAGCGAACAGCCCAAACCGCTGCGCCTGCTGGCGGCGGCCGCCTTCGCCGCGACGACGGCGGTTCTTTTGGCCGGGACCATGGTCGTGGGCCCAGGCATATCATTTGACCAGGCTGCCATGGTTTCCAATCCCTAGCCGTCGGAACCCTGGCCGCGCGTGGTCGCGGTGAATCGCCAAGCTTCGCCGGCGGCCTTCATCGGCGCCCGGGCCTTGGCCAGGGTTTCAGCGTATTCGGCAGCGGGATCGCTGTCGGCGACGACGCCGGCGCCGGCCTGAACGAAGATCTGGCCCTTCGCGAACATGGCGGTGCGCAGGACGATGCAGATGTCCGCCTCGCCATTGGCCGAGATGTAGCCGACGCCGCCGCCGTAGCCGACGCCTCGCTTTTCGGTCTCAAGCTCGTCGATGACCTCCATCGCCCGCACCTTGGGCGCGCCCGACAGGGTGCCGGCGGGCAGGGCGGCCAGAAGCGTGTCCACCGCGTCCAGCTTGGGATCGGCCGAGCCGTTGACGTTGGAGACGATGTGCATGACCTGGCTGTAGCGCTCGACCACAAAGCTTTCCGTGACCTCGACCGATCCGGGCGTCGAGACGCGGCCCACGTCGTTGCGGCCCAGGTCCAGCAGCATCAGATGCTCGGCCCGTTCCTTGGGATCGGCCAGAAGTTCGACCTCCAGCGCCTTGTCCTGGTCGGGCGTGGCGCCGCGTGGACGGGTGCCCGCCAACGGGCGGATGGTGACGCGCCCGTCCTTCAGCCGGACCAAGATTTCCGGGCTGGAGCCTGCCAGTTGGAAATCCACATAGTCGAGGAAGAACAGATAGGGCGACGGGTTGCCGCGCCGCAGCGAGCGATAGAAGGCGAACGGATCCTGGCTCCACGGGGCCGAGAAGCGGTGCGCCAGCACGACCTGGAAGATGTCGCCCGCGGCGATGTAGTCCTTGGCTCGCGCCACCATGCGACCGAAGGCGGCCTCATCGACGGGGGAGTGGAAGTCGGGCGCGGGAACCGGCTCGACCTCGCGCTGGATCGGCAGGGGGCCGCGCAGGCGGTCCTCGAAATCCTCCAACCGGGCCTCGGCGGCGGCGTAGGCTTGGCTCGGATCGGCCGCCGTGTCGGGATAGGCGGCGGAGATCAGGACGATCTCGTGCTTCACCGAATCGAAGATGGCGACCAGGGCCGGACGCGCCATGACGGCGTCGGACAGGTCCAGAGGGTCGGGGTTGGCCGGACCCAGCGGCTCCAGCAGACGCACCATATCATAGCCGAAGACGCCGAACAGACCGGCGGCCATCGGGGGCAGGTCGGCGGGCAACTCGAACTTCGTCGCCGCGATCAGGGCGCGCAGGGACTCCAGCGCGGGCCTGTCGTCCGGGGTGAAGACGTCGGCCAGGACGTCGGCGCCGCGCGCAATCTCCGCCTTGCCGTCGCGACAGCGCCAGACCACGTCCGGCGACAGGGTGACGAAGGAATAGCGGCCGTTGACGGCGCCGCCTTCGACCGACTCGAACAGGCTGGCGTAGCGCCGCCCGTGCCCGACCTTAAGGAAGGCCGAGACGGGGGTCTCCAGGTCATCAACCAGGCGGCGGACCAAAACCTGAGGGCGGCCCGCCGACAGATCGGCGATGAAGGCGTCGCGTTCTTGCAGCATTACTTCTTGGCGGGAGCAGGCGCCGTAGCCGGAGCCGCCGCGACCGGAGTCTCGACGCCCAGAGCTTGCAGGGCGGCGGCCGGGTCGTTGCGCGACCTGGTGCGTGCTGCGGCGGCGGCGATGGTGCGGTCGGCCAGGGTGTTGGCCAGCTCTTCGGTCAGACGCGGGCGAGCCTGCTCGGCCAGCGGTGCGGCCAGGGCCGGATCGGCGGCGTGGATGGCGTCGACGCGGCCGACCACGAAGGCGGTCTGCGACTGGGCGTCGGAGAAGACCTGACCCTTGCTCTGGCCGAACAGGCCGCGCAGCACGCCGTCGCCGACCTGGGCCTGCGACTCGCGGCTCTGCTGCACGCCGGTGCGGACGGTCAGCTGGGCGCCGGCCTCGGCGGCCACCTTGGCGATTTCCTCGCCGGCGCGGACGCGGCCGGCCAGTTGTTCGGCCTTGGCCGACAGCAGGCGGGCGTTTTCACGCAGGGTCCACTGCTGACCCAGCGGGCCGCGCACTTCTTCCAGCGTGGGCAGGGCCGAGGGGCGGATGTCGTCGAGGCGGACGGCGAAATACTGACCGTCTCCGGCGTCGATGACGTCGCTCTCGCCGCCCTTGGACAGGGCGTAGGCGCTTTCCAGAACCTGACGCGGGGCGTTCATCGGCTGGCCGTCGGGCAGTTGGCCCTGCTGGGTGAAGGGCGGCAGCTGGATGACGCGGGCCTTGGCGGCCGCGGCGGCGTCGGCCAGGTTCTTGCCTTCCTGGCGGGCCTTCTCGAACTGCTCGACCTTGGCGTAGGTCGCGGCCTTGACCGCTTCGGCTTGCAGCTCCTGGGTCAGGGCGGGGCGGGCGCTTTCCAGCGTCACGGCCTGACCGGCCTGGATGGCGGCCAGCTTGGCGACGGTGAAGCCCAGGCGGCCCTGGATCGGCGCCGAGACCTGGTCGACAGCCAGGCCGAACACGGCGGCGCCGACCGCGGGGTCGCCAACGGCGGCCTGCGGCGTGGCCTTGTAGTCGCCCAGCTGGATGTTGTTGGCCTTGGCGACCTCAGCCGGGTTCTTGCCGGCGCGCAGGTCAGCGGCGATCTTGTCGGCGGCTTCCTTGGTCGGAACCGTCAGGGTGACGAAGGTGCGCTTTTCCGGGTCGGCCAGGGCGGCCTTGCGGAACTCATAACGCTCGTTGATCTGCTCTTCGGTGACGGTCGGGCGAGGATCGTTCGGGCCGGGCGTGAACAGCACCAGGGAGATCATGCGGAACTCGGGGCTGCGCAGGCGCGCCTCGTTCTCCTTCATGAAGGCGGTCAGCTGGGCGTCGGTCGGCGCGCCCGCGCGGCCGGCCATGTCCTGAGTCACCGAGAACCAGCGGCCGTCGCGGGTTTCCAGCGCCTGACCCGCCAGCAGGGCGGCGTAGACGCGCGGGGCCTGCAGGCCAGCGAAGACGGCCGAGCCGACGTGCGAGGTGACGTACTGGTCGCGCAGGTCCTGCTCGAGCATTTCGGAGGTCAGGTTCTGCTGGGCCAGGGCCTGAACGTAGAGGTCTTGGTCGAACTGGCCCGTGATCTGGTTGAAGAAGGCCGGAATCTTGCGGATCTCGGCCAGCACCAGCTCCTTGCCCGGACGGATGCCCGCCTTATAGGCCCAGTCCAGGAAGCCGAGACGTTGGGTCTGGCTGTCGAGATACTGCTGATGCAGGTTCTCCTTGACCATGTCGTCATAGCTGACGGGGCGGCCGGCCTGCTCCTGCAGATTGGCGCGCACGCGCTCGAAGTCGGCGCGGAACTGGTTGGAATCGACGCTGCGGTCGCCGGCGCTGATGATATGGCGCGGCCCCAGGTTGGCGAAGATGTCGGATTGCGCGCCGACGATCAGGAAGCTGAGGATGATCAGGGCGAACAGGCCGGCGGCCCATTTCGACTTGGCGAAGTTGCGGAAGAGCGTGATCATCTAAGAAGAACCTGACGAGGGCCGGCGTCGAAAGGGCGCCAAGGGTCGCGTATAGGGGGTGCGGGGCCGCCGCCGCAAGTGAGGCTTGACGACATCTTGGCTTCCGCGACCGTCGCCACTAGACAGGCCGCATGAAACAATCTGTGAAGCTGGTCGCCGGCAACTGGAAAATGAACGGCCTGGGCGAGAGCCTGGCCGAGGCTGAAACCCTCGCAAAGGCGCTGAAGGAACAGGCTGCGGCCTGCCGCGTCGCCCTGTGTCCGCCCGCCACCCTGATCGCTCGGATGGCCCAGACGCTGAAGGGCGGCGTCGTCGAAATCGGCGGGCAGGACTGCCACGCCAAGGCGTCGGGCGCCTATACCGGCTCGGTCTCGGCCGGGATGGTCCGCGATGCGGGCGCCGGCCTGGTGATTCTCGGCCACTCCGAGCGTCGCGCCGGTTTCGGGGAGACCGACGCCGACGTCGCCGCCAAGGTCGAGGCCGCCCTGGCTGCCGGGCTGGAGCCGATCATCTGCATTGGCGAGACGCTTCAGGAACGCGAAGCCGGGCAGGCGGTCGAGGTCGTCAGCCGTCAGGTCGCCGGTTCGCTGCCGGTCTCGCTGGCGGGCAAGGCTTTCGCCGTGGCCTATGAGCCCGTCTGGGCCATCGGCACCGGCCTGACGCCGACGCTGGAGCAGATCGAAGAGGTCCACGCCGCCGTGCGCGCGGCCATGATCGCCAGGCTGGGGGAGGGCGGCCGCGCCGCGCCGATCCTGTACGGCGGCTCGGTCAAGCCGTCGAACGCGGCCGAGATCCTGGCCGTGGCCGAGGTCGGCGGCGCCCTGGTCGGCGGCGCCTCGCTGAAGGCCGAAGACTTCCTGGGCATCATCCGCGCGGTTTGACCGCCTGACAGTTTGCTCGAAACCCGCAACGGTGTTAGAGGCGGCCGCTTGATCGGCGCGTTTCTGCGCCCACATGAATGACGCCATGCTCCAGACCATTCTGCTCGTCGCGATGATCATCATCTCGGTCGCCTTGTCGGCCGTGATCCTGCTGCAACGTTCCGAGGGCGGCGCCCTGGGCATGGGCGGCGGTCCTTCGGGCTTCATGACGGCGCGCGGCGCGGGCAATCTGCTGACCCGCACCACGTCATTCCTGGCGGTGGCCTTCTTCGTCTGCGCCATCGGTCTGACGATCGCGGGCAACTATGCGCGCGGGTCGCGGTCGGTGATCGACGCTGACGCCGTCGGCTCGATCGCGCTGGACCAGCCGCAAGAAACGGCTCCGGCCGCTCCGGAAGCCGCGCCGGCGACCCCGGCCGCTCCGGCCGCGCCGTCGCTGGACGATCTGGAAGCCAGCCTGCCGGCCGGCCAGGGCGCGCCCGCCCAGTAAGGGCGTCGCCGCCCGAGTTTGGGGAAGCGCGCCGCGAGGCGCGCTTTCTTCTTTTGATCAACAGTTGGATTCGTTCAGGGCCTCTCCGCTCCGGACGAATCATGGAGTAAGGTGTCCGCCCATGGCTCGCTATGTGTTCATCACCGGCGGCGTGGTTTCCTCTCTTGGAAAAGGCCTCGCTTCCGCCGCTCTCGGCGCTCTTCTGCAGGCGCGCGGCTACAAGGTCCGCCTGCGTAAGCTGGACCCTTATCTCAACGTCGATCCGGGCACGATGAGCCCCTATCAGCACGGCGAGGTCTTCGTGACCGACGACGGCGCCGAGACGGACCTCGACCTGGGCCACTATGAGCGCTTCACCGGCGTCTCGGCGGCCAAGTCGGACAACATCACGACCGGCCGCATCTATCAGACGATCATCGAGAAGGAGCGTCGCGGCGACTATCTGGGCGCGACCGTCCAGGTGATCCCGCACGTCACCGACCAGATCAAGCAGTTCTGCCTCAACCCGGCCAAGACCGATGCGGGCGAGGATGTGGACTTCGTCCTGGTCGAAATCGGCGGCACCGTCGGCGACATCGAGGGCCTGCCCTTCTTCGAGGCGATCCGCCAGCTGGAGCAGGACCTGCCGCGGGGCCAGTCGTGCTTCGTCCATCTGACTCTGCTGCCCTTCATCAAGACCGCCGGCGAGATGAAGACCAAGCCGACGCAGCACTCGGTCAAGGAGCTGCGCTCCATCGGCATCCAGCCCGATATCCTGCTGTGCCGGTGCGAGGCGCCGATCCCGGCCGACGAGAAGCGCAAGATCGCCCAGTTCTGCAACGTCCGCCCCGACAGCGTTATTCAGGCGATGGACTCGGCCGACATCTACGCCGTGCCGCTGGATTATCACCGCGAGGGTCTGGACACCCAGGTGCTGGCCCACTTCGGCCTGGATGATGCGCCGGCGCCGGAGTTGTCCGGCTGGAACGAGATCGTGCGTCGTCGCCTGCATCCGGACGGCGAGGTCACCATCGCCGTGGTCGGCAAATACACTGTGCTGAAGGACGCCTATAAGTCATTGATCGAGGCGCTGCAGCACGGCGGCGTCGCCAACAACGCCAAGGTCAATATCGACTGGGTCGAGGCCGACACCTTCGAAGGCGACCCGCAGGCCTGCGCCGAACGTCTGGAAGGCGCCCACGCCATCCTCGTGCCCGGCGGCTTCGGCGAGCGTGGGGCGGAGGGCAAGATCGAGGCGGCGCGCTACGCCCGCGAGCGCAAGATTCCCTATTTCGGAATCTGCTTCGGCATGCAGATGGCGGTGATCGAGGCGGCGCGAAACCTGGCGGGCTTCCCCAAGGCGACCTCGACCGAGTTCGGCCCGGCGGATGAACCCGTGGTCGGCCTGATGACCGAGTGGGTCCAGGGCAATGAGCGCGTCAAGCGCGAGCATGGCGGCGATCTGGGCGGCACCATGCGTCTGGGCGCCTACGCCTCGACCCTGGCGCCGGGCTCCAAGATCGCCGAGATCTATGGTCAGACCGACATCAACGAACGCCACCGACACCGCTATGAGGTGAACATCAACTACCGCGAGGCGGTGGAGCAGAAGGGCGGGCTGTTCTTCGCCGGCATGTCGCCGGACGGCGTCCTGCCGGAAACGGTCGAGCGCCGGGACCACCCCTGGTTCATCGGCGTCCAGTACCACCCGGAATACCGCAGCCGCCCCTTCGCCCCGCATCCGCTGTTCGCCAGCTTCATCGCGGCGGCCCTGGTGCAGAGCCGGCTGGTCTGATCACGAATCCTTGTTGGGGCGTTCGCCTAACCGTGTGTCATCATGTTGTTAACCTTTTGGGCGACGCAGATGGCAGGCGAGATTCTCTACTTTCTGCACCGGCATTTCCGCCTGGTGTTTCTGGTCGGCGCGACGGTCGGCGTGATGACGCTTGGCCTGATCTTTCGCAGCCTTCTGCGCCTTCTGTTCAGCGCTTAGACCTTCAGGGGCGCGGCAGGACGAACTGATCGGGCGTCAAGGCGGAGCGAGAGAAGGCGGCCGCCCTCACCGCGCCGTTGAAGTAGTTGACCCGATTGAACCGACATCCGATCGAGGACGCTCCGGGGCCCTGTGGCTTGAAGGCCAGCGGCGCCTCGCCTTCCAGTCGGCCGTTGACGTAGCTGCGGTAGGTCGCGCCGTCGAAGGTTTGAGCGACGTGAGCCCAGGCGCCGACGGGGTGCAATTTGTCCGGGAAGATCAAGGTGTGATTGTAGCCGGGCCCCTTGGTGAAGGCGTCCAGGCACCATTGCTCGCCGAAGACCCTGATTTCAAACAGAAAGCGGGTGCCGGGCCAGTCGGGTCCGGCGTCAGGAGGCGGGGTTTCCTGAAGGTGGAACCAGCGCTGCTCATGCGCCCCGCCGTCGGGGCGAAACAGGGCTTCGAAGGTGAAGCGCGACGCCCCGGCCAGGGGATGGTTCTCGATGAAAAGAGCGTCGTCGACGCCGTCGAAGGACGCGGCCTGACCCCAGGGCGAATCCGTCAGGCGGGGGCCGCCCTCCGCCTTGACGGCGTGTCCGCCGATCTCGTCCAGCCGGTCGAAGGTCCAAAGATCAGCAGGCGAGCGGAGCGTCGCGCGACCCGGAGAGGAGGCGCACGCCGCCGTGGTCAGGGCCAGACCGCCCATCAGCGTCAGACGACGGGTCGGCAAGAAGGGCGCGCGCATTTCGGAACTCCTATGACACCGGTGGCCATTCTGTTCGCTCTACCGGACCGGAAGGGCGTCGACGCGATCCTGACGGCCGCACCGGCGCGGTCAAGATCGATTCGGCTGTGATGGGCGACTCAGAGGTCGTCTGCGGGAGCGCTCGCGCGGAAACGGGTTTGCTGGAACCGCTTAGGCGGCGGCGGAAGCGACCGCCTCAGCGTTGGTGACCCGGTTGCGACCCGTCCGCTTGGAGGCGTAGAGGGCCTCGTCGGCGCGCTCCAGGAACTGGGACGCCGCTTCGCCGGAGCGGCGCAGCGCGAAGCCGACGGAAATGGTCACGGCGCCCAGGTCGTCGTTGGTCGAACGGCGGCGCAGGCTGCGTGAAGCGATCTCTTCGCGGGCGGCGTTCAGCGCGGCCTCGATCGCGCCCGCCGTCTCGCGCGGGAAGATGACGGCGAATTCTTCGCCGCCATAGCGGGCGGCGATGCGCGGCGCCCGCGCGATACGGCCCAGGACGCTGGCCACATAGCGCAGCACCTGATCGCCGGTCTGATGGCCCCAGGTGTCGTTGAACCGCTTGAAGTGGTCGATGTCGATCAGGGCCAGTCCGATCGGGGTCGCGTCGCTCTCGGCCTCGTCGCACATGCGCTGCAGTTGTTCGTCGAACGCCTTGCGGTTGGCCAAGTTGGTCAGGGCGTCGGTCATGGCGTCGCGACGGACCTGCTCCAGGTGGTCGCGCAGCTTGACGACCTCGCGATTGGAAGATTCCAGACGACGTTCCAGCGCCGAAGTATGACGACGGATTCGCCGCGTGGCGTCGCTGAGCGAGGAGACGATGACGCCCAGGCTGTCGGTGTCGGGCGCCGAGGCCATGCGGTCGGCCGCCTGGGCCAGGGTGTCGCCATAGTCGGCCTGGCTCTCGCGCGCCTTGTCGATGGCTGCGGCCACCGCCGCCAGTTCGCGGTTCAGGACGACGCCGGCGTCACGAATCTCTTCCGAGAGGCGGCTACGCGGCAGGAACTCGGCTGCCAGCATCTCGGCCGTGGTGTCGGTGAACGGCGCGCCGCTGGACAGCAGGCGCGCCATTTCCTGGCTCAGCGGGCTGTCAGGCGCGCTGAGGTAGTGCAGCCAGAGTTCGAAATTCAACGGCGTCGGCCAGACCGCCGCCGCCTGCATGGCGTCCACCGCCCGGCGCGCCAGGGCATAGGCTTCCGGACTGCGGACCGTGGTGTCGACCTGAGTGGCCATGCCTTGAGCGCCCCTGGGAAGTTCAGGCCGGAACGTTAGCTCGGCCTTCCGTAACGCAGGGTTAAACTAGGAACTGGCTGTCAGTCAGCAAAAACGACCGGTCGTCGCAGGAAGGCCGGCACGTCGTCACCAAAGGCGCTGCCGCGAACAGTCTCGGCGGGTTTAGAGACAGTCTGGGCGGCGGGAGAGCGATCTTCGGATTTCTTGCGGCTGCGCGAACGGCGCGGCGCTTCGCCGGCTTGCGGCGTCGACGTCTCGGGCGCAGCGGGAATCTCGCTGACCTCGACGGCCTCGACCGGCGCGGCCTCCAGCGACTTGCGCGAGCGGCTGCGTTCGCTGCGCTCGCCGCGCCCACGGCCGCGGCTGGAGCGGCTGTCGTCGCGCGGGCGGTCCTTGATCGAGGCGAAGTCGATGTCGTCCAGCGGCAGTTCGACCGGCTCCTTCTTGATCAGCTTCAGCACCTTGTCCAACGACTTGTCGTCGGCGGGCGTCACGATCATGAAGGCCTCGCCCAGGCGTCCGGCGCGCCCGGTGCGGCCGATGCGGTGGACATAGTCGTCGGCGTGGTGCGGAACGTCATAGTTGAAGACGTGGCTGACGGCCGGGATGTCCAGGCCGCGCGCGGCGACGTCGGACGCGACCAGCAGCTTCAGCTCGCCGCTGCGGAAATCGGACAGGGTCTTCATCCGCAACGACTGGTCCAGGTCGCCGTGGATCGGCGCGGCGTTGAAGCCGTGGACCTGAAGCGACTTGGCGACGATGTCGACTTCGGACTTGCGGTTGCAGAAGACGATGCCGTTCTGGACCTCGCCGCGCTCGACCAGGGCGCGCAGGGCGGTGCGCTTGGCCTTGGGGTCCGAGGTCGGCAGGCGGGTGATGTGCTGGGTGATTGTGTCGGCGGTCGTGGCCGGGCGCGCCACCTCGATCCGGGTCGGATCCTTGAGGAATTGCTGGGTCAGGCGCGTGATCTCCGGCGGCATGGTGGCCGAGAAGAACAGGGTCTGGCGGCGCGGCGGCGTCAGCTTGAAGATGCGCTCGATGTCCGGGATGAAGCCCATGTCCAGCATCCGGTCGGCTTCGTCGACCACCATCATCTCGACGCCGGTCAGCAGCATCTTGCCGCGATCGAACAGGTCCAGCAGACGGCCCGGCGTGGCGATCAGAACGTCCACGCCCTTGTTCAAGGCGGCGACCTGGTCGCCCATGGAGACGCCGCCGATCAGCAGCACCCAGTTCAGGCGCGTGCCCTTGGCGTATTTGGCGAAGCTTTCGGCGACCTGGTCGGCCAGTTCGCGGGTCGGCGCCAGCACCACGGCGCGCGGCATCCGGGCGCGCGCGCGGCCCGAGGCCAGGCGATCGACCATGGGCAGGGTGAAGGCGGCCGTCTTGCCGGTGCCGGTCTGGGCGATGCCGAGGACGTCGCGTCCGGCCAGGGCCACCGGAATGGCTTGTTCCTGGATCGGCGTGGCGGTCGTGTAGCCGGTATCGGCGACCGCCTGAAGGGTCGTGGGCGAAAGGCCCAGCTTGGAGAATTCAGTCATGCAGTCCTGAAGGGACGGAGGATAGCGTTCGCAAACGCCTTCAGCTGACGGAACCGCCCCTCGTGGGCGAGCGGGCGGCGCGCATCGCCAGTCCTGTTCCGAGCCTGCGGCCGTATATGGAAGGCCCTACGCCTCAGTCAAGTATTTCTGTTCGGAACAGCCCGCTTGGCGCCAGCGTTTCGGCCTGTATGGTCCCGCGTCGGGACTGGGAGAGGGACGCCGAATGCGCGTAGCCGTATGGATCGCGGTGATGCTGGCTGCGCCGACAAGCGCCTGGGCGTCCAGCGGCCGCGAGGCGGACGCCATGAGCGCGGCGTTCGGCAATACCGTCGTTTCCTACTATGCCGACGGGAACTGGGTGAAACACTGGTTCGACCGCGACGGCGCCTATAGCGCCCTGTTTTCAGATGGACGCCGCCTGACCGCCCGCTGGGCGCGCGAGGGCGACAAGGTGTGTCTGAACGGGATTCGTCCGCGCATGATTCTGTCACGCTTCTGCACGCCCCTGGTCGACGCTTCGGTGGGCGAGAGCTGGCCCGGACGCGACCCTCTGGGACGCCGCGTCCGCAACGAGCTGATTGCAGGGCGGTAAGAAAAAACGCCCCCGTTCGTGAGAACGAGGGCGTTTCGTCTTATTCGGCTTCCGCAGCCTTCTTGGCGGGAGCCTTCGTTGCAGCCGGTTTCTTGGCCGCAGGCTCCTTCTTCGCCGCGGGCTTTTTCGCAGCGGCCTTCTTGGCGGGCGCCTTCTTCTTCGGCGCGGCGCCGGCCTTGGCGGCCAGCAAGGGCAGGGCGGCCTCCATCGTCATGTCTTCGGGCGCCGTGCCCTTCGGCAGGGTGGCGTTGATCTTGCCCGACTTGACGTAGGGGCCGTAGCGCCCGGCCATGACCTGAACGGCCTCGCCCGTTTCCGGGTGGGCGCCCAGCTCCTTCAGCGGCGCGGCGGCCGAGGCGCGGCCTGCACGACCCGCACGCTTTTCGGCCAGCAGGGCGACCGCGCGGTTCAGGCCGACGTCGAACACCTCTTCGATGTCCGCGACGTTGGCGTAGGTGCCCGCGTGCGCCACGAACGGCCCGTAGCGGCCCAGGCTGGCGGTGATCATCTTGCCGTCTTCGGGGTGCGGACCCACGTCGCGCGGCAGGCTGAGCAGGCGCAGCGCCTTCTCCAGATCGATCGATGCCGGGGACCAGCCCTTGGGCAGGGACGAGCGCTTGGGCTTGTCCGCATCCGGCGGCGTGGTTTCGACATAGGGGCCGAAGCGGCCGATCTTCAGATGCACGGGCTGGCCGGTCGCCGGATCGACGCCCAGTTCGCGATCGCCGCTCTCCGCGCCGCCGTCGGCCGCGTCAGGCGAGGCCACCGGGCGGGTGTATTTGCACTCCGGATAGCGCGAGCAGCCGATGAAGGCGCCGAAGCGGCTGGTCTTCAGGCTCAGTTGCCCCTGATGGCACAGGGGGCATTCGCGCGGGTCCGAACCGTCGCCCTTGTCGGGGAAGATGTGCGGGCCCAGCGCCTCGTTCAGGTGATCCAGGATGGCCGTGGTGCGCAGTTCGCCTGCGGCCTGGGTCGCGGCGTGGAAGTCCTGCCAGAAGCGGCGCAGCAGGGTCTTCCAGTCCAGATCGCCCGCCGACACCTCGTCCAGCTGGGTCTCCAGCGCGGCGGTGAAGTCGTACTCGACCCATTTGGCGAAGAACTGCTCGAGGAAGGCCGTGACCAGCCGTCCCTTGTCCTCAGGGAAGAAGCGGTTCTTGTCCATGCGGACGTATTCGCGGTCGCGCAGGGTCGTCAGGATGGAGGCGTAGGTCGACGGGCGGCCGATGCCCAGTTCTTCCAGCTTCTTGACCAGGGTGGCTTCCGAGAAGCGCGGCGGCGGCTCGGTGAAGTGCTGGTCGGTGCGGATCGCCTCGACCTTGGCCTTGGCGCCTTCCTTCAGCGCAGGCAGGCGGCCGCCTTCGTCGTCCTCGTCCTCAGCGCCTTTCTGCCTGTCGTCGCGGCCTTCTTCATAGGCGGCGATGAAGCCGTCGAAGACCACGACCTGGCCGGTGGCGCGAAGGCCCGTCTGGCCGTCGGGCGTCTCGATCTCGACCGTGGTGCGGTCCAGACGCGCCGATTCCATCTGCGAGGCGATCATCCGCTTCCAGATCAGCTCATACAGCCGCTGCAGATCGCTATCGAGCCGCAGGGTGTCGGGGCTGCGCAGGATGTTGGTCGGACGAATGGCCTCGTGCGCTTCCTGGGCGTTCTTGGCCTTGGTCTTGTAGTAGCGCGGCTCGGCCGGGACATAGGCGGGGCCGAAGCGCTGGCCGATGGCCTCGCGCGCCTGGGCGATGCCCTCGGGCGTCACATAGACGCCGTCGGTCCGCATATAGGTGATCAGGCCGCCGGTATCGTCGACGCCTTCATACAGCTTCTGCGCCGCCTGCATGGTGCGCTGGGCGGTGAAGCCCAGCTTGCGCGCGGCTTCCTGTTGCAGGGTCGAGGTGGTGAAGGGCGGGGCGGGGGACCGTTTGGCCGGCTTCTTCTCGACCGATTTGATGGTGAAGTCGCCGCTATGGACGGCTTCGCGCGCCGCCATGGCCATGGCCTCGGACACGATGTCCAGACGCTGGACGCGCTTGCCTTCGTGCTTGACCAGACGGGCGGTGAAGGGCGGGCTGTCGGCGATCAGATCGGCCTCGATCGACCAGTATTCCTGAGCCTTGAACCGCTCGATCTCCATCTCGCGGTCGACGACGATGCGCAGGGCGACCGATTGGACACGCCCGGCCGAGCGTGCGCCCGGCAGCTTGCGCCACAGCACCGGCGACAGGTTGAAGCCTACCAGATAGTCCAGCGCCCGGCGCGCCAGATAGGCGTCCACCAGCTCCATATCCAGCTGGCGCGGGTTGGCCATGGCCTCCAGCACGGCCGACTTGGTGATGGCGTTGAAGGTGACGCGCTGGACGTCCTTGTCCTTCAGCGCCTTCTTCTTGTTCAGGATTTCCAGAACGTGCCAGCTGATCGCCTCGCCCTCACGGTCGGGGTCGGTGGCCAGGATGACGCGGTCGGAGGCCTTGGCGGCCTCGGCGATCTCCGACAGGCGTTTGGAGGCCTTGGCGTCGACCTCCCAGTGCATGGCGAAGTCATCGTCAGGCAGGACGGAGCCGTCCTTGGACGGCAGGTCGCGGACGTGGCCGTAGGAAGCCAGAACCTTATAGTCCGAGCCCAGGTACTTATTGATGGTCTTGGCCTTGGCGGGGCTCTCGACGATGACGAGATTCATGGCGCTCTATCGGGGAAAACGGGGCGCGAACGTGGTTGCGGCGGGCGCGGAAGTCAATCGGCGCGTTGAAGATGGGCAACCATTCCGGGTAACGTGAGTTTACAAGATACCTTAAGTTGTGTTCCTCTCAGACGTTCTCGGGAGGGTTGACGATGAACAAGACAGCGCAGCGACGCCGCAAGGCGGCGAGCCCTGATCTGACGGACTATCCGGTCCGCGAATACGTGGCCGCCATGGCTACGGAACTAGCCGGAATGGCCCGCTGGGACGGGGATGAGCGATTGGCCGGACTTCTTGAAAGCGCGGCGGATCTGGCCCGCCGGACGGCCCCCGCCTAGGTCGAGGCCAGACCGCCGGGCAGCAGCGTCGCCCGGCCTGCGAGGTGAAGCTCCAGCAGGGCGGCGGCCGTTTCTGCAATCGATAGCCTGGCGGCGCGCGCCAGTTCGTCGCGGCCGATGGGCGTTGGCGACAGCAGGGCCTCGACGCGGTCCAGAACTGCATCGTCGACCTGATCCGGCGATCCGGCGCCGAACGGCGAATCAGCGGGCGGTTCGCGCAGGGTCCGCAAGGACGCGAAGGCCCGCTCGATGTCCTCGATCCCCTCGCACAGGATGGCGCCTTGCCGCAGCAGTTCGTTGGGGCCTTTGGAGCGAGGGTCCAGCGGCGATCCGGGCACGGCGAAGACATCGCGGCCCTGCTCGCCCGCCAGTCGGGCGGTGATCAGGGAGCCGGAACGGATTTCGGCCTCGACCACCACCACGCCGCGCGACAGGCCCGAGATGATGCGGTTGCGGCGCGGGAAGTCGCGCGCCTGCGCTCGCGCGCCGACGGGGCTTTCCGAGACGATGCAGCCGCGCTCGACGATCTGGCGATACAGGTCGGCGTTGTCGGACGGATAGACGTCGTCCACCCCGCCGCCCAGCACCGCGACCGTGCCGGTTTCCAGCGCGCCCAGATGCGCCGCCGCATCCACCCCTCGCGCCAGACCCGAGACGACGACGTGGCCGCTTTCGCCCAGTTGCTGGGCCAGGCCGCGCGCGATGCGTTGCCCGCCCGCCGAGGCGATGCGCGCGCCGACGATGGCTATGCAGGGCCGCTGCATCAGCGACGGATCGCCCAAGGTCCAAAGCAGGGGCGGTGGCGGATCGACGGCGGCGAGCGCCTCAGGGTAGGCGGATTCGCCCCATAGGATCAGTTGGGCGCCGATGCGGGCGCCCGCCTCCAGTTCGGCCTCGACGGTTTCGGGCGCCGGGATGGAATAGCCGCTGCGCCCTCGACTGCGGATCAGGTCAGGCAGGGCGTCCAGCGCGCGTTCGGCGGACCCGAACCGTTGCAACAACTGGGAAAAGGCCACGGGGCCGACGCGGTCGGTCCGGGCGAGCCGGAGGCGGGCGAAACGCTCGGCCTCCGACAGGGGCGTCACGCCTTCTTCGCCCCGATCTTGGGCTCGGCGCCCTTCAACAGGCGGCCGATGTTCTCATGGTGGCGGATGAAGATCAGCACGGCGGTGAACACCGCCATGATGAAGATGGGCTGCGGCGCCGGCAGGCCCAGCGCGGGCAGGGGCAGCAGGGCGTAGAGCGGCGTCAGCGCGGCCGCCACCAGAGCCGACAGCGAGGAATAGCGCAGAGCGAAGGCCATGATCAGCCAGGTCGCCGCCGCCAGCAGGCCCAGAGGCCAGCACGCGGCCAGGATCAGGCCGAAGAAGGTCGCCACCCCCTTGCCGCCCTTGAACCCCAGCCAGACAGGGAACAGGTGGCCCAGGAAGGCCGCGCCGCCGGCGATGGCGCCCGCCGCGTCGCTGCCCAGCAGATGCCGCGCGATCAGCAGGGCGACCGCGCCCTTGCCTGCGTCCAGGACCAGGGTGGCGATGGCCAGATCCTTGCGCCCGGTACGCAGGACGTTGGTCGCGCCGATATTGCCCGAGCCGATATTGCGCACGTCGCCCGCGCCCGCCGCGCGGGTCAGGACCACGCCGAACGGAATGGAGCCCAGCAGGTATCCGCCGACAGCCACAAGCCCGAGCGTAAGGAGCGCCGGCCCCGTCAGATCGTGCAAGTGATTCGCTCCCCTTAACGTGCGTCGTGGACGATGCGGCCCGAAACGACGGTGAGCAAGACCTTCCCTTGCAGTCGCCGCCCGTCAAAGGGCGAATTCTTCGACTTGGAGCGAAGCGTCGCGGCGTCGACCACCACCGGCGCCCCGGCGTCGAACAGCACCAGATCGGCGGGCGCGCCTTGCGACAGCTCTCCGGCCTCCAGCCCCAGCAGGGCGGCCGGGCCCTGTGTCATCGGCCGCAGCACGTCCAGCAGATCGACGCCGTATTCGTGGTGCAGCGTCAGGGCGGCGGGCAGCAGGGTCTCCAGACCCACGGCGCCCGGCTCGGCCTCGGCGAAGGGGCGGCGCTTGTTCTCGGCCGGTTCTGGACAGTGGGCCGAGGTGATGACGTCGATCAGGCCGTCGCGCACCGCCTCGACCAGGGCCTGCCGGTCGCTCTCGGCGCGCAAGGGCGGGTCCAGCCGGTAGAAGGTCCGGTAATCGCCGATGTCGATCTCGTTGAAGCACAGGTGGTTGATCGAGGCCGAGGCCGCGACCTCCAGCCCTCGCGCACGAGCGCGGGCCAGCGTCTCCAGCGCGCCCTCGGTCGATATCTGGTCGATCAGGAAACGCGCGCCGGTCTGTTCGACCAGGGCCAGGTCGCGCTCCAACTGGATGCGCTCGGCGATAGCGGGCGCGCCGGACAGGCCCAGTCGGGTCGCCAGTTCGCCCGAGGTCGCGACCGCGCCCTCCGACAGCCACGGCTCGGTCGGACGGCAGGCGATCAGGGCGTTGAACGAGGCGGCGTAGCTCATCACCCGTTGCAGGGTGCGGGTGTTGCGGATCACCCGGTCGCCGTCGGTGAAGTACAGGGCGCCCGCTTCATGCATCAGGCCGATCTCGGCCATGCGCTCGCCGTCGCGGGCTTGCGTGGCCGCGCCCGCCGCGCGGACGTGGACCAGGTCCAGCGCGGCGCCGCGCCGCTGGATGTGGTCGATCAGGGCGGGGTCGTCGATGGCCGGGTCGGTGTCGGGCTGGACGACGATGGTGGTGACGCCGCCCGCCGCCGCCGACAGGCTGGCCGACTTCAGCGTCTCCTTGGGCTCATTGCCGGGCTCGCCCGTCTTGACCCGAATGTCGATCAGGCCGGGCGCCAAACAGCGGCCCTCGGCGTCGATGATCTGCACCCCCTCCGGGCGTTGGGTGGCCTGTCCGTGGATGACCTCGACGATGCGGCCGTTCTCGATCAGGACCGCGCCGGGGCCGTCATAATCGCTGGCCGGGTCCAGCAGGCGGGCGTTGATGATAGCGATGGGCTGTTGAGAGGCGGTCATGCGGCGCCTCCCGCGCGGCGGTGGGCGAGGGCGGCCAGAACGGCCATGCGGGCGGCGACGCCCATCTCGACCTGATCCTGGATCAGGGAGACGCTCAGATCGTCGGCCACGTCGGAATCGATCTCCACGCCCCGGTTCATCGGGCCGGGGTGCATGACCTTGGCGTTCGGCGCGGCCCAGGCCAGCTTTTCGCGATCCAGACCCCAGAAGCGGAAATACTCGCGCGTCGAGGGGATCAGGGCGCCCGCCATCCGTTCCAGCTGAAGGCGCAGCATCATCACCACGTCACAACCGGCCAGACCCTCCTTCATGTCGTGGAAGACCTCGCAGCCCCAGCGGTCGGCGTCGCCGGGCACCAGCGTCGGAGGTCCGATCAGCCGCACCCGCGCGCCCATCATCTGCAGCAGGGCGACGTTCGAGCGCGCCACGCGGCTGTGGGCGATGTCGCCGCAGATGGCCACGGTCAGTCCGCCCACGTCGCCGAAGGCGCGGCGCAGAGACAGCAGGTCCAGCAGAGCCTGCGTCGGGTGCTCATGTCGTCCGTCGCCCGCGTTGACGACCGCGCAGCCGACTTTCTGCGACAGCAGGTCCACCGCGCCGGAAGAAGCGTGGCGCACCACCAGAATCTCCGGCTTCATGGCGTTCAGCGTCACGGCGGTGTCGATCAGCGTCTCGCCCTTCTTCACCGAGGACGAGGCGACCGGCATGGTCACGACATCGGCGCCCAGACGCTTGGCCGCGATCTCGAAGGAGGAACTGGTTCGCGTCGAGTTCTCGAAGAACAGGTTCACGACCGTCTGGCCGCGCATCAGGTCCACGCCCTTGGCTGACTGCCTGTTAAAGTCGACGAAGGCGTCGGCCAGGTCCAGCAAGGCCAAGGCGGCCGGCGGATGGAGGTCTCCGGCGGCGAGGAAGTGGTCGCGAGGAAACGGCGTCAGCCGTTCCTTGATGAGATCGGTGACAGGCGCAGCGTGGGTCATTGAGACGCCGTAATAGGCGGGACTCAGGCCAGATGGAATAGCAGCAGCGCCATGGGGATGCCGATCACGGAGAATACCGTCGTCGCCGCGATGATGCCGGCCATCAACGGCGCGTCGCCGCCCATCTGGCGCGCCAGCACATAGGCCGAGGCGGCGCCGGGCGCCGCGCCGCACAGCAGGGCGATTCCCTGCGCCAGTTCATCGCCGCCGTACAGGCGCGCCAACTGCCACATGGCCAGCGGCGTCACGATCATCTTGACCACCACGACGGCGCTCACCGTGACGCGGGTACGCGCCAGTTCGCGGAAGCTGAGACCTGCGCCCGCCACGATCAGACCCAGAGGCAGGGCGGCCGATCCCAGCAGTTGCAGCGTTTCGGCTACGCCCGGCGGCCTTGGCGCGCCAGAAAAATTCAGCGCCAGCCCCGCCAGACAGGCCAGAAGGATGGGATTGGACATCATCGCCCGGAACAGAGCCTTGGGCGAGGCGCCGCGCTGGTCCGCGCCCCACTTGGCCAGGACGATGACGCTCAGGATGTTGCTGACCGGGATCATGGCGGCGATGACCACGGCGGCCAGGCCGACGCCCTCCGCCCCGAACACCGCCTGCACGACCGGCAGGAAGACGAAGCTGTTCCAGCGGATCATGCCCTGGAAGACGCTGGTGTAGGCCGGGCCGCTGAGGGGCAACAGGGGCTTGGACAGGAGGGTCAGGGTCGAGACGATGATCGACACGGTGACGGCGGCGGCGCCCGCCGCGCCCGCGGCCGATCCCGACAGGTCGGCGTTCCAGATCGCCGGGATCAGGAAGCCGGGATAAAGGACATTGATGGCCAGCTTCTCGATCGGCCGCCAGGCGGCGTCAGGCAGATAGTCCGATTTCTTCAGCCCATAACCGAGCGCCAGAAGCAGGAAGACCGGCAGGACGCCCGAGAGGAGGGCCGTCATCTCAGTCGCGCAGCCGGTCCAGCGCGCCTTGCAGGATCCAGGCGGCGGCGGTGCGGTCCACCACATCGGCGCGGCGCTTGCGGGTCAGGTCCAACTCGTCGATCAGGAACCGCTCGACGGCGGTGGTCGACAGCCGCTCGTCCTGAAAGGCGACGTTGACCGGCCGGAACCGCTCCAGATTGCGGGCGAAGGCGCGGCACGACTGGGCGCGCGGCCCCTCGGTCCCGTCCATGTTCAGCGGCAGGCCGATGATCAGGGCCGAGACGTTGCGGCCGTCCATGATCTTGAACAGGCGTTCGGCGTCCTGGGTGAATTTGGTCTTGCGGATCAGCTCCAGCGGGCTGGCGATGATGCGCCCGGCGTCGGAGGCGGCGACGCCGACGGTGTTCTCGCCCAGATCCAGGCCCAGCCACGGGGTGTTGGGCGGGCAGGCGGCGGACAGTTCGGAGAGATCGAATACAGGCACGGGCGGGCGTTAGGCCCAGATGGAGCGCGTGTCAAAGCGAGGGACCTTTCCTCCGCTCATCTCGGCGTCAGCCGGGATGAGCGGAGAGGGAAAGTGACTCACACGTCGTCGTCCCCGACCGGCCCGCCTTCGTTCTCCATGCTGCGGATCGAGCGCACTTCCTTGCGCGTGAACTTCAGCCGCACGCCCAGACCGCCGTCGGTCTCGTGCAGGAAGACGGCGCCGCCTTCCTCCAGCGCGGCTTGAAGGCGGCTGCGGGCCTCGTCGCCGGGATCGACGTTCTCGCGCTCGAAGTCCGCGAGGACATCGACCGTCAGGCCGGACAGGCGGGCCACATGATCGCGCGGCCATTGCACCAGGGCGCGGGCGGCGCGGACTTGAGGGCCGGTGATCTTCATGGTCGCATCTCCTTCGATCCGCCTCTCATACTTAGGCGCTGTTGCAGCCGTCAAAAGGGGGCGTTTGGCCGCAACGGCCAGGCTCATTTCGCGCCTGCACCCAAATCCTTGTCGAAGCGGCGTCGAGAGGCTAATCCCGACCCCTTAGACTCTCATGCTTTGGAGGGCCGCATGGCCATCGACGCCGCGACGGTGCGCAAGGTTGCGCATCTCGCCCGCATCAAGACCCCCGAGGACCGCCTGGAGCCGCTGGCCCAGGAGCTGAACGGCATCCTGAAGTGGATCGAACAGCTGGACGAGGTGGACGTGCAGGGCGTCGAGCCGATGACCTCCAACGTGTCCCAGCCGCTGCGCCTGCGCGATGACATGGTCACGGACGGCGACAAGGTCGCCGACGTCCTGTCCAACGCGCCCAAGTCCGCCGACGGTTTCTTCGTCGTGCCTAAGGTCGTGGAGTAAGTCATGACCGATCTGACCAAGCTGACGTTGGCCGACGCCGTCGACGGCCTGAAGGCCAAGACCTTCTCGTCCGAAGAACTGACCCAGGCTTTCCTGACCAACATCGAGGCCTCGAACCCGACGCTGAACGCCTATGTCGAGGTGACGGCGGACAAGGCGCTGGAGCAGGCGCGTGCGTCCGACGCCCGTCTGGCCAAGGGCGAGGGCGGGGCGCTGGAAGGCGCGCCGCTGGGCATCAAGGATCTGTTCTGCACCGAGGGCGTGCAGACGACAGCCGGCTCCAACATGCTGCGCGGCTTCGTCCCGCCGTATGAATCGACCGTCACCGCCAATCTGTGGCGCGACGGGGCGGTCATGCTGGGCAAGCTGAACATGGACGAGTTCGCCATGGGCTCGTCCAACGAGACCTCGGCCTTCGGTCCGGTGAAGAACCCGTGGAAGTCCAAGGGCTCGAACGCCGACCTGACGCCGGGCGGCTCTTCCGGCGGTTCGGCCTCGGCCGTGGCGGCGGACCTGTGCCTGGCCGCGACGGCGTCCGACACCGGCGGCTCGATCCGCCAGCCCGCCGCCTTCACCGGCACCGTGGGCATCAAGCCGACCTATGGTCGCGCCAGCCGCTACGGCATGGTCGCCTTCGCCAGCTCGCTGGACCAGGCCGGGCCGATCGCCAAGACGGTCAAGGATTCGGCCCTGCTGCTGAACTCCATGTGCTCGTTCGACGCCAAGGATTCGACCAGCCTCGACATCCCGACCCCGGACTGGACCCAGTCGGTCGGCCAGTCGGTCAAGGGCCTGCGCATCGGCGTGCCCAAGGAATACGTCCTCGACGGCATGCCCGCCGAAATCCAGAAGCTGTGGGAGCAGGGCGTCGCGTGGCTGAAGGCCGCCGGTTGCGAGATCGTCGAGATCAGCCTGCCGCACACCAAATACGCCCTGCCGACCTACTACATCGTGGCCCCGGCCGAGGCGTCGTCGAACCTGGCGCGCTATGACGGGATGCGCTTCGGCCACCGCGCCGAAGAGTTCACCTCGCTGGACGACCTCTATGCGACCTCGCGCGCCGAGGGCTTCGGCAAGGAGGTTCAACGCCGCCTGACCATCGGCGCCTATGTGCTGTCGGCGGGTTTCTACGACGCCTACTACGTCAAGGCGCTGAAGGTGCGTCGCCGCATCGCCCAGGACTTCGACAATGTCTGGGGTCAGGTGGACGCCATCCTGACGCCGTCCACCCCGTCGGCCGCCTTCGCCATCGGCGACAAGCAGATCGACCCCCTGACCATGTATCTGAACGACGTCTTCACGGTGACGACCAACCTGGCCGGTCTGCCGGGCATCTCGGTCCCCGCCGGCCTCAGCGCCGACGGCCTGCCGCTGGGCTTGCAGGTCATCGGCAAGGCCCTGGACGAAGCGACCGTCTTCCAGGTCGCGGGCGCCCTCGAAGACGCGGCGGGCTTCGTCGCCAAGCCGGACCGTTGGTGGTGAGCATGACTGATAACTCCAAACTGATCCAAGGCCGCACGGGCGCTTGGGAAATCGTCATGGGTCTGGAGATCCACGCCCAGGTCGCCTCGAACGCCAAGCTGTTTTCGGGCGCGGCGGTCGGCTTCGGCGCCGGGCCGAACGAGCAGGTGTCGCTGGTCGACGCAGGCTTCCCCGGCATGTTGCCGACCCTGAACAAATACTGCGTCGAGCAGGCGGTGAAGTCGGGCCTGGGCCTGCGCGCCGAGATCAATCTGAAGAGCCAGTTCGACCGCAAGAACTACTTCTATCCCGACCTGCCGACCGGCTATCAGATCAGCCAGCTGTATCACCCCATCGTGGGCGAGGGCGTGGTCGAGGTCGAGGCCGAGGACGGCAGCTTCTTCAACGTCGGCATCGAGCGCCTGCACCTGGAACAGGACGCGGGCAAGCTGATCCACGACCTGTCGCCGACCGAGTCCTACGTCGACCTGAACCGTGCGGGCACGGCGCTGATGGAGATCGTCTCGCGCCCCGACATCCGCACGCCGGAAGAAGCGGTCGCCTACGTCAAGAAGATCCGGACCATCCTGATCTACCTCGGCACGTGCGACGGCGACATGGAGAAGGGCAATCTGCGCGCCGATGTGAACGTGTCGGTCTGCCGCGCCGGGAACTACGGCAAGTTCAAGGAAACAGGCGACTTCAGCTTCCTGGGGACGCGCTGCGAGATCAAGAACGTCAATAGCTTCCGCTTCATTTCTCAGGCGATCCAGTATGAGGCGCGCCGCCAGATCGAGATCCTCGAAGACGGCGGTTCGATCACGCAGGAGACCCGCCTGTTCGACGCGGTGAAGGGTGAAACTCGCTCCATGCGCTCCAAGGAAGAGGCGCAGGACTATCGCTACTTCCCCGACCCCGACCTGCTGCCGCTGGTGCTGGAACAGGCCTGGATCGACGAGATCAAGGCCGGCCTGCCGGAACTGCCGGACGACAAGCGTCGCCGCTTCATGAGCGAGTACGGCCTGTCGCAATACGACGCGGGCGTGCTGATCTCGGAACAGGCCAAGGCCGACTATTTCGAGGCCGCCGCGAAAGGTCGCGACGCCAAGCTGGTGTCCAACTGGGTGACGAACGAGGTCTCCGCCCGGCTGGCTGCGGAGAGCAAGGACTTCAGCGACAACCCGCTGCCCGCCGCCCATGTGGCCCAACTGGTCGAGCTGATCGAGACGAACGTCATCTCGTCCAAGATCGCCAAGGAGGTCTTCGACCACGTCTGGAACGGCGAAGGCTCGCCCGCCGAGGTGGTCGAAAAGCACGGCCTGAAGCAGGTCACGGATACCGGCGCCATCGAGAAGGCGGTGGACGAGATCATCGCCGCTAACCCTGACAAGGCCGCCGCCGTCGCCGAAAAGCCCCAGGCCATCGGCTGGTTCGTCGGCCAGGTCATGAAGGCCACCGGCGGCAAGGCCAACCCGGCTGCGGTGAACGACATCCTTAAATCAAAGCTGGGGCTTTGATTTAAGGTTTGTTCTTGGGGGCTGCGGCCCCCAAACCCCCGGCTGGTCGCTAACGCTCGCGACGCGGTCGCTCGCTGCTTGAGCGACACCTAGGCTGCGTTGGAGCCTTCTGACCGCAGCACGAAAAAGGCCCCGGAGATCGCTCTTCGGGGCCTTCCTGTTTTGCGCTACCAGCGCCAGGCGTCGCGGACGACCTCGATGATGTAGCCGTCGTAGTCGTCGATCAGATAGATCGCGTTGTCGACATAGACCCACCGCGTGCCCGGAGGCGGATAGCCCAGGCCGTAGGTGCGCCAGTCGTTCACCTGATAGCGCCAGAAGATGTCCGGCAGGTACTGGCCGACGTAATACTGCCGGTTCCAATAGCTGCGCGGCACGCTGTAGTAGCCGTAGCCGGGGGCGAAATAGAAGCCGATGCGCACGCCGTTCCAGCCCCGGAAGCGTTGGTCATGACGCCACCAGTCGCTGCGATGACGGCGATCCCAGTCCCGGCGCCACTGGTCGCGGTTCCAGCGGTTGTGGAATTCGCGATAGTCGCGATCCCGATTTCCGTTCCAGCCGGGGCGGTTCGGCCGATTGGGCCGATTGGCGTCGGGACGGCCGGGACGGTTCCAATCCGGCCGGTTCGGTCGATTGGCGTCTGGTCGGTTCGGACGGTTCCAGTCGGGGCGGTCCGGTCGGTTGGCGCCGGGACGATCAGGACGATCCGGTCTCGACTGGTCGGGACGGTTGGGCCGGTTCGGGCGGTCGGGTCGTCCCGGCCGATCCGGCTGGTTGGGTCGATTCCAGTCGGGGCGATTGGGTCGGTCCGGTCGATCCGGGCGGTTGGGACGTTGCGCTTCCGGACGAGACGGACGATCCGGCCTTGATGAGTCGGGACGCTGACCCGTCGGGCGTTGAGGCCGTTGGCCGTCCGGCCGTGCTTGAGGCCGCGTTTGATCGGGGCGTGATTGCGGGCGAGGCGAATTCTGGCGGGGCGCTTCCTGGCGCTCGCGCGGGCGCACGGCCATGTCGCCGCGTTCACGTTGCGGCGCGGCGCGACGTTCGGCGCGGCGCGGGCTGTCTCCGCGCGTTTGAGCACGGTGCTCGGGCCGGTCCTGGGCCAGGACGGACAGAGGTGCTGCGGCGGGCACGAGGAAGGCGGAGACCGCCGCGAACATGAGAAGGGAACGTTTCATGGTCAAAGTCCTCGCACGCCCAGATTGGGCGGCTTGGGAGGAAAATGCACGAGGGCCCATGAACTGCGGCTGAACGTCGATCACAGAGCATTGTCATGAAAAAAGCCCCGCAAGACAGGATCTTGCGGGGCGGAAAAGACAGCAGGCGCTGCCTTAATAGACGTTGTTCATCACACTGGCGATCAGGCCGGTCGCGACAGCGATCATCAGGATGTCGTTGCCGGCGTGGACATAGCGATAACCGCGCGGCGCCGGGCGCAGGCCATAGAAGTAGGGGTCGCTGACGTAGTAGTTGCGATAGGCCGACGGCAGGTAGCCGCCCGTGCGCCAGCGATAGCCGTAGTAGCGCGGCTCGACCCGATAATAGCCATGGCCGGGGGCGTACCAGTAGCCGTTCCGGGCGCCGCGATAGTCGCGGAATTCCGGCCGCCCGCGCCACCAGTCGCGATTGTCGCGACTCCAGCGGTCATGGCGGCGTTGGTCCTGGCGCCAGTCGCGACGGTCGTGGCGGCGGTCCTGACGCCATTCGCGTCGGTCTTGACGCCATTCACGCCGGTCATCCCGACGGTCCTGACGCCATTCGCGGCGATCGTCACGGCGATCCTGACGCCACTCACGGCGATCGTGTCGATCCTGGGCCTGCGCCATCATGGGAGCGGCCGTGGTCGCCAGCGCCAGGGCGATGACGGCGGCCTTGGTGAGGCGGTTCATATTCAACTCCATTCGAAGCGGCGAAACCCTGTCTGAAGGCCAGCTTCGGCGTCTTCGAATGAATGGCGCCTGAACCGCGCTTTCAGCTTGCGCATCGCGCCGCGCGCGGGAGGAAGGCGCGTTAACGCTAATTTCAAACCGCCGGTATTTGAATGCGTTTCCGAGGGCGGCGCAGAAGGTGCTGCTCAGGAGGGACCAAGCGATGAACGCCCACGAAACGGCGCACGAACCGACGGACCGCACGGTCTTGCCGTTGCCGACGCCGGACATGGACGGCGATGCCCTGTTCCGGTTGGGCCTGGCCTATTCGGCCGGCCTGGACGGATGCCCCATCGACCGGGTGTCGGCTCACATGATCTTCAACCTGGCGGCCATGAAGGGGTCGCTCGAGGCGAGGGGATACCGCCGCGACCTCAGCCAGGAGATGGAGCACGACGAGATCGCGGAAGCCCAGCGCGCCGCGCGGCGCTGGATCGACGCGGGCTCATCGTCTCTGGCGGCCTGACCTTTGGCGGCCTGAGAAGCCTTTCGGCGTCTGGACCGGGCGGCGGCGGCGGGGTATGCACCCGGCGAGTTCCCCGTCCGAAGGATTCCGTCCATGCTCGCTCGCATCTACCGCCCGGCCAAGACCGCGATGCAGTCCGGCAAGGCCAAGACGCGCGACTGGCGTCTGGAGTTCGAGCCGGCTTCGGCCCGCACGATCGATCCGCTGATGGGCTGGACCAGTTCGACCGACATGAACGGCCAGGTCCGCCTGTCCTTCGACACCAGGGAAGAGGCGATCGAGTACGCCGAACGCCACGGCATCCCCTTCCGCCTGCATGAGCCGAACGAGGCGCCGGTCATCATCAAGGCCTACGCCGACAACTTCGCCACCAACCGCAAGCAGTCCTGGACCCACTGAGTCCGACTGCGGCCCCCCGGCGCCCTTAGCTCAACCGGATAGAGCACCCGCCTTCTAAGCGGACGGTTGCAGGTTCGAGTCCTGCAGGGCGCGCCACGCCTCCAGACCCTTCTCGAGATCGGCGACCAGGTCGGCGGGGTCTTCCAATCCGATATGCAGGCGCAGCAACTGGCCGGGCAGGTCGGGCGCGTGTTCGCGATAGGCCAGTTGCGGGGTCTCAAAGGTGATCAGGCTTTCGAAGCCGCCCCAGGAATAGCCCATGCCGAACAGGCTGAGCGCGCGCATGAAGGCGTGGGCGGCCGCCGTGTCGCCGCCCTTCATGATCACGCCCATCAAGGAGGCGGCGCCCTCGAAATCGCGTCGCCACAGGTCATGGCCGATCGAGCCGGCCAGGGGCGGATAAAGGACGTCGGCGACCTCTGGCCGCGCCTTCAGCCATTGGGCGATCTCCAGAGCCGAGCGGGCCTGGGCTTCATAGCGCAAGGGCAGGGTGCGGACGCCCCGCACCGCCAGCCAGGCGTCATCCGGCGATACGTGCCAGCCCATGTCTTCGATGGCGTGGGCGATGGCGCGAACGATCTCGGGCGCGCACGCCGCGATGCCGCCCATCAGCAGGTCGGAATGGCCGCCGACGTATTTGGTCAGGGCCTGGACGCTGACGTCGACGCCGTGCGCCAGAGGGCGGAAGGCCAGCCCGGCCGCCCAGGTGTTGTCCATGACGGTCAGGACGCCGCGCTCGCGACAGGCGGCGGCCAGCGCGGGAACGTCGGTCATCTCCAAGGTCAGGGAGGCGGGCGCCTCGATCAGCACAAGCCGCGTGCGGGGCGTCAGGGCGGCCAGGACGGTCTCGATCGAGGCGTCGGCGGGGTGGAAGCGCGCGCTGATGCCGCGCGCGGCGAGATGGCGCGTCAGGAACCGGCGCGTCGGGCCGTAGACGGCGTCGGTGGTCAGCACCTCGTCGCCAGGCCGGAGCAGGGCGACCAGGGGCACGGTCACGGCGGCCAGGCCCGAAGGGACCAGGAAGGCGTCGGCGCCGCCCTCCATCTGGGCCAGCAGGGCGCGCAGTTCGCGCGCGGCGCTCGTGCCGTCGAGACCATAGACGGGTCCGTCCGAACCATCCTGCATCCGGGCCGGGTCGTCGCTCAGCATGGTCGAGGCGCGTTCGAGCGGTGGATTGACCGGGCGGCGGCCCTGGCCGCGCCGGGTGGCGCTGGCGATCAGCCGAGTTCGGTCGGAAATGGGCGGCATGGCGGCTCCGGCGGGTTGCGGTTCGGCGCCTAGAGGGCTCTAAACTGTTCAGGGGTGCAAGACGGAGCGGCGGAACGGATGCGGAAATGGCGAGGCGGAGCGGCGGCGGCGGGCGTGGCGGCGCTCCTGGCGACAGGAGCCTGTCAGAGGACGGCTGAACCACAGGCGCCCGAGCCGCGCGAACCTTCCCGCCAGGCGCCGGTCGCCGCCGGCGAGGCGGAGCCCAGCCCCACTCTCGCGGCCGTGCGTCAGCGCGGGCGTTTGAACTGCGGCGTGCACGAGGGACTGGTCGGCTTCGCCTATACGGACAACAGAGGCGCCTGGCGGGGTTTCGACGTCGATTTCTGCCGAGCGACGGCGGCGGCTATCTTCGGCGATCCGGACGCCGTGCGCTTTGTGCCGCTGACGACGGAGCAGCGCTTCGACGCCCTGCGGGACGGGCGGGTGGACGTGCTGTGGCGCAACACCTCCTGGACCATGAGCCGGGATACGGGGGCGCAACTCAGCTTCGCCGGGATCAACTATTATGACGGCCAGGGCTTCATGGTGCGGCGCTCGCTCAATCTGAGCAGCGCGGCCGAACTGAACGGCGCGCGCATCTGCGTGCAGTCGGGCTCGACCACCGAACTGAACGTCGAGGACTATTTCCGTCGCCGGGGCATCGAATATCGACCCGTCGTGGTGGCGACCGAGGGCGAGGCGCGGCAGGCCTATGCGCGAGAGGAATGCGACGCCTTCACCGCCGACATCTCGGCCCTGGCGGCGGCCCGCACGACCCTGCCGAACCCGCAGCAGCACGTCATCCTGCCCGACGTCATCTCCAAGGAGCCGCTGGGCCCCGTGGTGCGCAGCGGCGACGATCGCTGGACAGCGGTGATCCGCTGGACGCTCAACGCCCTGATTCTGGCTGAGGAATTGGGCGTGACGCGCGCAAATGTCGCAGACCTGTCCAAGAATTCCGCTGACCCCAGAGTGCGTCGCCTTCTGGGCGACGAAGGTGACTTTGGACCCAGCCTTGATCTATCGAGAACATGGGCGAAAGACGCGGTTTCCGCAGGTGGAAACTACGGTGAGATATTCAGTCGGAATCTGGGCTCTCAGTCGTCGCTTGATCTGGAGCGCGGGCTGAATGCTCAATGGTCATCACGACCTGGCGGGTTGATCTATGGCCTTCCTGTCCGTTAGTCCAAGGGGATGAGGGAATAGGGAAGGGACCGGATGGAGACCACGGCCAAGCGCGGACTGCCGCTTCATGTGTTGATGCTGATCGGGTTTCTGGTCGGTCTCACAGGCGGCCTCATCGTCAATCTGACCGTCGGGGGCGACGTCGGTTGGGTGCAGTGGCTGACCTCCAACATCACGGGCCCGGCGGGACAGATCTTCCTGCGCCTGCTGTTCATGCTGGTCCTGCCCCTGCTGTTCTCGGCCCTCGTCATCGGGGTGGCCGAGATGGGCGACCTGAAGGCTCTCGGTCGTGCGGGGTCCAAGAGCCTGGGCTTCACCGTCTTCATTTCGGCCGTGGCCGTGCTTATCGGCATGGTGATGGTCAATGTCTTCCGTCCGGGCGACGGGGTTGATCCGGCCCTGGCGCAACAGCTGCTGGATCAGGGGCGTGCGGGGGCCGCATCCATCGTCGGCAGCGCGCCGACCTCGGTGCAGGCGGGCGACTTCTTCCTGGACCTGATTCCGTCGAACGTCTTCACGGCGGCGGCCGAGAACCAGATTCTGCCGGTCATGGTCTTCGCCCTGTTCTTCGGCGTCGGCCTGGTCATGACCAAGAGCCCGGCCACCGACCGGCTGCAACAGACCATCGAGGGTCTGTTCGAGGTGATGATGAAGCTCATCAACCTCGTCATCCGCATCGCGCCCATCGCCATCGCCTGCCTGATGTTCAACCTCGCGGCCCTGTTCGGCTGGGAGCTGCTGATCCGTCTGGGCGCCTTCGTGGCCGTGGCCGTGGGCGCCATGGCGATCCATATGTTCGTGGTCTATCCGCTGGTGATCTGGCTGTTCGGCGGCATGTCGCCGCTGAAGTTCTTCCGCGACATCCGCGAGGCCATGGTGGTGTCCTTTTCCACCGCCTCGTCAAACGCCAGCCTGCCGGTGTCGCTGCGCGTGGCCGAACAGGAACTGGGCCTGCCGCGCAAGATCGCCCGTTTCGTCCTGACCGTCGGCGCCACCGCCAACCAGAACGGCACCGCCCTGTTCGAAGGGGTGACGGTGCTGTTCCTGGCCCAGTTCTTCGGCGTCGACCTGACGCTGGGCCAGCAGGTGATCGTCATGCTGGTCTGCATCCTGGGCGGCGTCGGCACGGCGGGGGTTCCTGCCGGTTCGCTGCCGGTCATCGCCATGATCCTGGCCATGGTGGGGGTGCCGCCGGAAGGGATCGGCCTGATCCTGGGCGTCGATCGCTTCCTGGACATGTGCCGGACGTCGCTGAACGTCACCGGCGACCTGGTCGTCGCGGCGGTGGTTTCGCGCGGGGAAGAGGATACCGACGCCGACGAGCCGCCTGCAGCGCCGGCCGCCGCCTAGGACAAGGCCGACGCAGGATCGCCCTGCGTCGGCCTTGTCCCTGGCGCCCGGTCCCCGGTCAGGACATGGGCGGCGCGGGCGGCGTCGGATCGGGAGGCAGGGGGATGAATTCCTGATCATCCATGTCGGGCAGCTTGATGCGGCCCGCGCGCCAGTCGGCCTTGGCCTGCTCGATGCGCTCCCTGGAGGACGAGACGAAGTTCCACTCGATGAAGCGCTCGCCCACCGGCTCGCCGCCCAGCACCATGACGGTGGTCGGCTGCAGGGCGTGGATCACGGACGGCGCGCCCGAGGAGAGGACCGCCATCTGGCCGTGACCCAGAGGCTTGCCGTCGTCGATCTCGACCAGGCCCTGGACGACATAGACGGCGCTTTCCGAATGATCAGTCGGAGTCTGGAAGCGGGCGCCGGGCTCAAGCTCCAGGTGCAGGTAGTGCAGCGGCGAGAAGGTGCTGACACCGGCCTTCATGCCCATGGTTTCGCCCGCAACCAGGCGTCCCTTCACCCCGCCCTCGACCCAGGTCGGCAGATCGCCGGGGACGACATGCTGGAAGGACGGGTCGATCTCTTCCTGACCATTGGGCAGGGCGACCCACGCCTGGATGCCTTCCAGACGCGCGCCTTCGCGGCGAGCGCGTTCGAAACGCTCCGAGTGGGTCACGCCGCTGCCCGCGGTCATCCAGTTGACCTCGGCCGGCCGGATGTCCTGCTGCACGCCCAGGCTGTCGCGGTGCGTGATCTCGCCCTCGAACAGATAGGTCAGGGTCGAGATGCCGATGTGCGGGTGGGGACGCACGTCGACCGTCTTGGGCAGGCCCGCCGGCATGTCCACCGGCCCCATGTGGTCGAAGAAGGCGAAGGGGCCGACCATACGGCGCTTGGCGAAAGGCAGGACGCGGCCGACCTCAAAGCCGCCGAGATCCTTGCGGCGCTGGTCGATGACGAGTTCGATCATATTGATTTTCCTGGAGTAAGAAACGCTGCAACGACGCACGGGGCGACCCGCGCACTATGGCCCGGATCGCCCCAAAGGTCAGTCCTCCTTGTCGTAGGAGAATTGGATCCCGGCCGTGCCGCCGGTTTCGATGAACAGGTTCATGAAGGCGGGGACGGTTTCCGACCGTTTCCAGTCACGCTGCAACTCGCAGAAGAGCTGAGGCACGGAAATCATCTTTCCGCCGGCCTGTTCGATGCGGCGCAGACCCATTTCGTGGGCGGCGACCGAGGTGCCGCCGACGGCGTCGGCCACGACATAGACCTCATATCCCTCACGCAGAGCGTCCAGAGCGGGGAAGGTCAGGCAGGCCTCGGTCCACAGGGCCGTCATGATCAGCTTCTTGCGGCCGGTGGCCTCGACCGCCTTGCGGAATTCCACGTCTTCCCAGGAGTTGATCGTGGTGCGGTCATAGGTCGGGTAGTCTTTCAGGACCTTACGCAGTTGACCGATCGGCGGCTTGTTCAACCCTGTCTCGACGTTGACGGTCGAGTGGACGATCGGCAGGCCGTAGGCGACGGCGGCCTTGGCCGTGCCGACGATGTTGTTCACCAGCAGTTGGCGGTCCATCGAGGCGATGGAGTTCACCTGGACCGGCTGATAGTCGATGATGACGAAGGCCGAGTTTTCGGGGGTCAGAAGGTGATCCGACTTCGGATCGCGGATCGGTTCGCTGGCCATTGGGTGGTTCCTTTCCGGGGGATGCGCCTTGGCGAGGCGCGCGCATGACGTCAGCTCCGCCCCGTCGGAGGGGGCGAGGCGAAGCTGACGCGCATGGGTCAGTCGCGTTGCGAGTCGAGCATCTCGTGATCGGTGGCGACCTGCTGAGCCTTGCCGTAGCTTTCGATCAGCAGTTGGTAGGGCGGGAAGATCTGGGTGTAGACCTCGGCCCATTGGGCGGCGTCTTCACGGCGCCAGGTCTTCTGCAGTTCCGAGGCGACGGCCGCCATGTCCATCGGCACGACGCCGGCCTGGACCACGCGGGCCAGGGTGATTTCTTGGGCCATCTTGGAATAGGTGCCCGAGGCGTCGACCACCACGAAGACCTTGTAGCCTTCATAGGCGGCGCTGATGGCGGGGAAGGCCATGCAGACGCTGGTGATGGTGCCGGCGATGATCAGGGTCTTGCGGCCCGTGGCCTTCACGGCGGCAACGAAGTCGGGGTTGTCCCAGGCGTTGATCTCGCCCTTGCGCGCCACATACCGGGCGTGGGGGGCGTTGGCGTGGATTTCCGGGATCAGCGGACCGTTCGGGCCCTGCGGCACCGAAGCGGTGGTGATGACCGGCAGCTTGGCCAGGGTGGCCATCGAGGCCAGGGCGGCGGCGTGACGGCGCAGGGTGGTCATCGGCATGTCGGCCACGGTCTGGAACAGGCCGCTCTGATGGTCGATCAGCAGCATGACGGCGTCGTTCGGGTCGATGACCGGACGCTGACCGTTGAAGTTGGCGGGCAGGGCGGAAGCGGACATGGGTCTTTCCTTTCAGGCAGGGGGCCGCGCTCGGACAAATGTCCGTTCGGGGCGGGGGTTGCGGCCCGGTCCGAAGACCGGGCCTTGCGTTTCTGTGAGGGGGATCAGGCGGCCGGAATGTCGCCGAAGCGGCCGCTGTTGAAGTCCGTGATGGCGGTGCGGATCTCGTCCTCGCTGTTCATCACGAACGGGCCGTAGCCGACGATGGGCTCGTCGATGGGCTCTCCGGTCAGGATCAGCAGGGTCGTGTCCGCATCGGCGCTCAGGGCCACGCTGTCGCCCTGACGGTCCAGCAACAGCGCCTCGGCGGCGCCGGCCGGCTGGTCGCCGTTGACGGTGACATGGCCTGACAGAACCACCACCATGGCCGTATGGCCTTCGGGCAGATCCAGCGTCGTCTCGGCGTCCCGGTTCAACTGCACGTCCCAAACATTGATGGGCGTGAAGGTGCTGGCCGGGCCTTTCGAGCCGCCCATCGCGCCGGCGATGATCCGGGCCGTGCCTGCGTCATCCGGTAGGGAAACGGTCGGAATGTCGGCGTTCAGGATCGACTGGTAGCCGGGACGGGTCATCTTGTCCTTGGCGGGCAGGTTGACCCACAGTTGAACCATGCGGAACGGGCCGCCGGTGCGCGAGAAGGCCGGGGAGTGGAACTCCTCGTGCAGGATGCCGCCGCCCGCCGTCATCCACTGGACGTCGCCGGGGCCGATGACGCCGCCCTGGCCGGTCGAGTCGCGATGCTCGACCTCGCCGTCATAGACGATGGTCACGGTCTCAAAGCCGCGGTGCGGATGCTGGCCCACGCCGCGCCGCTCGGTCGTCGGCTCGAAGTTGTACGGACCGGCGTAGTCGAGCAGCAGGAAGGGGCTGACCTGCTTGCCGACGGCGTTGTAGGAAAACAGCGAACGGACGGGGAAGCCGTCGCCGACCCAGTGGCCGCGGTCGTTGCCGTAACGGCCCAGAACCTTCTTCATGGTCTAGTCTCCATTCGTTGGATCGGCCGCTGGAGGCAGGGCCGATCGCGTTGAAGACTTTATGGCCCTGGAACGCCGGCCTGTGCAGATTGCGAAATCGCCTCGCTGCGTCCTATCAATAGGACGATGAGAGACCTCAACGACCTCTATTACTTCGTCCAGGTGGTGGATCACGGCGGCTTCGCGCCCGCCGCGCGAGCGCTCGGGATGCAGAAATCCAAGCTCAGCCGCCGGGTCGCCTCGCTGGAGGACCAGTTGGGCGTGCGTCTGATCCAGCGATCCTCGCGTAAGTTCTCGGTGACGGAGATCGGCCAAGCCTATTATCAGCATTGTCTGGCCATGCTGGTCGAGGCTGAGGCGGCGCAGGCCCTGATCGACGGCGCCCGGTCTGAACCGTGCGGAACGATCCGCATCGCCTGCGCGCCCGGTCTGCTGACCTATCAGATGGGCGAACTGATCGCCCGCTTCATGGCGTTCTATCCGGAGGTAGAGGTGCTGCTGCACAGCACCAGCCGGCGCGTCGACGTCATCGGCGAGGGCTTCGACCTGGCCATCCGCGTGCGCGAGCCGCCGCTGGAAGAGACCGACCTGGTCATGCGCAAGCTGGACGAGAGCGTGCATCGGCTGGTCTCCAGCCCGGAGCTCATCGCGCGCTTCGGCGCGCCGTCCGGCCCGGCCGACCTGGCCCGCTGGCCCAGCCTGGACCTTGGCCCGGCGCGCCCCGATCACGTCTGGGCGCTCCACCACAAGGACGGGATGACCGCGTCGGTTCGCCATTCTCCGCGTCTGGTGACCGACGATCTGCACATGCTGCACGAGGGTGCGGTCAGAGGCCTGGGCGTGGCCCTGTTGCCGACGGTGGTGGTGAGGTGCGATCTGGCTGACGGGCGTCTGGTCGATCTGCTGCCGGATTGGCGGCCGAAGAAGTGGATCGTCCACGCCGTCTTCCCTTCGCGACGAGGCCTGCTGCCGTCGGTGCGGATGCTGCTCGATTTCCTGGTCGAAGGCTGTGCGGAACAGCAGGCGCATGGCGAAGCGGTGAGGTGAGCGGCTCAGACCGACGGCTGACGGCGTCTTCAGGGAGCCGAAGTCCAGCCCTGGCGTTGCCTAGACGCTAGACCGGGTAAGGGCCGCGATGATGCTCATGAAGACGACCGAGGCGCCGTGTTCCGAGGGACTGACCTGGTCCAGCGACGACCAACCGGGTCTGACGCGACGACGGAGCGGTCGCAGTTTCTGTTATCGTGATCCGGACGGCCGCCTGATCTGCACGAGAGAGGTTCTGGAGCGCATCCGCGCCCTGGCCATCCCGCCCGCCTGGGAAGACGTCTGGATCTGCGCCGACGCCAGAGGCCATATTCAGGCGACCGGCCGCGATGCGCGAGGCCGCAAGCAATACCGATATCACCCCGATTGGACGGCCCATGCCGCCTCGCACAAGTTCGCGCGCCTTCCGGCCTTCGCGAGTCGCTTGCCGCGCCTGCATGATCGGGTTGAACAGGATTTGTCGCTGCGGGGGCCGCGCAAGGACAAGGTGCTGGCTACCGCAGTGCGTCTGCTGGAGCTCACCCTGATCCGGATAGGCAACGCCGCCTATGCCCGTCAGAACCGCAGTTTCGGTCTGACGACCCTGTGCAAGCGGCACCTGGAGGTCGACGGCTCGGTCCTGACGTTCGAGTTCCGGGGCAAGAGCGGCAAGGAACATCGGGTGAAGGTCAGCGATCGGCGCCTGGCGCGGGTGTTGCGCAGCCTGGAGGGTCTTCCGGGCCAGCATCTGTTCAAATACCGCGACGCCGAGGGGACGCTGTGTGCGATCAGTTCGGACGACGTGAACGCCTATATTCACGAAGCCATGGGCGAGCAGTTCTCCGCCAAGGATTTTCGCACCTGGGCCGCCACTGTCTCGGCTGCGCGAGCCTTTTGCGAGATGGCGCCGCCCGCCTCCCAGGCCGAGGCCCGACGCAACGTCTCGACCTGCATGAAGGCGGTGGCGGGTCTGTTGGGCAATACGCCTACGGTCTGCCGGGCCTCCTATGTCCATCCGCGCGTGATCGAACTGTATGAAGCCGGGACCATTGCGAACCTGCTGCCGGGGCCGGACGCTCGGCGGTTCGACGCCCGGCTGGCGAAACTGCTGGATGAGGCCGCCTAGGCCCAGGCCTCCAGAACCTCGTCGCACTCCGCCGTTTCGATCTGCTGGCCGAAACGGTCGTGGTAGAGGTCGAGCAGGGCGTCGTGCGACTGATCCGAGGAACTGCACAGGGCGTCGGAGACCACCACCACCCTGAACCCAAGGTCCACGGCCCCCAGGACGGTCGCCAGCACGCACATGTCGGTCTCCGCTCCCGTCACCACCAGGGTGTCGACCTGGCCCGTCATGAGGGCCGTCGCCAGGCCGGTATCGAGCCAGGGCGAATAGTGCGCCTTGTCCAGCACCCTGGCGGGCGGGGTGAAGGCCTGAAGCTCGGGCAGCAGCTCGACGCGCTCCTCGCCGAGGTTCTCGAGCGTGATCGACGCCCATCGCTCCCAATAGCGCCGCCAGGTCCCCCGTCCGTCGCCGGGCGAGCGCGCGGGTATGAAGCGGGTGAAGCAGGTGCGCTCGGCCTTGCGCTCGCACAGGCGCACGACCACCGGCAGGACGCGGGGCATCCACGGGGTGCGCCACGCCGTGTCCTCGGCGAACAGCCTTTGCATGTCCACGCACAGATGGACCGCGTTGGCCGGGATGCGGCCGAAATGGATGCCGGAAGCCATGCCTGCGCCAAAGCTTAGGGCTTCGAGTGGTTCCCGCCGATCAGGCCGCGTCCCGCGTCGCCGCCTGAGGATCGTAGTTGAGGATGGGCGCCAGCCAGCGCTCGGCCGTCTGCACGTCCCAGCCCTTGCGGGACGCGTAATCCTCGACCTGATCGCGGTCGATCTTGCCGACGCCGAAATAGTGGCTGCCCGGATGGCCGAAGTAGAGGCCGCTGACCGAGGCCGGGGGCGACATGGCGAAGCTTTCCGTCAGCTCCATCCCGGCGTTGGTCCCGGCGTCCAGAAGGCGGAACAGGGTGGATTTTTCCGTGTGGTCGGGCTGAGCGGGATAGCCGGGGGCGGGGCGGATGCCCTGATACTTCTCCTCGATCAGGTCCTGCACTGAGGTTTGTTCGTCAGGGACGTAGCCCCACAACTGGGTGCGGACTGCCTTGTGCAGACGCTCGGCGAAGGCTTCGGCCAGACGGTCGGCCAGGGCCGTGGCCATGATGGCGGAATAGTCGTCGCCCGCCGCCTTGAACTCGGCCGCCTTTTCCAGCTCGCCGTGACCGGCGGTGACGGCGAAGGCGCCCAGGTAGTCGGCGCCGTCCTCGGCGACGAAGTCGGACAGGCACAGGTTCGGCTTGCCGTTGGACTTCTTGATCTGCTGACGCAGGCCGTGGAAGCGGGCGGCTTCGGTCGTCCGGGTTTCGTCGGTCCAGACCACGACGTCGTCGCCACGCGCATTGGCGGGCCAGAAGCCGACGACGCCCTTGGCCGTGAACCACTTCTCCCCGACGATGCGCTTCAGCATGGCCTGCGCGTCGCGGAACAGATCCTGCGCCGCCTCGCCGACAATCTCGTCCTCAAGGATCAGGGGATAGCGGCCGATCAGCTCCCAGCTGGCGAAGAAGGGCGTCCAGTCGATGTGGTCGGCCAAGTCCTGCAGGTCCCAGGCCTCATAGGCGCGCACGCCGAGGAAGGAGGGCGCCGGGGCAGGGCGTTGCGCCTCCTCCGGCCGCCAGCGGTTGACGCGCGCCTGGTCCAGGCTGGCGCGGGCCTTCACCTCCTGCCCACGGGCGTATTGCTCGCGGATGCGGACGTATTCCTCGCGCGTCGCTGCCTCGTTCTTCGCCTTGTCGGTTTCGGACAGCAGGCCGGACACCACGCCGACCGCCCGGCTGGCGTCGATGACATAGGTGGTCGAGCCCTTGCGGTAGTTCGGCTCGATCTTCACCGCCGTATGTGTGCGGCTGGTCGTGGCACCCCCGATCAGCAGCGGAATGTCGAAGCCGCGCCGCTCCATCTCGGCGGCGACGAAGGTCATTTCGTCCAGCGAAGGCGTGATCAGCCCCGACAGGCCGACGATGTCGACCTTGTGCTCTATGGCGGCGTCCAGGATGCGGTCGGCCGGGACCATGACGCCCAGATCGACCACCTCGTAATTGTTGCACTGAAGCACGACGCCGACGATGTTCTTGCCGATGTCGTGGACGTCGCCCTTGACCGTGGCCATCAGGATCTTGCCCGCCGCCTGACGCGCCTGACCGGCCTTTTCGTCCTCCATGAAGGGTTCAAGGTGGGCCACGGCCTGTTTCATGACGCGGGCGGACTTCACCACCTGCGGCAGGAACATCCGCCCCGAGCCGAACAGGTCGCCGACCACGTTCATCCCGTCCATCAGCGGGCCTTCGATGACGTGCAGCGGCCGCTCGGCGGCCTGACGGGCTTCCTCCGTATCCTCGACGATATAGTCGGTGATGCCGTGGACCAGGGCGTGTTCGATGCGCTTGGCGACGGGGGCGTCGCGCCATCTCAGATCGACTTCCTTGACCGCGCCCTTTTCGCCCTTGTAGCGGGGCGCCATGTCCACCAGCCGCTCGGTATTGGAGACGTTCGTCCGCTGCGGCCGGTTCAGGATCACGTCCTCAACGGCTTCGCGCAGTTCGGCGTCGATGTCGTCATAGACGGGCAGGTCGCCCGCATTGACGATGCCCATGTCCAGACCGGCGTTGATGGCGTGGTACAGGAAGACGCTGTGGATCGCCCGACGCACCGGCTCATTGCCACGGAAGCTGAACGAGACGTTTGACACCCCGCCCGAGACGCGGGCGTGGGGCAGGGTGGCCTTGATGACCTTCGTCGCCTCGATGAAGTCGACGGCGTAGTTGTCGTGCTCCTCGATCCCGGTCGCCACGGCGAAGATGTTGGGGTCGAAGATGATGTCCTCGGGCGCGAAGCCGACCTCATTGACCAGGATGTCATAGGCGCGGGTGCAGATCTCGATCTTGCGCGCGGCGGTGTCGGCCTGGCCGACCTCGTCGAAGGCCATGACCACCACGGCGGCGCCGTAGCGCAGACACTGGACGGCATGGTGGCGGAAGGCGGCCTCGCCCTCCTTCATGCTGATCGAGTTGACGATCGGCTTGCCCTGAACGCACTTCAGACCCGCCTCGATCACTTCCCATTTGGAGGAGTCGATCATGATCGGCACGCGGGCGATGTCGGGCTCGGCCGCGATCAGGTTCAGGAAGGTCCGCATGGCGACGGGGCCGTCCAGCAGCCCTTCGTCCATGTTGACGTCGATGACCTGGGCGCCCGCCTCGACCTGCTGGCGCGCGACCGACAAGGCGGCGGGATAGTCGCCCGCAATGATCAGTTTCTTGAACTTGGCCGAGCCGGTGACGTTGGTCCGCTCGCCGACGTTGATGAAGACAGGACGCATCACGACACCAACTCGAACGGTTCCAGGCCCGACAGCCTGAGCGCCACCGGGCGCTCCGGCACGGCGCGTGGCGTCACGCCCGCGACCTCTGCGGCGACGTGGCGGATGTGGTCGGGGGTGGTGCCGCAGCAGCCGCCGACGATGTTGACCAGGCCCGACTGCGCCCATTCCTCGAGGAAGTGGGCCGTCTCGTGCGGCTGTTCGTCATACTGGCCCATGGCGTTGGGCAGGCCCGCGTTGGGATAGGCGCTGACCAGGGTGTCGGCCACACGGCTCAGCTCGGCGATGTGCGGCCGCATCAGCTCGGCGCCCAGGGCGCAGTTGAAGCCGACGGCGAAGGGCCGGGCGTGGCGGATCGAGTTCCAGAAGGCTTCCGCGGTCTGGCCGCTCAGCGTGCGGCCCGAACGGTCGGTGATGGTGCCCGAGATCCACAGAGGCAGGGGCTCCAACCCCTCGTCCTCCAGATCCTTGATCGCCTTGATCGCGGCCTTGCAGTTCAGGGTGTCGAACACCGTCTCGATCAGGAAGATGTCGATGCCGCCATGGTGCAGGGCGCGCGCCTGCTGCTTATAGGCCTCATAGACCTCGTCGTAGGTGACGGCGCGATAGCCGGGGTCGTTGACGTCGGGGCTCAGCGACAGGGTGCGGTTGGTCGGGCCGATGGCGCCGGCGACGAAGCGGGGCTTGTGCGGCTCCTTTTTCGTCCATCGGTCGGCGACCTCGCGCGCAATGCGGGCGCCTTCATAGTTCAGGTCATAGACCGCATCCTCCAGACCGTAGTCGGCCTGGGCGATGGTGGTCGAGGAGAAGGTGTTGGTCTCGGAAATGTCCGCCCCGGCGGCGTAATAGACATCGTGCAGGTCGGCGATGATGTCGGGCCGCGTGAGGATCAACAGGTCGTTGTTGCCCTTTTGCGGGTGGTTGTGCTGGCGGAAGTGCGCGCCGCGGAAGTCTTCTTCCGTCAGCTCGCGGCGCTGGATCATCACGCCCCAGCTGCCGTCCAGCACCAGAATGCGCTCTTTCGCCGCCGCGTGAAGAGCGGCGATGCGGTCGGCGCGGGTCAGGGGGGACGTCATCTACGCAACAGCCTTGGTTTCACGCACGCCCAGAACCCGACAGATCGCATAGACCAGCTCGGCCCGGTTCAGGGTGTAGAAGTGGAAGTCCGAAAAGCCCTCTTCCTGAAGGCGGGCGCAGGTCTCGGCGGCGATGGAGGCGGCCAGCAGCTTGCGCGTCTCCGGGTCGTCGTCCAGCCCGTCGAAATGGCCAGCCAGCCAGTCGGGCAGGGCCGCGCCGCACGCCGCCGTCATCCGCTTCAGACCCGCAAAGTTGGACACCGGCATGACGCCGGGGATCAGGGGAATGGTCACGCCCGCCGCCCGCACCCGGTCGCGGAAACGAAGGAAGGCCTCGATGTCGAAGAAGAACTGCGTCACGGCGCGCGTGGCGCCTGCGTCCACCTTGGCCTTCAGCACCTCGATGTCGTGGTCGATGGACGGGCTTTCCGGGTGCTTTTCCGGATAGGCGCCGACCGTGACCTCGAACCCGCCGATGCGGCTGAGGGCGGCGGTCAGTTCGGTGGCGTTGGCGTAGCCGTCGGCGCGGGGGGTATAGGCGCCGCCGATGCCTGCGGAGCCCGGCGGGTCGCCGCGCAGCGCGACGATGTGATCGACGCCGATGGCCTTGTAGCCCTCGATGACCTCATCGACCTCGGCGCGGCTGGCCTCGACGCAGGTCAGGTGGGCGGCGGGACGCAGGGTGGTCTCGCTGATGATGCGCTGGACCGTGCGGTGCGTCCGCTCGCGCGTCGAGCCGCCCGCGCCGTAGGTGACGGAGACGAAAGCGGGGTTCAGCGGCTCCAGTCGCCGGATCGCCGACCACAGATTGGCCTCGGCCGCGTCCGTCTTGGGCGGGAAGAACTCGAAGGAGACGTTGACGCTGCTGCGGTTGGAACCGGCGCGCGCGACCGGGCCCAGCGGCGACAACAGCAGGGCGCGGGCTTCGGCCAAATTCAGCGAGGATGCGGAGGAGGGGGCCATCAGGCGGTCTTTCGGGCGGTCTGGGCGGCGCGTTCGCCGGTCCAGATGTGAACGGTCAGCCCTTCGGTGTCGGGGGGCAGGGCGATGGGCGCCGAGGGCGTCAGGCCCGCCTCGGTCAGCCATTCGCGGATCTCGGCGTCCGGGAAGCCCAGACGGCGGTGCTGATGCGCCTCGCGCAGGTGCTCGAAATTATGGGGCGCGAAGTCGACGATCAGCAGCTTGCCGCCCGGCATGACCAGACGCGCGGCTTCAGCCACGGCCGCGGCGGGATCAGCGAGGTAGTGCAGCACCTGATGGACGATCACCAGATCGGCGCTTTCGTGAGGCAGGCGGGTCGAGAAGATGTCGCCGTGGCGAAGTTCGACCTTGTCCAGCCCCGCCTTGGAGACATTGGCGCGGGCGATGTTCAGCATGTTCTGCGACAGGTCGAGGCCGACCGACATCTTCGCCTTCTTGCCGAACAGGGTCAGCATCCGGCCCGAGCCGGTGCCTAGATCGACCACGCGCTCGAACGGACCGGAGCCGGCGGCGCGCTCAACCGCCGCCTCGACGGCGCTTTCGCAGACATAGAGGCTGCGCATCTGGTCCCACTGAGGCGCGATCTGTTCGAAGTAGCGGGCGGCGTCGATGGCGCGCTCCTTGCGCACCTCGTCCAGACGGCGATGGTCGGCCTCGCCCTCGCCGTCGTCCAGCAGGTCCAGCACGGTGTCGATCAGACGCCGCGACAGGGCGTCGTGCGACAGGCGGTAGAAGACACGCGCGCCATCGGGGAATCGCTCGATCAGCCCGGCGTCCGCCATCAGCTTCAGATGGCGCGAGACACGCGGCTGGCTCTGGTCCAGAACACGCGACAGCTCCATCACCGACAGCTCTTCCGCTGCCAGTAGGGACAGGACGCGCAGGCGGGTCGGTTCGCCGGCGGCGCGCAGGGCTTCAACAGTCTGGTCGGCGGTCAGCGTCATAGGTCGTATAAAGATATCCTTATACGCTTATGCAAGCAAAATCTGGTCGCGCGCGTCTTCTATCCGCGTAATGCAGGCACGGATCGTTCGTTCTGCGTCTGGAATAGGGGACTAGACCGCCCCGAGGAGCAGATTTTCAGTCTGCGACAGGCGTCTTCAGCGGCTCGTCCGCGAAGTGGGCGGAGAGATTCTGCAGAAGCAGCATCAGCATTCCCTGCACCGCTTCGGTCGTGGCGCCGCCGGTGTGGGGCGTCAGGACGGTGTTGGGCACCCCCGACCAGCGTGCGGCCTCGGTCGGTTCCTGGGCGAAGACATCCAAGGCCGCGCCGCCCAGACGGCCGTCCTTCAGGGCCGCGATGACGGCGTCCTCGTCCACCAGTTGTCCGCGCGCGACGTTGACCAACAGGCCGGATGGCCCGAGCGCCTCGATCACTTCGGCCGAAATCAGGCCCCGGTTGCTCTCGTCCGCCCGGCAGGCGACGACGAGGACGTCGGAGCCGCGCGCCAGATCGATCAGGCTGTCGGCGCGAGGCCAGGCCGTCTCCTTCTCTCGCGGCGCCCACCAGCGGATATCCATGCGCATGACCTCGGCGCGACGCGCCACAGCTTCGCCGATGTGGCCCAGGCCGACGATCCCCAGTCGCTGACCGCCCAGCGAGGTGGTGATGCTGCGCGTCGACAGCTTCCATTCGCCCGCGCGGATGGTGCGGTCGCCCTCGGCGATCTGGCGGCGCGCGGCCAGGATCAGGCCGATGGCGTGGTCGGCCACGTCTTCGTGGTTCACGCCGGGCGCATGGGTGACGGGCAGGCCGCGCGCGCGGCACCACTCGACGTCGATGCCGTCGTATCCAGCCGTGAAGCAGGCGATCAGCGACAGATTGGGCAGGCGCTCGATCAGCGCCTTGTCCAGTTCGAACTCGCCCGCGACGATCAGGGCGCGGATGTCTCCAGCCGCCTCGACCGGCGGGCCTTCCCAGAAGCGATAGACATCGTAGGCGCCTTCCAGGAAAGCGCTCAGCGGGGCCAGATGCCGCTGCATGATCAGGACGGCGGGGCGCTGGGTCATGAACGCAGACTATCCCGCTTTCGCCGGAGCGCCAGCCCAAAGCAGAACGGCCTCCCATGAAGGGAGGCCGCTCATTGTCAGTCGATCAATCGGATCAGCGACCGAACTTCTGGTGCTGGATGCGCTTGGGAATGATGCTGTCCGCGCCCAGGCGGCGCATCTTGTCCTGTTCATAGGCTTCGAAGTTGCCCTCGAACCATTCCACGTGGCCGTCGCCTTCGAAGGCCAGGATGTGGGTGGCCAGACGGTCCAGGAACCAGCGGTCGTGGCTGATGACCACGGCGCAGCCGGCGAACTCTTCCAGAGCCTCTTCAAGGTTCTGCAGGGTTTCGATGTCCAGGTCGTTGGTCGGTTCGTCGAGCAGGATCAGGTTGCCGCCGGTGGCCAGGGTCTTGGCCAGGTGGACGCGGTTGCGCTCACCGCCCGACAGTTGACCGACCTTCTTCTGCTGGTCGCCGCCCTTGAAGTTGAACGAGCCGACGTAAGCACGCGTGTTGATCTCGCGCTTGCCGACCATCATGACGTCGGTGCCGCCCGAGATGGCCTGCCAGATGGTGTCGTCCGGCTTCAGGTCGTCGCGCGACTGGTCGACATAGGCCAGCTTGACGGTCTCGCCGACCTTGATCGTGCCGCCGTCGGGCTCTTCCTGACCGGTGATCAGCTTGAACATGGTCGACTTGCCGGCGCCGTTGGGGCCGATGACGCCGACGATGCCGTTGGGCGGCAGCTTGAAGTTCAGATCGTCGAACAGAACCTTGTCGCCATAGGACTTCTTCAGGCCGCTCACTTCCAGCACGACATTGCCCAGGCGGGGGCCGGGCGGGATCTGGATGGCGGCGAAGGTCTGGGCCTTGGCGGAGTTCTCCTGCTCGGCGACCATCTTCTCATAGGCGGCCAGACGGGCCTTGGACTTGGCCTGACGGGCCTTGGCGCCCGAGCGGACCCATTCCAGTTCGCGGGTAAGGGCGCGCTGGCGGGCTTCGGATTCCGACTGTTCCTGCACGACGCGCTTGGTCTTGGCTTCCAGCCACGAGGAGTAGTTGCCCTCGTGCGGGTGGCCCTTGCCGCGGTCCAGCTCCAGCGTCCACTTGGTCACCTGATCCAGGAAGTAGCGGTCGTGGGTCACCAGGATGACGCAGCCGGGGAAGTTCTCGAGGTGGTGCTGCAGCCAGGCCACCGACTCGGCGTCCAGGTGGTTGGTCGGTTCGTCCATCAGCAGCATGTCGGGCTTCGACAGCAGCAGGCGGGCCAGCGCCACGCGGCGCTTTTCACCGCCGGACAGGTTGGTGACTTCCCAATCGTCGGGCGGGCAGCGCAGTGCGCCCATGGCCTGATCGATGCGGCTGTCGATGTCCCAGACGTCGCCGGCGTCGATCTTCTCCTGGAGGGCGGTCATCTCCTCCATCAGCTCGTCGGTGTAGTTTTCACCCAGCTCATTGGCGACTTCGTTGAAGCGGTTGACCCACTGCTTCTCTTCGCACCAGGCCTCGACGTTCTGGCGAACGTTCAGGTTCGGGTCGAGCTGCGGCTCCTGCTCCAGATAGCCGCGCTTGACGCCGTCGGCGGCGCGGGCCTCGCCCTGAAACTCATGGTCCAGGCCAGCCATGATCTTCAGCAGGGTCGACTTACCCGAGCCGTTGACCCCGACGACGCCGATCTTGGCGTCGTTGTAGAAGCTGAGCCAGATGTTCTCGAAGACCTTCTTGCCGCCGGGATAGGCCTTGGTCAGGCCCTGCATCTGGAAGATATATTGCTGCGCCATGCGTCGCGTCGCGCCCTTGATTCAGTGCGGATGGGGAAGTTGCCGGGGGATGTAGCGATCCCGAGGGCTTTGGGCAAATCTTCGGACGCCGACGCGGCTTTTCGATGGCGGTCTTCAGCGAGCGGGAAGAACGGCTTCCAGGGCGCGGGTGAAGCCGACCGGGGCGACGGTCAGGTGATCCTCGTCCTCCAGAACGACGGAACTGATCTTCAGGCCGGGATAGCCGCGCGATTCCAGATTCCGCTGCAACGTCTGCATGTCGCCGACCATGTCGGCCTCGCTGTTGCGGCGGGTGGGGCCAGGTTTTTCGTGACCGCCCACATACATGAAGACCTGGGCCTGAAGATCGCGATGGTTGCGGGCGTAGTCGGCCTCGACCCCCATCATGTAGCCCTTGTCGTACCAGAGCGACGGACTGCCCAGGACGTAGGACTGGAACATCGCCGGGTCGCTGAACAGGATCTGCGCGCCCAGCAACCCGCCGTAGGAATGGCCCAGCAGCACGCGGCGCGACGGATCGGCGCGGAACGTCTTCTCGATGAAAGGCAGGGCCTGGGTCTTCAGATAGGTCTGATAGGCCGCGCCGCCGCCATGCACGGCGGCGCCTGAACTGCGCGGACCGTTGGGGGTCGGGGTGTAGTCGCGGCGGCGGCTGTCGGCGCCCTTGTCGCCCTCGGCGTAGGACAGGCCGACCAGGATGAACTCCTGCACGACCGGCCCGTCCAGATTCACACGACGGGCGATCTGGCGGATGATGGGGAAGGCGTAGTCCGCGTCGGTGACGTAGAGGGTCGGGTAGCGGCGGCCGGGGTTGGCTTCATAACCGGCGGGCAGGCTGACGAAGACCTGATAACTCCGGCCGGACACGGGATCGGGCACGCTCCAGACCTGGGTGCCGGTCAGCACATAGGGGGCGCCTTCGGTGGCGACTCCTGGCTCGGAGAGCGATGTTCCGGCGTCGGCCTTCTCGCTGCAGGCGCTGAGAAGAAGGGCGCCTGGCGTGAACATGGCGATCGCCGCCGCCGCGCTGAAAACCCGCATCCATTCCCTCCAAGCTGTGCCGTTGGCGCAGGTTTCGGGGCAAATGCGGCGAGGGAAGGGCGAGGACGTCAGGCGTAGTTGAAACTGATGGAGATGCGCTGTTCGTCGGCGCGATTGGCGGGCACCTCGTGGCGCAGCCAGCTTTCCCACATCAGCACCGTGCCGGGCGCGGGCTTCAGATAGACGAAGGGCTGTTCGGCCTCGCCGGCGTCGGCGGTCAGCCCGGGGCGGGCCATCATCATGGCGAGGCGCGGGTCTTCGATCTTCAGGGAAGAGGCGCCGTCGGGCACGTGAATATAGATCGTGCCGGACAGGACCGCGTGCGGGTGGATGTGGCCGGTGTGGCCGCCGCCGGGCATCAGGACGTTGACCCACAGATTGTCGAGTTGAAGCTTCTTGGCCAGGTCGAAATTCAGGGCCTTGGCGAAGGCCGCCGCCTGCTTGTCCAACAGGCGTTTCAGCGCCGCGAACTCTGGAAACCGCTGCGGCAGGTCATTGATCGACCCGTAGGACGTATAGCCCGGATAGTGATTGGCCCGGCACCATTCGATCCCGGCCTCGTCCTCCTCGGCCATGACCAGGCAGAGGTCGAGCAATTCCTCATGCAGTTCGGCCCAGCCGCGCGAAGAGGCGAGGGAGGCGTCGTAGACCTGGGTGGCGAAAAGGGATCGCAAGGGCATGGCCGAGCCATAGCCCTTCTCCCACAAGGGGAGAAGGGTGAGAAAGCTGGTTCTAGAAGCTGAGATCAGCCTCGCCGCGCAGGATCGCCTCCGCCTGCTGACTATGCTTGGCCCCGGCGCGGTCATGCAGGATCAGGGGCGGCAGCAGGCGCAACGGCGCCTTGCCGGTCTTGATCGCCTGGACCAGCACGCGCTTGGCCGGCTGATCGGCGTAGGGCTGGATCGGGCGGATGGCGAACGATCCAGCCTTGGGCGACAGCAGGCTCAATATGTCGGCCAAGCGGTCGGCGCGGTGGATGATGACGATGCGGCCTCCTTCGCGAACAGCCTTCAGCAGGAAGCCGGCCCAGGCGGTCAGGCCGTCGTCGGCCATCCAGGCGCCGAGTTTGCCTTCGGCGGGCGCGCGCAGGGCGGCGGGATCGTCGAAGAAGGGCGGGTTGCTGATCGCCCAGTCGAACGGCGGCAGGCCCAGGGCGCGAAAGCCGCGCGCCACGTCGCCGTTCACGATTGTCGTGCGCGCCTCGGCGCCGTTCAGCCCGGCGTTCTCCCGCGCCAGCGCAGCCGCGGCCGCGTCGCGCTCCAGCCCGGTCAGTTGGACATCGGGGCGCCGGGCGGCGACCTGCATCAGCACGGCGCCCGCGCCGCAGCCGGCCTCGATCATCCGTTCGCCGGGCCGGGCTTCGATCGCTGCGGCCAGCAAGGCGGCGTCCATGCCCGCGCGATACCCCTTGGCCGGTTGGCGCAAGCAGACGCGGCCGCCCAGAAGGGCGGATTCGGTCACCTCTGCGGCGACAGTAAGGGATGACTCGGCTTGACCCGTCATGGCGCCGCCACCATTGTGCGCCGCATCGCGTCCGGGCAAGCGGATGCGTGTGAATTTCGGGCGAATCTCCCCCTTCGCCCCTGTGCTGAAAGAGATTTTCGTGGACGCAGCTCTCGCCGTCGCCTCCCGTCCCAAGGGCGATGTGGACGCCCTGGTTCGTCTGGCCAAGGACGACATGGCGGCGGTCGACGCCCTGATCATCGCGCGGATGCAGTCCGACGTGCCGGTGATCCCCTTGCTGGCGGAGCATCTGGTGTCGGCGGGGGGCAAGCGTCTGCGCCCCCTGCTGACCGTGGCCGCCGCCCGAGCGGTGGGGCAGACCGGCCCCATCGAAGGCCCCAAGAAGCTGGCCGCCTCGGTCGAGTTCATCCACACCGCCACCCTGCTGCATGACGACATCGTCGACGGCTCGGAAATGCGCCGGGGCAAGGTCGCGGCGCACCTGATCTGGGGCGCGGCCTCGTCGGTGCTGGTCGGCGACTTCCTGTTCGCGCGCGCCTTCGAACTGATGGTCGAGACGGATTCCCTGCGCGCGCTGGGCATTCTGGCCACAGCGTCGGCCGTGATCGCCGAGGGTGAGGTGCTGCAACTGACGCGCGCCCATGACCTGAATCTGGACCTGGACACCTATCTGCAGATCATCCGGGCCAAGACGGCCGAGCTGTTCGCCGCGGCCGCCGAATCGGGCGCGGTCGGGGCGGGCGCGACGGACGAACAGGTTGCGGCCTTGCGTGACTACGGCATGGCCCTGGGCATCGCCTTCCAGCTGGCGGACGACGCGCTGGACTATGGCGGCGCGACCGAGACCCTGGGCAAGAACGCCGGAGACGACTTCAACGAGGGCAAGGCCACCCTGCCGCTGCTGCTGGCCGTTCAGCGCACCAAGGGGACAGAAGATCTGTTCTGGGACCGTGTCATCACCAAGGGCGACCGCAAGCCCGAGGATTTCGGCCGCGCCCGCGAACTGATCATCGGCAGCGGCGCCGTCGCCGCCACGCTGGATACGGCCGGCGACTACGCCGACCGGGCCAAGGCGGCCTTGCAGGTCCTGCCCGCCGGGCCGTGGCGCGCGGCGCTCGAGGCCCTGGCCGACTTTGCCGTCAGCCGGGCGACCTGATGCTGGCGGGCGTCCTGCTGGCCGGAGCGATCCTCGCCATGCAGGATGCGCCGCGTTTCACCATGCCCGCCTCGCCCGGCGACGCCCTGACAGCCGAGGTGTTTCGCCTGAACCCGGATGCGGTCGAGGCGCAGGTGAAGGCCTTGTTGGGTTCCGCCTCGGATGCGGAGGCGGATGAAGCCGACCCGGACCAGCCGCGTCCACCCCTCGACGAGATCATGATCCAGTCTTCCGGTTTGCTGAACATGGCCTATCGCCAGGGTTCGTTGCCGGTCGGGCCGGTGGTCCTCTATGCGGGCCCCGATGCGGATCACGCTCCCGACGCCGCCTGCCGCCTGACTCGCCGCTTGGACGCCGAGATAGACAACTCCGCCGAGGCGACGGAATGGTGCCTCGGGTTCGTGCTGAAGCTGGCGCCGACCCTGGTGTTGCCGCCGGCGCCGATTCATTAGGGGCCAGGGCCCATAACCCTCCCCATCGAGGGGGAGGGCTTTCAGGACCTCTTACTTCAGGCTGGCGCAGAAGCGCTGGATGCGGGTGCAGGCCTCTTCCAGCACCGCGTCCGAGGTCGCGTAGCTGATGCGGAAATAGGGGCTCAGGCCGAAGGCCGCGCCCTGGACCACGGCCACGCCCTCGGCGTTCAGCAGTTCGGCGGTGAAGATCTCATCGTCCGCGATGACCACGCCCGACGGCGCCGTCTTGCCGATCAGGCCCTCGATCGACGGATAGACGTAGAAGGCGCCTTCCGGCTTCGGACAACGGATGCCCGCCGCCTGATTCAGCATGGAGACGACCAGGTCGCGGCGCTTTTCAAAGGCCGCGGCGCGGACGGGCAGGAAGTCCTGCGGGCCGTTCAGGGCCTCGACCGCCGCCCACTGGCTGATGGACGAGGGGTTGGAGGTCGTCTGGCTGGCCACCTTGCGCATCAGATCGATCAGGGGCTTGGGGCCGCCCGCATAGCCGATGCGCCAGCCGGTCATGGCATAGGCCTTGGACACGCCGTTGACCGTCAGGGTGCGGTCGTAGAGGTCGGGCGCGACCTGGGCGATGGTGACGTAGTCGAAGCCGTAGACGAGGTGCTCATACATGTCGTCGGTCAGGATCCAGACCTGCGGATGCTTGCGCAGCACCTCGGCCAGGGCTTCGAGTTCGGCGCGGGTATAGGCGGCGCCGGTCGGGTTCGACGGCGAGTTGAGGATGATCCACTTGGTCCTGGGCGTGATGGCGGCGTCCAGAACCTCGGGACGCAGCTTGAAGCCGTCGGCTTCCTGACCGATCACGGTGACGGGCTCGCCGCCGGCCAGCAGCACCATGTCGGGATAGGAGACCCAGTAGGGCGCGGGCACGATCACCTCGTCGCCGGGGTTCAGCGTCGCCACCAGGGCATTGTAGATCACCGGCTTGCCGCCCGAGGCGACGTGGATCTGGTTGGTTTCGTAGGAGAGGCCGTTTTCACGGGCGAACTTGGCGACGATGGCGGCCTTCAGCTCGGGCATGCCGTCCGCGTCGGTGTACTTCGTCTCGCCGCGGTTGATGGCCTCGATGGCCGCCGCCTTGACGTTGTCCGGGGTGTCGAAGTCCGGCTCGCCGGCGCCCAGGCCGATGACGTCGCGGCCCTGACGTTTCAGCTCGCGCGCCTGGGCGGTCACGGCCAGGGTGGCCGAAGGCTTGACGCGGGCGAGGGAGGCGGACTGAAGGCTGGACATGGCTATCCTGTCTGGAGGATGTGGAGAGTGCCGGGGAGGCGAAGGCTTGATACGCAACCCCGCAGGGCCGCACAACGTTTGTGCGCGTCGCGGACGATCAAAAGGCGATTTGGGCGAAATTTATGCGGCGCGTCGTCGATTTCCTGCTGAACATGGAGGCCAGACGGTGGCGAACCCTGGCCGTCACCCTGCTGTTGCTGGGGGGAATCATCGCTCTGTTCGCCCTGGGCAAGACCCAGTTGGCGCTGGGCGCAGAGGACCGGCTGGAAGACTGGCTGGCGGGCTATCGCATCGGCCCGTGGGGCCTGGTCGCGGCGGTCGTGGTCTTCACCCTGTCCGCTTTCATCGGCGTGCCGCAGTTCCTGCTGATCGCCGCCTGCGTGGTGGCTTTCGGCCCGTGGTTCGGCTTCCTTTATAGCTGGATCGCCACTATCGCCTCGGCGGCCGTGACCTATTGGCTTGGGCGCGGACCGACCGCGCGCACGCTGGAACGCTACGGCGGCGGGACGGTGGAGCGCATCCGCCGGTTTGTCGGCCGCAACGCCTTTTCGGCCAGCTTCATCATCCGCAACGTGCCCTCGGCGCCCTTCATCGTCGTGAACATGGCGTTCGGGGCGGTGCGCGCTTCATTCCCGGCCTATCTGGCGGGATGCGCCCTGGGGGTGCTGCCCAAGACGGCGCTGGTGGCCTTCTTCGGAGGCTCCTTCATGGCGGCGGTCAGCGGCGACGGCGTGTGGACCTCGGTGATCCTGGCGGCCGTCGCAGGCGTTTGGCTTGTATTGATGCTGGCGGTGCGCGAGTGGGTGAAGCGCCGCGAGGCCGCACGCAATCTGTCAGTCGATTGATCGGAGAACGACCATGCTGAAGCTCTACTATTCCCCCGGCGCCTGTGCTGTCGCCTCGCACATCGGCCTGGAAGAGGCGGGCGCGGACTATGCGATCGAAAAGATCGACCTGCGCGCCGGCCAGCAGCGGACGCCGGAGTATCTGGCGATCAACCCGGCGGGCGTGACCCCGGCGCTCCAGACCTCCGAGGGCGTGATCACCCAGAACGCCGCCATCCTGGCCTATGTCGCCCAGACGCATCCGCACGCTCAACTGGCCGACCTGGATAATCCGTTCGAATTCGCACGACTGCAGGCTTTCAACGGCTGGCTGGCGTCCTCGCTGCACCCGGCCATCGGCAAGGCGCTGTTCTCCAAGCCACCGCTCGAAGGCGAGGCCAAGGGCGAGGCCGTCAAGGTCGCGCTGGAGAAGTACGACCTGGCCGAGAATCATCTGCTGGCCGGTCCCTGGGTCATGGGCGAAGATCATTCGATGGCGGACGGTTATCTAATGGTTTTCACGCGCTGGGCGCGCCAGGCGGGGCTGTTGGACAAGACCCGCTTCCCGAAGCTCAACGCTCATCTGGACCTTGTTCAGTCGCGCCCGGCCGTGCAGCGCGTGCTCCATGCCGAGGGTATTCCGGCCGTCTGATCCGAACGCCCCGCAAGCGGGGCTGGAAATCTTGACCGGCAAGGCTTTCAAGCCTTGCCGTGACAAGCCTGTGATCGAGAAGTCATAGGCGCTTGCAATCCCTGCGGCATGAGGGCAAACGGGCCTGTAGTCGGCTCGGCGAAGACGGTCAGGACAGCTTTGCGGTCAGCGTGAAGCGGGGGTAGGGCGTCGCCACAGCGGACGAATGAAATTCACGCCCTTGCAGGCCCGAACTAAAGCGGTAACCGACGCCCATGCTTTCACCCCTCTTCGGCATGATTTCCAATGACATCGCAATGGATCTGGGGACGGCCAACACCCTGATCTACATGCGCGGCAAGGGGATCGTCCTGAACGAGCCGTCGGTCGTCGCCCTGCGCAACGTCGGCGGCCGCAAGATCGTCCACGCCGTCGGCCTAGAAGCCAAGCAGATGCTGGGCCGCACGCCCGGCCACATGGAAGCCATCCGCCCGATGCGCGACGGGGTCATCGCCGACTTCGAAGTCGCCGAAGAGATGATCAAGCACTTCATCCGCAAGGTTCATAACCGCAAGGGCTTCGTGAACCCGAAGATGATCGTCTGCGTCCCGTCGGGCGCCACGGCCGTCGAACGCCGCGCCATCAACGATTCCTGCCTGAACGCCTCGGCGCGTCGCGTCGGCCTGATCGACGAGCCCATGGCCGCCGCCATCGGCGCTGGCCTGCCGATCCATGAGCCGACCGGCTCGATGGTGGTCGACATCGGCGGCGGCACGACCGAAGTCGCCGTGCTGTCGCTGTCCGGCATCGTCTATTCGCGTTCGGTCCGCGTCGGCGGCGACATGATGGACGACGCCCTGATCGCCTATATGCGCCGCAACCATAACCTGCTGATCGGCGAGACGACCGCCGAGCGCATCAAGAAGGACATCGGCACCGCCCGCGTCCCGGCCGACGGCGAAGGCCTGTCGATCGAGGTCAAGGGCCGCGACCTGATGCAGGGCGTGCCCCGTGAAGTGAAGATGAGCGAACGTCAGGCGGCGGAAGCCCTGGCCGAGCCGGTCTCGCAGATCGTGGAGGCCGTGAAGGTCGCCCTGGAGGCCACGCCGCCAGAACTGGCCGCCGACATCGCCGACAAGGGCATCATGCTGACGGGCGGCGGCGCCCTGTTGCGCGGCCTGGACGCCGAGATCCGCGACCACACGGGCCTGCCGGTGCAGGTGGCGGACGACCCGCTGTCCTGCGTCGCCATCGGCTGCGGCAAGGTGCTGGAGCACCCGTCGTGGATGAAGGGCGTGCTCGAGTCGTCGCTCTGAGGCTGATCGGCCTGTCGTCGGCGCCGCAATCCTGAAGAGGAGGCGGTTTCAGCGACAGGCCCGCACCGTCGGCGGGCCTCGGTCCGCCGATTTCTAAGCTCTAGCAGGAAGGCTGGCCGTGGCGTTTCGCGACGGACCGTTCGAGAATCTGAAGGTGCCGCTGGCCTGGACGGCCGCGGTCATGGTCGTCGGCGGCATCGTCGCTGCGATCATGCTTCTGCTCGCCGATCGACCACAGCCGGGCGCGGATGACCTTCAGCCGGCGCAGGCCGCGTTTGACACCGCCGCAGGAACCACGGGCGGCGTCCTGGCCGCTCCGGTGCGCTGGACCGGCGACGCCGTCGATTACGTCAAAGGCTATTTCTTCGCCGTGTCGGAGAACCGTCGCCTGCGTCGCGAACTGGCGGAGATGAGCGCCTGGCGGGACGACGCCATGGCTCTGAAGAATCTGAACGCCCGCTACGAACAACTGTTGGGCCTTCAGACCGAGCCGCCCATCGCCATGACGGCCGGCCGCGCCATCACCGACGTGCGCGGCCCGTTCGCCCGGTCGCGCCTGCTGAACGTCGGCGCCGGCAAGGGCGTGCGTGTAGGCAATCCGGTGCTGAGCGAGCACGGCGTCGTCGGCCGCATCTCGGGCGTTTCCGGCGTGCACAGCCGCATGGTGTTGCTGACCGACGTGGCCTCGCGCATTCCGGTCATGGTCGAGCGCACGGACGCCCGCGCCATGCTGACCGGCGACGGCAGCCGCAGCCCGCGCCTGGACTATGTGCGGGGCCAGGGGGCGGTGCAGGACGGCGACCGCATCCTGACTTCAGGCGACGGCGGCGGCTTCCCGCGCGGCCTCCCGGTCGGCGTGGTGGCGAAGGGGGTCGACGGCTCCTGGCGGGTTAAGCTCTACAGCGACCGCACGGCCATCGACTACGTGCGGGTGCTGCTGTTCCAAGACTTTGGCCAGCTGGCCGACCAGAACGCCCTCAACGCCGCGCCCCTGGCCAGCCTGAACACGGCGCCGCCGCCGAATGCAGCGCAGGCGGCTGCGATCCAGGACGTGGCTGTTCGCCGCGCCGCCGCCGCCCGCGCCGCGGCTGAACGCGTCCGCGCCGCCAACGCCGCTCCGCCGCCTGCGCCGGTCGCGTCGCCGCCCCAACCCACGACGCCGGCGCCGACCGCGCCCGACGGAGGCCGCGAGTGAGACGGACGATCACGGTGCGGATGGTCGGTCCGATGCAGTGGATCGGCTACCCGGCGCTGATCGCCGTCGCCGCCACCATCCTGTTCGCCATTCCGCTGCGCCTGTTCGGCCTGACCCTGCCAGAGCCGGTCTGGCCTATGGTTCTGGCCTTCGCCTGGCCGTTGATCCGTCCGTCCATGCTGGCGCCGGCGGTGTTGTTCGGCCTGGGCGTCTTCCTGGATTTCTTCTGGGGCGGTCAGGTCGGGATGTGGGCGCTCAGCCTGCTGCTGATCTACGGCGCGATGCTGCTGGCGTCCAAATATCTGGCCGGTCAGGCGACCATCGTCCTGTTCGCCCTTTATGTCGCGTCGACGGGCCTGGCGTTCGCGGTCGCCTATTTCGTGACGCGCGGCAGCCTTGGGAATGCTCCCAATCTACTGGCTGTTATGGGGCAGATGATCCCGACGCTGCTGCTCTTCCCCCTGGCTGACTGGCTGATCGAGCGCTTCGACGACGCGGACGTGCGATTCCGATGAGCAGCGAACCGCATATCTTCTTCTCCGATGTGAACGAGCGGCAGGGCTCCTTCCTGCGGCGCACCATGCTGCTGGGCGGGGCGACGGTCGTGGGCGGGCTGGCCCTGGTCGGACGCCTGGCGCATCTGCAGCTCTTCAAGTCGGAAGAGTTCGCCACCCTGGCGACGCGCAACCAGTTCAACTTCCGCCAGGTGCCGCCGCCGCGCGGTCTGATCAAGGACCGCAACGGCGTGGTCATCGCCGGGAACCGGCCCAGTTTCCGCGTCCTGGTCGTGCGCGACGAAACCAAGGATCTGGACCAGACGCTGGATCTTCTGGGTCAGCTTCTGCCCGACACTCTGGACCGTCGCCGCACCATCATTCGCGAGGTGAACGCCGCGCCGCGTTTCTCGCCTGTTCCGGTCAAGAGCGACCTGACGTGGGAAGAGTTCTCCAAGGTCAACCTGCACGCGGCGGAGCTGCCGGGCGTCATGGCCGACATGAACGAGGCCCGCTACTATCCGCACGGCGGCGCCTACGCCCATGTGGTCGGCTATGTGGCCAAGGTGTCGGACCGCGACGTGCAGGCCATCCGCGACAAGGGCGAGCAACCGCCCGCCATCCTGTTCAACCCCGGCTTCCGCATCGGCCGTCAGGGCATTGAAAGATCTCTGGATCTTGATCTGCGCGGCGTGGAGGGCGGCAAGCGGGTCGAGGTCAATGCGCGCGGTCGCGTCGTGGCCGAGGACATCGCCGGATCACGCCCGGCGGTGCAGGGCTCCGAGGTCGTTCTGACGCTGGACAACGACGTCCAGCAACGCGCGCTGGAGGTCTTCGGCGAAGAGGCGGGCAGCATCGTCGTCATGGACGTCCGCAACGGCGACATCCTGGCCATGGTGTCGTCGCCGTCGTTCGACCCCAACCTGTTCGTCTCGGGCGTGCCGTCCAAGATCTATCGCGCCCTGGCCGATTATGAGCGTCGTCCTCTGTTGGACAAGGCTCTGAGCGGCACCTTCGCGCCGGGCTCGACCTTCAAGCCGATCGTCGGCCTGGCGGCGATGAAGCGGGGCCTGGACCCCAGCCGCCGCATCGTCTGCAACGGCAGCTTCTATCTGGGCCGGCGGTTCGCCTGCCTGGGACGGCATGGGGCGCTGGATTTGCGCGGCGCCATCAAGGCGTCTTGCAACGTCTACTTCATGACCCTGGCGAGCGAGATGGGGCCGGACGCCATCGCCGAGACCGCGCGCGACATGGGCTTCGGCCAGACCTTCGATATCGGCATTCCCGGACAGAAGGCGGGGTTGGTCCCCGACCGGGAATGGCGCCGGAAGAATCCGGTGCGCGGCGACGGCAAATGGTATCCGGGCGAAAACCCCAGCTATGGCATCGGACAGGGAGCCCTGACCGTGAACGCCTTGCAGTTGGCGGTCTACACGGCGCGGATCGCCAACGGCGCCAAGGCGGTGTCGCCGCGTCTCATCAAGTCTGTCGGCGGAGTGGAGCAGGGCGGCAGCGCCTTCGCCGACTTGCCTTACGATCCCCAGATGCTGCAGGTCCTGCGCGACGGGATGGAGGCGGTGACTGCCGCCGGGGGGACGGGCTTCCGAAACAGCCAGTTGGGGCTGGGCACGGTCAAGATGGCGGGCAAGACCGGCACCGCTCAAGCGCGGAACTACGGCTCCGGGTCGCGCAAGGGGGCCGGGCGCCCCTGGGACCAGAAGGACCACAACCTGTTCGTCGCCTATGCGCCGACTGACAATCCTCGCTACGCGGTCTCGGTCATCGTCCAGCACGGCGGCCTGGGCGGCGGTACGGCCGGGGCGCCGCGCGCGCGCGAGGTGATGAAGGTCGCCCTGCTCAAGGACCCCGAAATCCGCGCCCGCATTGAATCGGCCGGCTTCGAGGCCCAGGAGGATGCTGGCGTCCGTGAGGCCGAGGCCCGGGGCGAGCCGATCGACAGCGCGGATGTCGGCGCCGCCGTCCCGCCGCCCCTGACGGAGCCCGGACAATGACCGCATCCGCCCTGACCCGTCCCGGCGAGCGCGACCGCTTGTCCAGCAAGTTCGCCGAGCTGGATTGGCGCATCATCGGCCTGTTGTGCATCCTGGCCGGGATCGGCACGGCCATGCTGTATTCCATCGCGGGCGGTCACTGGCAGCCGTGGGCGGTCAAGCATCTGATCCGCTTCGGCGTCCTGCTGGCGGCCATGATCGGCATGGCCATGATTCATCCGAAGTGGTGGTTCCATGCGGCCTATCCGTTGTACGGCGTGCTGCTGTTCATGGTCATGCTGGTTGAGTTCACGCCGTTGGGCTACACGGCCGGCGGGGCCAAGAACTGGCTGCACCTCGGCTTCATCCGCATTCAGCCCGCCGAGTTCGTGAAGATCGGCCTCGTACTGGCCCTGGCGCGTTGGTATCACAGCCATTCGGCCCAGGACGCCCGCTGGTCGTGGAAGCTGCTGATTCCAGCAGGGCTTGTCGGCGTCCCCTTCATCCTTGTCGCCAAGCAGCCGGATCTGGGCTCGGCCATGATCATCGGCCTGACCGGCGCGGTGATGATGTTCATGGCGGGGTTGAGTTGGCGCGTCATCGCCGCGGGCGTGGCTGCCGCCGTGGCGGTCATTCCGCCCTTCGTCATGTTCGGAATGCACGACTATCAGCGCAATCGCGTGCTGACCTTCCTGAACCCGGAAGCCGACCCGTCGGGCACGGGCTACAACATCATCCAGTCCAAGATCGCCCTGGGCTCAGGCGGCCTGATGGGCAAGGGCTACGGCCTGGGTAGTCAGAGCCAGCTGGAATTCCTGCCCGAGCGCCACACCGACTTCATCTTCTCGACCGTGTCTGAGGAGTTCGGTTTTCTCGGCTCCTTCACCGTTCTGGCCTGCTATGTCGCGCTGATCCTGATCTCGCTGCGGATCGCGGCGCTGTCGCACAGCCACTTCGGCCGTCTGAGCGCGGCGGGAATGACGGCCTTCGTCGCCCTGTTCGTCCTGATCAACGGCGCCATGGTGATGGGGCTGGCGCCGGTCGTCGGCGTGCCCATGCCGATGCTGTCCTACGGCGGCTCGTCGATGATGACGGTGATGGTCGGCTTCGGCCTGGTCCTGTCGACGCGGGTGCATCGCTATGTCGAACTGCCGAAGGGGCAGGGGCTGTTCTAATCACCCGCGCGGGCGTTAGGCTGTCGCCATGACCGTTCAGACGCCCGCCGCCGAAGCCGCCGATATCCCCAAGGCCGATCCGTCCATGTTCTCGGACTGCGGCGACACGCCCTGTCCTCAGCCCGTCATGGCCGACCCCAGGAATGAGGCGGCGGTGCAGGCCGAGGGCGTGCGGATGCGCGACAACCCGGCGGAATGGGCCTTCGTCCGCCTGTCCAAGCTGATCGAGGAGTTCGAAGCCAACCTCGACAAGGATGAGGAGATCGGCGCGCGCGTGGTCGGCCTGCCGGGCGACGGCACGATGCAGATCATGGACGTCGGCTTCTGGGGGCCGGACCTGATCATGTTCTTCGGCCGCAACGCCGACGGCAAGCCGGTCCGACTGATCCAGCACTACAGCCAGATCAATGTGGTGCTCAGCGCTGTAAAGAAGCCGGAGGAACGCGAGGCGCGCCGCATCGGCTTCCAACTCAGCGAGATGGTTCAGAAGACCAATCCGAAATAGCCGCCACGACTTAAAGCGTCGCAGCCCAGTCGGTGGCGCGGACCAGGCTGTCGATGATGCTGGGCTCGGAAGAGGCGTGGCCGGCGTCGCCGATGATCTCAAGCTTGGCTTCGGGCCAGGCGCGGTGCAGGGACCAGGCGCCAGAGATCGGCGTCACCACGTCAAAGCGGCCTTGGGCGATCCAGCAGGGGATGTCGCGGATGGTCTCGATGTTCTCGAGGATCCAGTGCTCGCTGTCGAAGAAGCCGCCGTTGGTGAAGTACCAGTTCTCGATCCGGGCGAAGGCGACGGCGAACTCGGGGTCGGCGAACTTGTCCGGCTTGCCCGACGGGCCCTGGATGCTGACGGTCTCGCCTTCCCAGGTCGCCCAGGCCACGGCGCAGCGGTTGCGTTCCTCCACGTCGTCGCCGGTCAGGCGCTTGTAATAGGCGGCCATTAGGTCGCCGCGCTCGGATTCAGGGATCGGAGCCAGGAAGCGTTCCCAGGCGTCGGGGAAGATCATCGAGGCGCCGTCCTGATAGAACCAGTGCAACTCCTTCTTCGTCAGCAGGAAGATGCCGCGCAGGACCAGGGCCAGACAGCGATCGGGGTGTTTGATCGCGTAGGTCATCGACAGGGTCGAACCCCAGGAACCGCCGAAGACCACCCATTTGTCGATGCCGAGCAACTCGCGCAGGCGCTCTATATCGGCGACGAGGTCCCAGGTCGTGTTGTCTTCCAGCGAGGCGTTGGGTCGCGACAGGCCGCAGCCGCGCTGGTCGAACATGACGATGCGGTATCTGGCTGGGTCGAAGTAGCGGCGCATGCCCGGGTTGACCGCCCCGCCGGGGCCGCCGTGCAGGACGATGACCGGCACGCCGTGGGGATTGCCGCTTTCCTCGTAATAGATCTCATGGACGCTGTCGGTGGACATCCAGCCCGAGGCGTAGGCTTCGATTTCCGGATAGAGGTCGCGGCGCTCGGTGTTGATCACGTGGGATGCCTCTTTGAAAAGGATGGTCTCAGGTCTTGGCGAGATTGGACTGGAAGGCGGCGAAGAAGATCAGGAGCCAGCTGGCGATCATCATGGCGCCGCCGACGGGGGCCACGGCGCCCATGACGGGCAGGCTCAACAGGCCGATCATGGCCAGGGCCACACAGAAAACCAGTCCGCCGGCGCTCGCCAGCCAGCCCGCCAGACGCAGGCGGCGGCTTGATCCGAACAAGGCCAGGGCGACGGCGAGGGCGGCGTGCACCATCTGATAATGGCCGCCCGTGGTCAGTAGGGTCTTGACGGCGGGAGCGGCGCCGTGGGCCGCGAAGGCGCCCAAGGCTACGGCCATGGCGCCGTTGAAACCGGCGAAGGCGAGCAGTTTGCGGTCAGGGCTCATGCCTAATGTCTAGACCACAAAATCGGCGAAGTCTGCTATCGCGCGCCGATGAAAGCCGCATCGCGCATGGCGCTGCAATATATCCTGCTGTTCGGCGCCAGCGGCGTGACCCTGCCGTTCGCCGGCCTGTGGTTCCGCGATCAGGGGCTGAGCGGCGCCCAGATCGGGGCTCTGCTGGCGATTCCCATGCTGGCGCGAGCCCTGACCGGTCCGCTGCTGGCGGTCTGGGCTGATGGTTTCATCCTGCGCCGGACCCCGATCGCCTTGCTGGGCCTGGTCATGGCCGTCGGCTATGGCGGGGCGGGACTGGTCGAGGGCTTCATTCCATGGGCCCTGTTCTGGTTGGTCGGGGCGACGGCGGCGGCGGCCTTGATCCCGCTCAGCGATGTGATGACCCTGCGCGTTGCGGGGCGCGAGGGGTTCGCCTTCTCCCTGCCGCGCGGCTGCGGTTCGGCGGCCTTCGTCGTCGCCAATCTGACCATGGGCGCCCTGCTGACGCAGGTCTCGTCCGACGCCGTCATTCTCTGGGCGGTGACCGCCGCGGCGCTGATCGCGGTCACCGCCTGGCGCGTGCTTCCGGCAGAGCCGGTGGCCGAGGGCGGTCCAGCTTCGCGGTTGGAGCGCTTTCAGGGGCTGGGACGGTTGTTGCGCCGTCCGGTGTTCATGGCGGCCATCTTCTCCGTCGGCGCGGTGCAGGCGACGCACGCCTTCTATTACGGCTTCTCGGCCATCGCCTGGCGCGCGCAGGGGCTGGCCGAGAGCGTGACGGGCCTGTTGTGGGGCTTCTCGGTCGTGGTCGAGATCGGTTTCATGTGGTGGATCGAGCCATGGCGTCGCCGCATCGGGATCGGTCCATGGACCATGTTGTTCATCGGCGCGGGCGCGGCGATCCTGCGCTGGGGCCTGATGGCGTTCGCCCCGCCGCTGTGGATGCTCGTCCCGTTGCAGATGCTGCACGCCCTGACCTTCGCCGCGACCTATCTGGCCGGGGTGCAGATCGTCGAACGCCTGTGTCCGCCGGACAGCCATACCGCCGCCCAGACGCTGAGTTCGGCGCTGTCGGCCGGGGTGCTGATCGGTCTGGCCACCTTGGCCAGCGGGCCGCTGTACGACGTCGTTGGGCTGAAGGCCTATCTGGCCATGGCCGGATTGGCGCTGATCGGCGCCCTGGTCGGGCTGTGGGTTCGCGCGCAGGAAGCCGCGTCAGGCCACGACTGAGCGGGGCAGGGGCGCCAGCCGCCGCGCCATGGCCGAGGCCGCTGTCTTCACCGCTGTCCGGACGATGGTTTCGCTGGTCCCGTCGGGAATCCGCAGCAGGCCGATGGACGGCGATTCCAGATTGTCCGGAAGATCCGCCAGGACGCGATAGAGAATGTAGCTCCCCGCATCATCCTCGGCGTCGGAGGCGGCGATGGCCGAAACGCCCGCCGCCGTAAGGTCGCGAAGCATGTCGGCGACCGGCGCCGTCACACGCGCAATGCTGGGGTTGGTGCTGCCCAGGCGACCGGGCTCGCCCAGGCGGCGGTTTTCCGCGCGCATCTGAATCCGCACCGGTCCGGCGTGGACCGTGCGGCCGACCAGGAGCAGGGCCGAGCATTCGCCCCCCGACAGCAGGTTCGTCAGAGTGTCCGCCAAGGTCTCGGCCGAGGCGTCGCCGGGGGTGGCCAAGGTGCGGGCGCCAGGCGGGTTCCAGGGCTCGCCGGACAGATCCTCGACAGGATCCCAGGCCCGATACGACGGCGACCAGGCGCAGATGGAAATGGCGGGGCGCCGATCAGGACGACCGTTGGAATCCAGACCCGTCAAAGGAAATAGACCCCCTCTAGCGCCACGATGGCGCGCCGCAGCCGGAACGGTGCTTTGAAATGCGGCGTCAGGTCAAGCCTGACCGGCGCCGCGATGGCGAGATGAAAAGGCGAAACGGTCAGCTCAGGTCGCCTACGGCGGCGTCCAGAAGCATGAAGGCGCGGCCCTCGTCGGTGGCCAGCCGCATCTGGACGTCGTCGGTGCTGCCGCGCTCTGCCTGAATCTTCAGCCCCTGGGCGAAGGCGCGGACGTAGGCCTCGGCGTCGGCGCGCAGGGCGTCGTCGCCCAGAATACGGCGCGAGACGCTGCGGACGGCGGCCGGCGCGACGCGGCGGACGATCTGACGGGCGCGCGCCGGATCGTGGCTGGAGAAGGCCTGGGCGGCTTCCTCCACGCGGGGGCGCGGCAGCAGGGCGTTGGGATCGACCCCCATGCGACGGATGGCCGAGGTCACGCGCGCCGCCAAGGCGTCGATCTCTTCGGGCGTGCCGATGGCGGCGTTCAGCTCCAGCGGCGGGCTGGGCTCGGACGGGGCGGCGGGCGCCTGTTCCGGCTGGACCAGATCGCGCCAGCTGAGGGCGTCGCCGATGCGCGCGGGGTCGGCTGGAGCCGTTTCAGGCGGCACGGCAGGGGCCGCAGGAATCGGTTCGATTTCCGATTCGGCCGGATGCTCGGGGCGCAGGCGGCCGCGCAGGCTGGAGGCGGGGGGCGGGGCGGCCTCGCGCGCTGCGGGCGTCGTCGGGCGACGACGGGCGCCGCCCTCGCCGGACACGGCGCCCATCAGACGCACGGCCTCGGTCAGCATCTCATAATTGCGCCGCACGCGATCCTGGAAGCCGGCGTCCAGGGCCTCTGTATCCTGGGCCGCCTTGCGCGAGGCGGCGGTCAGGGCGCTCAGGCCTTCCTCAACGCTGAGGCGCACGGATTCGACACGGGCGCGCGCTTCGTCGGGCAGGCGGGCGGCGCGCTGATCCATCTCGGCGACCGCCTGTTCGACGGACGTCAGGGCGTCGGTGACCTGAGCTAGGGTCGCCTGGAGGCTGTCGACCAGCTTCTGTCCGGTCAGATCGACCATGTCGGCGGTCTGAGCGACGATGCGGCGGGCGCCGTCGATGCGGGCCTCGGCCGCCTCGTCGGCCTTCTGGGCGGCGTCGAACAGGGATTCGCCCAGGCGGTCGGCGCGGATCTGAGCCTGTTCGATCGCGGCCTGCGCCGCGGCGCGCTGCTCTTCGGCCGTGGCCTGAAGCGCCTCCAGCGAACGCCGCGTCTCCTCGACCAGCAGGTCGCGGGATTCGGCGGCCAGACTCTCGAAGCGATCCAGCGACAGCTTGGTGGCGTGGTCGAAGCCGTCAGCCTCGCGCTGCGACATCTCCACCAGGGCCTTGAACTGGTCGATCACGGCCTCGACCTGCGCCTTGATGGCGGCGGCGGCGTCGTCGCCCCGCTGGTTCAGATCGTCGGCGGCGGTGCGGGTCTGGGACAGGTGGTCCAGAAGCTGGGCGCGCTGGCTCTCGATCTGGGCGGAGAAGTCCTCCTGGTCCGTGCGCAGAGCGTAGGCGGCCGTGACCAAGGCGGCGCGCTGCTGGCCCAGGCCTTCTTCGACCGACTGAATCTGTTCTGCGACTCCGGAGCCGGCCGTTTCCAGACGGAGGGTCTGGCGCGCCAGATCGTCGGAGGCGGAACGGGCGGCTTCCTGGGCCTCGTTGGCCGCAGCGGCCAGATCGGCGGCGCGGGCGGCCAGGGCGGCCTCGGCCTCGCGCAACTGGGTCTGGGCCAGGTCGGAAGCGTCGGCCACCATGCGCGACTGGCGCTCGACCGTCTCGACCACGGCCGAGGCCTGGCCTTCCAGCTTGCCGCCCAGAACCCCCATCTGCTCGCGTTCATGCGACAGCTGTTCGGCCAATCGACGGGCCGTGCCGCCCGCCAGCTCCGCCGCCTCGTTCAAGAGGTTGGATTCCTTGACCAGGGCCTCGCGCAGGGAGGCCAGGTCGTCGCGAGCCCGCTCGGCCGACTGTGCGGCGCGGTCGATATCCTCACGCAGGGTGTTCAGCACCTGACCCGCCTGATTGGCGGCCAGGGCGGTCGGCCCCACCAAGGCGTCGGCCATCTCCCGCGCGCGTTTGGTCTCCTGCGCCAGCCCCGCGCCCTGGCGAACGGCGTGGGCCAGCAGGATGGATAAGCCGACCGGCGCCAGCAGGATCAGGGCGTAGACCGCCAGGCGCAGGGGATCGAGCTCCATCATCCCCGAGCCCAGCTCATAGGCGAACCACGACGCCAGACCGCCGACCCACAGGGCTGAAGCCAGGCCGGCGATCAGATAGGCGTTGGCCGCACCGTTCGAGGCCTTGCCCTTGCGTCGCTTGGCGGACGTTCGGGCGGGAGGGGCGGCGGGCGCTATCGTGGCAGGCGGCGCGTCGGCGGATTCGGCCAGGGGCGATAGGGCGCGCGCAGCCTTCTCGGCCTCGGCGGCGCGTTGCTCGGCCAGGGCCTGTTGCTCGGCTAGACGCCGACGCTGGCGTTCCGACATGGGGCGCGGAGGCGCCTCGGGCTGGGGCTCAAGGGTCGGATCGGGCTTTGCCGGCGCCGCCTCGGCGGCTTCAGCCGTGTCCGACGCGGGCAGGGGCTCGGTCTCCGAGACAGGTTCGGATTCGGTCAGGTTGAGCGGCGGCCGATGGCGGGATTTCATGGGCGTCGGTCTCGATCACTGATCGCCAGGAAGGCGGCGAAGGGGCGCAGGGCACGGACCCTAACGGCTGGATCGTAAGGCGAAAAGGCTCGAGCGCGGATTAGATCGCCCTTAGCCGACAGGGATCAGCGTGATCTGTGGATCAGCAGGACGGCGGAGCGGTCACGTGGACCACGGCCGCAGGCTTGGCGTCGCCGCAATCCTGCACCCGTTGGATTTCACGATCCGACTTGCGCGGAGCATTCATGTCGACGCCGAATTGCGACAACGCCGCTGCGGCGAGCAGGGCGATCAAACCGGCCAGCATCTCAATCAGAGCTTGCATAATTGGACTATGCCAGAAACATCTTCGGGCGACAATGCGGCGAACAGATGAAGCGTCGCCATTGATCCGACTGATGCGAAAATGGAACGATCCAGCCGCGCTGACGTCTGATGAGATCAGGACGCCCATTGGGTCGTCACGCGAATCAGCCATTGCAGGGGGTATGGGAGCAGACCAGTTCTATGAGGGCAGCCTGCTGGAGACGGCCACCGGAGTGTGGCGGTCCGCGACGGCGCATCGGTTCGCCCCCCTGATGGAGAACAAGGCCTACTTCGACGCCCTGGCGTCGGCGTTGCACAAGGCCGAACGCTCCATTCTGATTCTGGGCTGGCAGTTCGACCCGCGCACGCGCCTGGATCCCGAAGGGCCGCTGACCGATCGTCGGGCCGAGATCGGCCATCAGCTGAAGGCCCTTGTCCGCCACAAGCCGGAGCTGGACGTTCGGCTGCTGATCTGGCGTTCGCCGTTGCTGATCGCAGCCTCGCAGGGCTTCTATCCGCACAAGGCGCAGCGCTGGTTCCGGCGTCGCATCGTCGAGTTCCGACTGGACGGCCCTGGCATCCTGGGCGCCTGCCACCATCAGAAGGTGGTGGTGATCGACAATCAGATCGCCTTTTGCGGCGGCGGCGATATCTCGACCGACCGCTGGGACACTGACGAGCATTTCTCGGGCGATCCGCGCCGGTGCGAGCCGACCGGCGTCATCCCCGCGCCCCGGCATGAGGTCATGTGCGTAATGGACGGGCCGGCCGCCCAGGCTCTTGGCGATCTGGCGCGCGAGCGGTGGAGAAGGGGGACGGGCGAGGTGCTCTCCCCGGTTACGGCCAGATGCGGGGATTCCTGGCCAGACGGCGTGTCGCCCTCGATGACGCAGGTGCAGATCGGCGTATCGCGCACCGAGCCCAAGGTGCGCGGCCGTCCCGAGGTGCGTGAGAACGAGGCCCTGCATCTCGAGGCGATCCGGCGGGCGCGTTCGCTGATCTATATGGAGAACCAGTATTTCACCTCGCCCCTGCTGGCGGCGGCGCTGGCTGAACGGCTGGCTGAGCCGGTTGGGCCGGAGGTGGTGTTGGTGTCGACCGGGCGCAGCCCCAGTTGGTTCGACGGCCTGACCATGGATACGGCGCGTGCCGAGGTCCTGTATCGGCTGGAGCAGGCGGACCGCCACGACCGCTTCACCGCCTTCTATCCGGTGACGGACGAGAGCGAGCGGATCATCGTCCACGCCAAGATGACGATCATCGACGACAAACTGCTGCGGATCGGGTCCAGCAATCTGAACAACCGCTCGATGGGGCTGGACACGGAATGCGACGTCTCGGTCGAGGCGGAAACGGATGAACAGCGCGACGTGATCCGGCGTTTTCGTCGTCGATCCCTGGGTCACTTTATCGGGGTGTCGGGCGAAGCCTTCGCCGAAGCCGAGACGCTAATGGGGTCGGTCGGTCAGGCGATCCAGACCTTTGGACAGGGTCGGATGAAGCCGCTGGGCGCCGCCGAGCCGACGCGGGTGGAGCGGATGTTCGCCGAGTGGCAGTTCGGCGATCCGGTTTCCTCCACCGACGCCTGGCGGCCGTGGAAGCGCCTCAACCGTTCGCACCGCACCCGGCCCAGGTCCGAGGGCGGTCAGGCCCCGGGCTGATTCCTGGGCTGATCGATTTCGAAATCGATGATGAGCGGCAGGTGATCAGACGCCGCTCGCGCCAGGGGCGATGACGCCGCGCTGGCGCTGATCACGCGAATCTCGCGGCTGACGAAGCAGTGGTCGATGCGGATCGCCGGGAAGCTGGACGGGAAGGTCTTGATCGAGGGCTTCAGGCCCAGACGTCGCTGAGCGTCGTCCAGCCGCCGGGTCAGAGCCTGATAGGGGCGGGTGATCGAGGTGGCGTTGAAGTCGCCGGTCAGGATGGTCGGTCCCTGACACATGGGATCGCCCAGCCATTCATCGCCGATCAATGCGGCGGCCTGAAGCCGCTGCTCCCGCGGGACCAGGCCCAGATGGGTGTTCATGATGTTGACGATCACCCCGTCGAAATCGACGGCTGACCACAGGGCGCCGCGCGGCTCCAACCCCTTGATGCCGGGCAGGGTCGGCAGCGAGGCCGCGCGCACCAGTCGTTCGGGACGGTGGGTCAGTATGGCGTCGCCGTAAAGCTCGGCCTCGACCTTCATGGCGGGGTGGAATTGCACGCTCATCGCCAGGCGTTGGGCGATGGCGTCGGCCTGGTCGACCCAGCCGGTGCGCGCGCGGCCGACGTCCAGCTCCTGCAGGCAGACCACGTCGGGTTCATGCTCGGCGATGACGTCGGCGATCCGCTGCACATCCAGTCTGCGATCGACGCCGACGCAGCGATGAACGTTGTAGGTCAGAAGTCTCGGCATGAATTCCTTGCCCGCGATCGCAGCGACTGTCGCGCCTCAATGCGGCGGTCGCGAGGCCCTGATAACCGGACTAGATGACAACCAGCTTGTCGGGGATCTCATTTTCATCAGCGGGCTTGGGCGGAAAGCGTTCCGCCAGCACCTGACCGCACAGGGCGACGGCCTTCTCGAAGCCTTCGACCGGTCGGTCGCGACGCAGGGCCCCGGTGAGAGCGGCGACCGCGTCGGCCCAGACCTCTGGACTGACGCAGGAATGGATGCCCTCATCGGCCACCACCTCGACCTGATGATCGGCCAGGGCGGCGAAGATGAGGACGCCGGTGCGCGCTTCGGTGACGTGCAGACCGTGGGCCAGGAACTGCTGCATGGCGGCGCGGCGGACCCGCGTGCGACGCAAGGCGGCAGGCGTCAGCAGCCGTCGCACGACCGGGATCAGAGACAGCAGGAACACGGCCAGGAAAACCCCGGCCTGCACCAGCCCATAAGCCGCCAGCGCGCGCCCGATCTCGGCCGAGGCGGCGGGCGCGTGGGCGATCTCCCACCCGCCGCCGAAAGTCAGCCAGTCGCCGTTGAAGCCGAACGGGATCAGCCCCAGCGGCAGCAACAGGGCCGCCGCCGCCGCCCAGCCCAGGCTGACGTCGCGATAGGAGGACACCTGGCGCGCCACGACGCAGAAGATCTCGCCGGAGGTGTTCGCCTCGGCCTGAGCGATGGCGTGGGCCACGCGGGCGTGGTCGTCGTTCGTGAATTGCATCACCATCCCCCCGAGGCGCCGCCGCCGCCGAAGCCGCCGCCGCCTCCGCCGAAACCACCGCCGCCGCCCCAGCCTCCGCCGCCGCCCCAGCCGCCGCGATCATCGTCGTCGCGGTGGCGCAGGGCTTCGCTGGCGGCCCAGATCAGGATGGGCGACAGGCCGTCGCCGCGACCGCGTCGTTTCCGACCGCCTGCGGCGGCGCCGATCATGCCGAAGAAGATGAAGGCGAAGACCGCCAGGATGACGATGGCGGGCAGGACCGGCTTGGTCGTCCGGGACGCCGCGCTTTTGGCCTCTTCCGCCCGCGCCTGGGCCTCCGCCGGATCGGCGGTCAGCTGGGTGATGATGGCGTCCGTCCCGGCGATGATCCCGGTCGCGTAGTCGCCCTGACGGAAGGGCGGCAGGATGTCGTTGCGGATGATCAGGGACGAATAGGCGTCGGTCAGCACGCCCTCCAGCCCATAGCCGACCTCGATCCGCACCTTTCGCTCGTTCGGCGCGACGATCAGCAGGGCGCCGCCGTCGTTTTCCTTTTGACCGATGCCCCAGTGACGTCCCAGCTGATAGCCGAAGTCCTCGATCTCCTGATCCTGAAGCGAGGGCAGGGTGACGACGACCAACTGATCGCCGGTCTGCTGCTCCAGCGTCGCCAGCTTGCCGGTCAGGGCCTGCTCCTGTTCGGGCGTCAGCAGCTGGGCGTCATCGACCACGCGGCCGGTCAGCGCCGGAAAACGGATTTCGGCGGCCAGGCCGGCGCCGGGCAGGGCGGCCAGCCACAGGATGAGGCCCAGCATCAGCGCGGGGAGGAGGCCCCGCGCCGCGCCTTCCCTCAGGGCGAGGGCGGAAGAGTTCATTTCAGGCTTACTGCGCCGCCGGGGCGGGCGCAGCCGCAGGCGGCGTCGAACCGGGCGCGGCGCCGGGCGCCGTCGCAGGCGCGCCGCCGCCGGGTTGGACGCCGAGGTCGAAGTTCACGGTCGGCGCCGACTGGGCCTCAGCCGTGGCGGTGAACAACTGCATGGGCTTGGAGCCGCCGTGCAGCGTCTTGGCCCAGATCACGCTCGGGAAGGTGCGCAGGGTGGTGTTGTAGTCGCGCACGGCTTCATTGTAGTCGCGACGCGCCACGGCGATGCGGTTCTCGGTCCCTTCCAACTGCGACTGCAGGGTCAGGAAGTTCTGGTTGGCCTGGAGCTGAGGATAGGCTTCGACCGTCACCAGCAGCCGCGACAGGGCGCTGGAAAGCTCGCCTTGCGCCTGCTGGTATTGCTGGAAGGCGGCGGCGTCATCGAGGTTCGAGGCGTCGATGTTGACGCTGGTGGCCTTGGCGCGCGCCTCGATCACCTGGGTCAGGGTGGTGCGCTCCTGAATGGCCGCGCCCTGAACGGTGGCGACCAGGTTCGGCACCAGGTCGGCGCGGCGTTGATACTGGCTCTGAACGTCGGCCCAGGCGGCCTCGGCGCGTTCCTGCTTGGTCGGAATGGTGTTGTAGCCGCAGGCGCCCACGGCGGGGGCCAGGACGACGACAGCGGCGACGGCCGCGATGCGAGGCGAGAATCCAGCCATGAAGAAGCTCCTGCGGGCGGTCGTCGGGACCGCTGATCGCTAAAGACTATCGGGGCCGAAAGGCTCCGCTTCAAGGCTGGATTTTTGACGCAGGTCTCAGCCGTTCAGGTCTTCCGGCTCCACGCCCGCCGCGCGGCAGGCGGCGGTGTAGGTGTTGGCCAGCAGGCAGGCGATGGTCATGGGGCCGACGCCGCCGGGAACGGGGGTGATGCGGCCCGCGACCTCGACCGCTTCGTTGAAGTCCACGTCGCCGACCACGCGGGTCTTGCCTTCGGCGGCCTTGACCGGATCGCGCGAGGGGACGCGGTTGATGCCCACGTCGATGACGGTGGCGCCGGGCTTGATCCAGTCGCCCTTGATCATTTCCGGGCGGCCGACGGCGGCGACCAGAATATCGGCGGTGCGGCACAGGGCCGGCAGGTCGCGGGTGCGCGAGTGGGCGATGGTGACTGTGCAGCTTTCGCCCAGCAGCAGTTGCGCCATCGGCTTGCCGACGATGTTGGAGCGGCCGACGATGACGGCGTTCAGGCCTGACAGGTCGCCCAACTGATCCTTCAGCAGCATCAGGCTGCCCAGGGGAGTGCAGGGGATCATGCCCGGCAGGCCGACGGCCAGGCGCCCGGCGTTGACGACATGGAAGCCGTCCACATCCTTGTCCGGCGAAATGGCGTCCAGAACAGCAGCCGAATCGATGTGCTTGGGCAGGGGCAACTGCACCAGCACGCCGTGGATGCCCGCATCGGCGTTCAACTGGGCGATCAGGGCCAGCAATTCGTCCTGGGTCGTTTCGGCGGGCAGGCGGTGGGTGTCGGACCGCATCCCGGCCTTCAGCGTCGTCTCGCCCTTGTTGCGGACATAGAGCTGGCTGGCGGGGTCCTCGCCGACGATGACGACAGCCAGGCCGGGCTTGACGCCATGAGCGGATTCCAGCCGGGCGGCGGCGGCGGCGACGCGCTCCACCAGGGTCTGTGAGAAGGCCTTGCCGTCGATCAGCGAGGCGCGGGCGGGTTCGACAGCCATATTTGGCTCCATCTGCCGGGAACTGGAAAGCGTGGCCGCGATTTACAGGCGCTGCGGTTCGGCGTCTATGATGACGCCAGCAAAGAGGTTTTTATGCGTTATTCCCTGTTCGCGGCGGCCAGCGCCGTCGCCATCCTGTCCACCGGCGCAGCCTGGGCCCAGACGGCGTCTGACGCCCGGCTGGGCGACGACATCCGGGGGCGGCTGGAAGAGGGAGACGCTCGCACCCGTGGAAGCGACGGCTATCGCTACGACGACTATCGCGTGAACCTGCGCGCCGGACAGCGGCTCGAGGCCGAGATGACGGCGGACGATTTCGACGCCTATCTGGAAATTTACGCCGAGGGCTCCTTGCGGGACTCGCTGGCCAGCGACGACGACAGCGCAGGGGCGCTGAACGCGCGTCTGCGGTTCACCGCACCGGAGGCGGGGGCGTATATCGTCCGTGCTCGCACCTTCTCGGGCATCGAGACCGGCGACTATCAGTTGTCGTTGAAGGAACGGGCCGCGCCGCGTCTGCCGCGTCCCGGACGGATCGCGGTCGGCCGAGACGCGACGGGCAGCCTGGGATCGAACAGCGCCGAGGATGACGACGGCGCCCGTTATGACGCCTACGCCTTTCGCGCGTCGGCGGGCGAACGGGTCAAGATCGACCTGGAATCCGACGATTTCGACGCCTTCCTGCGCGTCGGACGCATCGTCAACGGCGCCTTTGTCCAGATGGCCGAGAACGACGACGGCGGCTCCAGCCTCAACGCCCGTCTGGTGTTCACCGCGCCGCAGGCCGGGGAATATCTGATCCGCGCCACGTCCTATAACAGCTCGGCCCAGGGCGATTATCGGCTGGCGCTGGAGCAGGGACCGCCTGCGCCGACCGCCACGTCGGTGACGGTCGGCGAGGAGACGCGCGGACGCCTGACGCCAGACAGCGCAACCAGCGATTCCGGGGCGCCGGCGGACCTCTATCGCTTCAGCGGGCGCGCCGGCCAGCGGGTGGGCATCACCATGAAGGCCGATGGTTTCGACACCTACCTCGAGTTGTTCGACGCCAACCACAACAGTCTGGCGACCGATGACGACAGTGCGGGCGACCTGAACTCCCGCCTGACGCATACCCTGACCGAGGATGGCGATTATCTGATCGAGGCGCGCGCCTTCTCCAGCGGCGAGGGCCCCTATACGCTGAACATAGAAGAGATCGCGCCGCCGCCGCCGCCGTCGGCCATTGCTTTCGGCCAGACGGTCGAGGGCGAACTGACCAGCAGCGACGCCACCGACGACGACGGCCGCCTGTATGACGCCTTCATCTTCAGCGGGACCGAGGGGCAGCGCGTCCAGGCCGTCATGCGGTCCGGCGATTTCGACGCCTATCTGCAGCTCGGGCAGGGCGAAGAGGACTTCAGCGAGATCGCCAGTGACGACGACGGTCTGGGCCAGGGAACGGACGCGCGCCTGATCTTCACCCTGCCCGAGACCGGCGACTATGTTCTGCGCGCACGTTCGTGGTCGCGCGACGCCAAGGGGCTCTATGCGCTGGAGCTTCAGGATCTGGGCGGCGAGCCTTCGCCGGGCAGCCTGCTGATCGGCTCCACCGTGCGAGGCCGGCTGACCGAGCGGGCCAGCATCACGGACGACGGAATCTACTACGACGCCTATCATTTCAAAGCCAAGGCGGATGAAAAGCTGCGCTTCACCCTGATCGCCAGCAGCTTCGACGCGGTGATCGAGGTCGGCGAAGAGAAGGACGGCGACTACTTCAAGCTGGAGGAGGACGACGACAGCCTGTCCGACACCCACGCCCGCCTGAACTGGACCGCGCCGCGCGACGGGACCTATGTCCTGCGGGCCCGTAGCTTCGGCGCCAACTCGACCGGCGACTATGTCCTGATCACGGAGCGGCAGCCCTGAGCGAAACCGGCGACGACGCTGCTTCGGCCCTGATCCTGGGCCGGAAGGACCAACACCTTGACGTGGTGCTGGCCGGCGGCGGTCGTCATGCGCTGTCGGCCGGGTTCGACGATTGGCGCTTCGTGCACGAGGCCCTGCCGGACCTGGATCATGCTCGAATCGACCTGGGCGTCGACTTCCTGGGGCGGCGGCTGAAGGCGCCTTTCCTGATGAGCGCCATGACCGGCGGCCCTGCGCGGGCCGAGGCGATCAACGCCCGTCTTGCCGAGGCGGCACAGCATCTGGGCATCGCCCTGGCGGTCGGGTCGCAGAGGGCGGCGCTGGAAGGCGGGGCCGCAGGCGGTCTGGACTTCTCACTGAGGCTGAAGGCGCCGGACACGCCGATCCTGGCCAATATCGGCGCGGCCCAGCTGACGCGCGGATTCGGCCGGGATGAGGCGCGTCGCGCGTTGGACATGATCGGCGCTGACGCCCTGGTCGTTCACCTGAACCCGCTTCAGGAGGCCTGTCAGCCGGAGGGGGACCGCGACTGGTGGGGCGTGGGCGCGGCGCTTCAGGCCCTGATCCGCGGTCTGGACGCGCCTGTCATCGTCAAGGAGACGGGCGCCGGGATTTCCGCCGTTACGGCCCAGCGTCTGATCGCCATGGGTGCGGCGGGCGTCGATGTGGCCGGAGCCGGAGGCGCCAACTGGGGCCTGATCGAAGGCGAGCGCGCGACCGATGGGGCGGACAAGGCGCACGCCCTGGCCTTCGCCGATTGGGGCATACCGACCGCGCGCGCTCTGGCTGAGACGCGCAACGCCTTGCCGGACGCCTTGCTGATCGGATCTGGAGGCGTGCGCGACGGCGTCGACGCGGCCAAGGCGATCCGGTTGGGCGCGGACGTGGTCGGCATGGCCTCGGGCGTCATTCAGGCCGCCACCGTCTCGACCGAGGCCGTCATCGAGCGCTTCCAGTTGACCATTCGGCAACTGCGCACCGTGTGTTTCTGCGTAAACGCTTCAAATTTAGCGGCGTTGAAACGAGTTCCATTGCTTCCTGTCAAATAAGTCGGGCATTTCCGCCCGCACGTTTTTGCGTCGCACCCAAGGAGATTCCCATGCGCGCCCTGCTGATGTCGTCGATCCTGACGTCGTCCCTGCTTCTGGCCGGCGCCGCCGCCGCCCAGAGCACCATCCGCCCCGGCCAGACGGTGACCGGCAATTTCAGCAGCAAGGACGCGCGCATGGACGACGGGTCCCATTACCGTTGCTACGTCGTCCAGACGCAGGCAGGTCAGGCCTACACGGTGACGATGCAGTCCGAGGACTTCGATACCTATCTGATGGCGGGCGCCGGTGCAGATTGCGATGAAACGTCGGTGACGAACGACGACGGTCCGGACATGGGCACCGACTCGCAGTTGCGCTTTGTTTCCAATGGCGGAAACTGGATCATCCGCGCCAATACGCTCAGCGAGGGCGAGACCGGTTCCTTCCGTCTCAGCGTCTCTGAAGGTCAGCGCCTGCGCCCGACCACTCAGGTCGTGCCGATTTCGGTCGGCGAAAGCCGCCAGGGCCGCCTCGAGTTCAGCGACCGCCAGGCGGATGACGGCTCCTTCTACGACTGCTACGCGCTGAGTGTCAGTCGCGGTGGGAATGTCTCGGTTCGCATGGATTCGGCGCAGTTCGACGCCTACCTCTCGCTGCACGAAGGGCCGCAGTGCGACGGCGACAGCCTGGCCTCCGACGACGACAGCGGCGGCGGCACCAGCGCCATGGTCACCCAGAACCTGCGTCCCGGCTCCTATTCCTTCCGCGCCAACAGCCTCAGCTCGGCGCAGGAAGGCGACTACACGGTCTCCGTCACGACAATGCGCTGACGCGGAAAGGCCCCGGTGAAACCGGGGCCTTTTTCAATAGAAGACGCTGTCCGATGCGCGCCGCGTTTCTAACGGTTCCCTGAGCGCGGACTGGCGCGCCTCGCGTTCGGCGGCGTAGTCGGGCTGGGGGGCGTCAAAGCCGAAGCCATAGTCATCCCCTTCCAGCTGTGGCGCAGGCTGCGGCGGCGAGAGGCGGATAAGGGGCGGCGGCGTTTCCTGTTCGGGCGGCGGCGGCGGGTCGGGCGTCAACTCCAGCCAGGCGCTTTCGACATAAGGTTCGTCATCCCCCGGGACGCCGGCGAGCCGGTCGGGATCATGGTCGTATCCATCCCGCAATTCTCCAACAGCCATGATGGAGCCGACCGGAAGGTCAGGTTCAACGGGCGGAACGACTTCGATAACGACAGCCGGGCCTGATCCTCGTCCGCCATGCGCTACGGAAGTCGAGTTCCACGCAGCCCAGCCGGCCGCCCCCAGTCCCATTAGAACCAGGGCGGCGGAGACCAGAATGACGGCATTCCTGTTCATGCTCGGGGGCGGTCCGCGTTCACGTTGCCTATGAAAGCGCTCCACCGCCGTCCGGTTCAAGCCGAAGGCAGGAGATCGCCTGCGAAGGCGCGATAACGGCCCGCGCGCACGCCTTCCGTCGCACGAGCGATGTCCGGCGCGAAATAGCGGTCTTCGGTGTAGGGGCCGCAGGCTTCGCGTACGATGGCGTAGGTCTGCTCCAGTTCCGGCGACGAGGTCAGTGGACGACGGAACTCGATGCCTTGGGCGGCGGCAAGCAGTTCGATGCCCACTACGGTCGCCGTGTTGGCGGCCATGTCCAGCAGGCGGCGCGCGCCGTGGGTGGCCATGGAGACGTGGTCTTCCTGATTGGCGCTGGTCGGTACGGTGTCGATGACGCAGGGATGGGCCACCATGCGGTTCTCGGCCACCAGGGCCGCCGCCGTGACCTGGGCGATCATGAAGCCCGAGTTCACGCCGCTGTCCTTGACCAGGAAGGCGGGCAGGTCGGTCATCTTCGGATCGACCAGGATGGAGGTGCGGCGCTCGCTGATATTGCCAATCTCGCACAGGACCATGGCGATCTGATCGGCTGCATAAGCAACAGGTTCGGCGTGGAAGTTGCCGCCCGAGATGACATCGCCGTCTTCGATGAAGACCAGCGGATTGTCGGTCACGGCGTTGGCTTCACGCTCCAGCATGGCGGCGGCGTTGCGCAGCACGTCCAGCGTCGCGCCCATGACCTGCGGCTGGCAGCGCAGGGAGTAGGGGTCCTGCACCTTGGCGCAGTCGTGGCGGTGGCTGTCGCGGATGGCGCTGCCAGTCAGCAGTTCACGCAGGCGACGGGCCACGTCGATCTGGCCCGGCTGGCCGCGCAGGGCGTGGATGCGGTGATCGAACGGCGCGTCCGAACCCAGCAGAGCGTCGACCGACAGGCCGCCCGCCGCGATGGCGGCGGCGAAGACATCCTCAGCGGCGAACAGGCCGGTCAGGGCCAGCGCCGTCGAACATTGGGTGCCGTTCAGCAGGGCCAGACCTTCCTTGGGGCCCAGAACGACCGGCTTCAGTCCGGCTTTGGCCAGCGCTGAAACAGCGTCCACTGTCTGGCCCTGATAGCGGGCCTCGCCGACGCCGATCAGGACGCACGACATATGGGCCAACGGCGCCAGATCGCCTGAGGCGCCGACCGAACCCTTGGACGGGATCAGCGGCAGGACGCCCGCATTGACCATGCCGATCAGCGTTTCCAGCGTGTGGCGACGGATGCCCGAGGCGCCCTTCGACAGGCTGGCGATCTTCAGCACCATCAGCAGGCGGGTGGTGTCTTCGCTCAGCGGCTCGCCGACGCCGCAGGCATGGCTGAGCACCAGGTTCTTCTGAAGGGTTTCAAGGTCTTCCACCGCGATGCTGGTGTTAGCCAGCAGGCCGAAGCCGGTGTTAATGCCATAGACCGTGCGGCCTTCGTCCAGGATGGCGGCGACGGTCGCCGCGCCCTTTTCGACATTGGCCCAGGCGGTGTCGGTCAGGCTGACCGTGACCGGGCCGTTCAGGGCGGTGCGAAGCTGGGCGAGGGTGAGCGGCGCGGCGCCGATTTCAATGGTGGTGGTCATAAGCTTACAGGTCCAGCGAGGGCAGGTTCAGGCCGTGTTCGCGCGCGGCGTCCTTGGCGATATCGTATCCGGCGTCGGCATGGCGCATGACGCCCGTGGCCGGGTCGTTCCACAGCACGCGCTCGAGGCGCTTGGCGGCTTCGTCCGTGCCGTCGGCGACGATGACGACGCCCGAGTGCTGGCTATAGCCCATGCCGACCCCGCCGCCGTGGTGCAGCGACACCCAGGACGCGCCCGACGCCGTGTTCAGCAGGGCGTTCAGCAGGGGCCAGTCGGACACGGCGTCCGAGCCGTCCATCATGGCCTCGGTCTCGCGGTTCGGGCTGGCGACGGAGCCGCTGTCCAGATGGTCGCGGCCGATGACGATGGGGGCGCTCAGCTCGCCCGATTTCACCATCTCGTTGAACATCAGGCCCGCGCGATGACGGTCGCCAAGGCCGATCCAGCAGATGCGCGCCGGCAGGCCCTGGAAGGCGATGCGCTCGCCCGCCATGTCCAGCCAGCGGTGCAGGCCCGCGTTGTCGGGGAACAGCGTCTTCATCGCCTCATCCGTCTTGCGGATGTCCTCGGGATCACCCGACAGGGCGGCCCAGCGGAACGGCCCGATGCCGCGACAGAACAGCGGGCGGATATAGGCAGGGACGAAGCCGGGGAAGTCGAAGGCATTCTCGACGCCCTCATCGAAGGCGACCTGACGGATGTTGTTGCCGTAGTCGGTCGTGGGGACGCCCATCTTCTGGAAGTCCAGCATGGCCCTGACGTGGGTCGCCATCGACGCGCGGGCGGCCTTTTCGACGGCGGCGGGGTCGCTGACGCGCTTTTCCTCCCACTCGGCGACGGTCCAGCCCGAGGGCAGGTAGCCGTTGACCGGGTCGTGAGCGCTGGTCTGATCGGTCACCAGGTCGGGGCGGACGCCGCGCTTGACCATTTCAGGCAGAAGATCAGCCGCATTGCCCAACAAGCCGATCGACAAGGGTTTCTTGTCCTTGAATGATTGCTCCAACAGGGCCAGCGCCTCGTCCAGAGTCTCGGCCATGACGTCGACGTAGCGGGTGCGCAGGCGGAACTCGATGCGGCTGCGCTGGCACTCGATGGTGATGCAGGACGCGCCGGCCATGGTGGCGGCCAGAGGCTGGGCGCCGCCCATGCCGCCCAGGCCCGCCGTCAGGATCCACTTGTCCGACCAGTCGCCGCCATAGTGCTGGCGACCGGCTTCCATGAAGGTCTCATAGGTGCCCTGAACGATGCCCTGGGTGCCGATGTAGATCCACGACCCGGCGGTCATCTGGCCGTACATGGCCAGGCCCTTCTTATCGAGCTCGTTGAAATGCTCCCAGGTCGCCCATTTGGGCACCAGGTTGGAGTTGGCGATCAGTACGCGCGGCGCGTCGACATGGGTGCGGAAGACGCCGACCGGCTTGCCCGACTGGACCATCAGCGTCTCGTCGGCTTCCAGTTTCTTGAGTTGGTCGACGATGGTGTCGAACGCCTGCCAGTTGCGGGCGGCCTTGCCGATGCCTCCATAGACGACCAGGTCTTCGGGGCGCTCGGCCACCTCGGGGTCGAGGTTGTTCATCAGCATCCGCATCGCGGCCTCGGCCGCCCAGGTTTTAGCGGTCTTTTCCGACCCGCGCGGGCTACGGATCACTCTGGTATTCTGGCGAGTGTTGGGCGTGGACATCGAATCCTCCATGCGGCTTCGGCCGTCGAATGTTGGGCTCAGTGTTATGTCTAGACATTAGTGCGCGCAAGGGGCAGTTTCGCATGATGGATCAGGAGCCGCTTCATCGCCGGATCGCGGGCGACATCGAGCGCCGCATCGCCTCGGGCGAGTGGCGGCCGGGTTTCCGTATCCCGACCGAGGCTGAACTGACGGCGGAATACGGCTGTGCGCGGATGACGGTGTCGCGCGCGATGTCTGATCTGGCGTCTCGCGGGCTGGTCGTTCGCCGTCGCCGCGCCGGAACCGTGGTGGCCCATCCGCCGGTGCATTCCTCGGCTCTGGTCGCCATTCCTGACATCCAGTCCGAGGTCGAGGGGCGGGGGCTGGCCTATTCCCACCGCCTGTTGGGCCGGATCGTGCGCCCGGCCAGCGAAGATGAAGAGGGGCTGGGCGGCAAGGTTGTGGAACTTCAGACCCTGCATCTGGCGAATGATCTGCCGTTCGTGTTCGAGCGTCGCCTGATCTCGCTGACAGCGGCCCCAGAGGCGGAGGCCGCCGACTTCACGACGCAGCCTCCCGGCGGCTGGCTGCTGGCCCATATGCCCTGGACCGAGGCGGAGCACCGTATCTCGGCCGTCGGCGCCGATCATGAGACGGCGGCGGGTCTGGGTCTGGCCGACGGCGCCCCCTGCCTGAGGCTGGAACGCCGCACCTGGCGCGACGGCCAGGGCGTGACCTGGGCCTCACAGATTTTCCCCGGCGCAGCCTATGATCTGGTCGCGCGCTTCTCTCCCACTAAAGGCTGATTGGCCAAAGGATGACCCTGATGGGCGAACCGTCTGAAGCTCTGGGCTGGCGTTCTGTCGGCGATCTGGTCGGCCAGCATCCAGAGGCGCGCGTCGCCCTGATCGGCGCGCCGCTGAACGAGCGGTCGCTGACGCCGGGCCGCTGCGATCTGGGGCCCAAGGTGTTGCGAGGCGTGTTGCCGCGCCTGTCGACCTATGACGTCGAGACGGGGCTGGAGCTTGAGATCAAGGTCCACGACGCCGGGGACGTGGCGCTGAAGGCCGTTTCGCCGTTCGACGCCTTCGAGCCGGTGCGCGATGCGGTGGCGGCGCAGGCCCATCGCGAGCTGACCATTCTGGTCGGCGGCAATAACGCCATCACCCGGCCGGGCGCCCATGCTCTGGGATTAGAGCGCGTCGGCGTGCTGACGCTGGACGCCCATTTCGACCTGCGCGACACGGATCAGGGCCTGACCAACGGCAACCCGATCCAGGCCCTGTTGGACGACGGCATGGACGGCCATCGCATCAGCCAGGTGGGCCTCGCGCCCTTCGCCAACACCCGCCGCGCACATGAAAAGGCTGAGGCGGCGGGCATCAGCGTCCGCACCGCCCGCGAGTGCCGCCAGCGCGGTCTGGCCAACGTCGTGGTCGAGGAACTGGAGCGCCTGTCGTCTCTGTGCGAGGTCATCTACGTCGACTTCGACATCGATGTGATTGACCGCAGCCAGTGGCCCGCCAGCCCCGGCGCACGGCCGGGCGGAGTGTCGGTGCACGACTTCTTCGACGCCGCCCGCGCCATCGGCGCTCATGCTAAGGTCCGCGCCGTCGACCTGACCGAATACGACCCGTCGCTGGAAGTCGGCGACCTCGGCTCCCTGACGGCGGGTCGCTGGTTCTGTGAACTGCTTGCGGGGATGCAGAGCCGATGAGGATACTGTTAGTGGCTGCGGTAGGGGGCCTTGCTTTAACAGCTTCCCCTGCAGGAGCCTGTGAAGTTGTCAATCGGACGCGTGAGCAGACCCTTGAGCTCCAGCGCCGCTTGGCATCGACCGCTGATAGCATTTACCTCGCGCGGGCCGTGCCGGCCTCCGGCGGCTACATGAGCACGTACCATCGTATCGTCGTAATAGATGGTGCGACGCCGCCCAGACGATTGAGAGATTGGCCCGAAGACTGCGGTCGTGCCGATGAGGGGCTGACCGTTGTCTTCGCCCAGCGGGTTCGCCCCACATACAAATTCGATGGCTGGTTCTGGGGCGGCTGGGCTCTTTCAGCATTCTCTCCGTCTGAAATCGTTGATCCCGAGATGGCGGCGCGCCTGCGCAGAACCGCTGATCGTTTGGAGGCGGAAGAACGCCGATGATCCTTGCTGACCGTCTCATCACCGACTGCCGCGTCGCCGCCATGACCGAGAGCGGCGTTCCCTATGGCGCCATTGAGGACGCCGCCATCCTGATCAAGGATGGGCGCATCGTCTGGGTCGGCGCGCGCGCGGACCTGCCTGTGCACAAGGCTGTGGAAACTGACCGTCTGGGCGGGCGCTGGGTCACGCCTGGGCTGGTCGACTGCCACACCCATCTGGTCTTCGGCGGCGACCGCTCGGGTGAGTTCGAGCAGAGGCTGGAAGGCGCGACCTATGAAGAGATCGCGCGCGCCGGGGGCGGCATCGTCTCGTCCGTGCGCGCCACGCGCGAGGAGAGCGAGGATCAGCTCTACGCCTCTGCTCTGGCGCGGCTGGAGGGGCTGAAGGCCACCGGAGTCACCACGGTCGAGATCAAGTCCGGCTATGGCCTGGACCACGACAGTGAACTGAAGATGCTGCGCGTCGCTCGCCGTATTGGGCGCGAGGCCGGGGTGCGGGTGCGCACCTCCTATCTCGGCCTTCATGCGGTGCCGCCGGAGCATAAGGCCGACCGCGCCGTCTATGTGGACAAGGCTGTGGACGAAATCTTGCCCGCCGCCCATTCTGAGGGGCTGGTCGATGCGGTGGACGCCTATTGCGAGCCCATCGCCTTCTCGGTCGAGGAGGTCAGCCGTCTGTTCGACAAGGCTGAGGAACTGAGCCTGCCTGTCAAGTTGCACGCCGACCAATTGTCGGACGGTGGCGGGGCGGCGCTGGCCGCCCGCTATCAGGCGCTATCGGCCGACCATATCGAGCACACGACCGAGGCGGGTGTGAAGGCGATGGCCGAGGCGGGCGTGGTGGCGGTGCTGCTGCCCGGCGCCTTCCTGATGCTGCGAGAGACGCAGGCGCCGCCGATCGCCCTGCTGCGCCAGCATGGCGCGCGCATGGCGGTGGCGACAGACTGCAACCCGGGCACCTCGCCGGTCGCGTCGATGACGGCGGCGATCAACCTGGCCTGCGTCCAGTTCCGCCTGACGCCGGAAGAGGCGCTGGCGGGCGCCACGCGCAACGCGGCCCGCGCGCTGGGCCTGCAGGACGAGATCGGCACGCTTGAGGCGGGCAAGGCCGCCGACCTGGCCGTCTGGGACATCAGCCGTCCGGCGGAGCTGGCCTATTGGCTAGGCAAGCCGCTGCTGAATCGTCGCTATCTGGCGGGGCGCGCGATGTGAGATTCTGAAAAAGGCGGAATGGGCGCCGTGGCGATGCGGATGATTGGCGGCTCGAGGCGTTTCGCGTAATGCGAGCGTGCGTTAACTTGAAGTTGTATTGTTCTTGATGTTCTCTCTTTCCGTGTTGTCGGAAGGGGGAATAATCCATGGATGTGGAAGAATTCATCACGCGCTGGAGCGGCGCGACGCTTACCGAGCGGTCGAACTACCAGACCTTCATCATTCAGCTTTGCGCGGTCCTGGGCGTAGCCGCGCCCGACCAGGAGAGTGCGGGCGATCGCGATTATTGTTTCGAGCGTGCCGTGAAATTCCCGTTCCGCGAGGGTAAGGGATGTTCGGGTTCCATTGATTGCTTCAAGCGCGCTTCCTTCGTGATGGAGGTCAAGCAGTCCAAGAAGCGTGCTCCGGGAGGCGAGTACGACCTTCGCCAACTCATGGCTTTCTTGGACCGGCGAAAACGTCGACGCTCCGCTCGGGAAGAGGAGGCGATCAAACGCTTGATGGTCGGCGCCCGCCAGCAAGCGGAAAACTATGCTCAGGCTTTGCCTGAGCGGCCGCCATTCCTCGTGCTGGTGGATGTCGGTGAAGCGATCTACCTGTGGTCAGAATGGCAGAGAGGCGGAAAGGGGTATGCGCCGTTTCCGGATTTGGAGCGTTGCCGGATCGCTCTGACTGACCTGCGAGAACCGGAGGTTCGAGAGCGTTTGCGGAAGGTTTGGAACGATCCGGGGAGCCTGGACCCCGCCAAGCCGATCGCAGAGGCGACCAGTAAAATCGCCGCCGCGCTCGGCAAGCTGATCCGCTTGATCCGCCAGCGAGTGTTGGAAGATCAGCAACCCTTGCTCCAGCCGATATCGGAACGGCGCATCTCTATGTTCGTGCTGCAATGCGTCTTCGCGATGTTCGCCGACAGCGTGGGTCTGATCCGGAACCGGGGCTTTCTCAAGCTGCTGCAGAGCTATCGCGGCAAGGCTGATCGTTTTCACATAAGTGCGACGGACGTTTTTCGACACATGAGGCGCGGCGGCCATTGCGCTGCATTGCGGCAGGACCTGCCCCGCTTCGATGGAGGGCTGTTTCGCGAAGAGGCGGCGCTCGCCTTGACCGAGGATGAACTGGAAGTGCTGATCATCGCGGCGAGGCATGATTGGAAATCGGTTGAACCGGCGACTTTCGGGACCCTGTTGGAGCAGGCTCTGGATCCGGATGATCGCAGGGAACTGGGCGCCCACTACACCCCCAGAGTCTATGTCCAGCGATTGGTTGAAGCGACGATCATGGAGCCCTTGCGGGCAGATTTTGAAGCGATGCGTGCTTCGGCTGTCTATGACTTCGCTCATGGACGTGTGGAGAAGGGAAGGAAGGCCGTTCGGGCGTTTCACAGGACGCTCTGCTCCACCAAGGTTCTCGATCCGGCGTGCGGGACCGGCAACTTCCTCTATGTCGCCATGGCTATGATGAAGGACTTGGAAAGCAACGTTCTGGACCTCATGAAGGACTTCGGGGATGTGGCTGCGTCCAGATCCAGGTGCTGTGTTGGGCCGAACCAGTTCTGGGGCATCGAGAAAAGCGCCCATGCCGCCTCGATCGCGGAAATGGTCATGTGGATTGGTTATCTGCAATGGCGTCTTCGTAATGGAGACGCGCCTGCGGACCTTCTTTGTCTGCGCCCGCCGCGCGCGGAGCGCATTCTGAGAGCCGACGCTCTGCTGGTTTGGGCCGGAAGTGATTTTCAGCGTGATGAGCAGGGACGGCCGGTCCGTCTCTTGAGAAAAGGCGAGCACGAGGAAAGGAATGTCGTTCGATACTTCGATCCCCGGCCAGCCCAATGGCCCCTGGCGCAGTTCATCATCGGCAATCCGCCTTTCATGGGCGGTAAGGACCTGAGGCGCGAACTGGGCGACGGCTATGTCGACGCCCTGTGGAAGGTGAGGCAGGGGCGCTTCCGCTCGGCTGACCTGGTGATGCTCTGGTGGGACCGTGCAGCCGAATTACTGACGACGAAGAATAGTCCGCTGAGGCGCTTCGGTTTCATCACCACCAACTCGATCACTCAGACCTTCTCTCGCCGCGTTCTGGAACATCACCTGAATGGCGAGCCGGCGATGCGACTGACATTCGCCATACCGGATCATCCATGGATCAAGGGCGCGGATCGCGCTGAGGTTCGCATCGCCATGACGGTGGCGGAACGCGGCGCACCCGAAGGACAGGGACGCCTGCTGACCGTATTAAGCGAAGGGATCGGCGTGGATGGAGAGCCGGACATCAAATTTGAGGAGGCTCAAGGCGATATCGGCGCTGATCTGAGCATCGGCGGGGGCCTGGGCGACGCATGCCCGCTCCAGGCCAACGGCCTGCTATGCTCTCAAGGCGTGAAACTGCACGGCGCGGGCTTCATCGTTTCTGCCGATCAGGCGAAGGCTCTGGCGGCGGCCTCGACCGAACCGGCCCCGATCAGGGATTATCGCAACGGTCGCGATCTGGCGGCGCGGCCGAGAGGCGTCAAGGTGATCGACCTGTTCGGGTGGAGCGAGGAGGAAGCGCGTGAGCGTTGGCCGGCGATCGTTCGACACTTATCGGAAACGGTGAAGCCGGAACGGACCCGGAACGCGCGCGGGACTTACCGAGACAACTGGTGGATTTTCGGCGAGCCGCGCGGTGCGTTTCGTGAGGCTCTCGAGGGACTGCCGTGCTATATTGCGACAGTCGAGAAGTCCAAGCATCGCTGGTTTTGCTTCCTTGAAGGGGACGTTCTTCCGGACAATACGGTGGTGACGATCGCTTCAGACGATGCCAGCGTGTTGGGCGTTCTGTCGTCCCGTGTGCACGGCCTTTGGGCCTTGGCTCGCGGAGGCCGGCTTGAGGACCGCCCCGTCTACAACAAGAAGGTCTGCTTTGACGCCTTCCCCTTTCCTGACCTTGATGGGTCTGTCGGGGTCGAGATCGGCGAACTCGCCGAGGAGATAGAGGCGCTGCGTCGCCAGATGCTGTCGGACGATCAGAGTCTGACGATGACGGCGCTCTACAATGAGCGTGAACGTGCGGCGAAGCAGGGCCGGTCGATTTCAAGCAAGATGCACGTCCTGAATCATTTGCATCAGCGTTTGGATGCGACCGTACTGCGAGCCTATGGCTGGCCTGCAGAGGTCGAGGATGCGGCGGTGCTTCAGGCTCTGTTGACGCTCAATCTTGAGCGCGCGCGCCAGGAGGCGGGCGGCACAGTCCGCTTCCTGAGACCGGCTTATCAGAGGACGCGGGTCAAGCTGACGCGGGCTCCAGTGCAGATCGAGGCGCCCCTGGCGCGAGTCGTCGATCTCCGACCCTTGCCTGAGGCGCTGGATGAACTGGCCGGAGCGCTGCTGGAGCAACTGAGGCGTGAAGGCGCCCCATTGCAATCGCTGGATCTGGCGCGCCGTTTCGGCGGGCGGATCGGAGCTCTAGAGACGGATCGGGTGGAGGAAATGCTGGCCGTCCTGGCTGTGGCGGGGTCGGTTCAGCGGACGGACGACGGTTGGTTCTCACCGCGGCGTCACTGATTTGACCTAGCCGCCGGGCGCGGCGATCATTAAGTCACATAAGGGCGGTTCCGGCGGGACCGCCCTTTGCTTTACCGAAGAATTCCAGCCCCGATCGGCGGCGCATTCACGCTACGCCTCGGGGAAACGAGATGACCATGCTTGAGAAGACGTTCGAACCCAAGGCCGCCGAGCCGCGCATTTACGCCCAGTGGGAGGACAGCGGCCTGTTCGCTCCGCGCGCGGCTAAGCCGACTGACGGCGCCGCAGACGCCTATTCGATCGTCATTCCGCCGCCGAACGTAACGGGCAGCCTGCACATCGGCCACGCCCTGAACAACACGCTTCAGGACATTCTGGCCCGCTATCACCGCATGAAGGGCAAGGCTGTCCTGTGGCTGCCCGGCACTGACCACGCGGGCATCGCCACCCAGATGGTGGTCGAGCGCAAGCTGGCCGCCGAGGGCAACATTGGTCGTCGCGACCTGGGCCGTGACGCCTTCATTGAGAAGGTGTGGGAGTGGAAAGCCGAATCCGGCGGGACCATCGTGCGCCAGTTGCGCCGTCTCGGCTCGTCCTGCGACTGGTCGCGCGAACGCTTCACCCTGGACGAGGGACTGAACGCCGCCGTCCGCAAGGTTTTCGTCCAGTTGCACAAGGACGGCCTGATCTATCGCGACAAGCGACTGGTGAACTGGGATCCGCACTTCCAGACCGCCATCTCGGACCTTGAGGTCGAGCAGAAAGAGGTCGACGGCGCTTATTGGCACTTCGCCTATCGCCTGTCGGACGGCGTGACCTATGAGCACCCGATCGCCTTCGACGAGGACGGCAAGGCGACCGAGTTCGAGACGCGCGACTTCATCGTCGTGGCGACGACCCGGCCGGAGACCATGCTGGGCGACACCGGCGTGGCCGTTCACCCCGAGGACGAACGCTACAAGGGTCTGGTCGGCAAGTTCGTGACCCTGCCGATCACGGGGCGCCGCATTCCGATCGTCGCCGACGACTATGCCGATCCGACCAAGGGGTCGGGTGCGGTGAAGATTACGCCTGCCCATGATTTCAACGACTTCGGCGTCGGAAAGCGTGCGGGACTTGAAGCCCTGAACGTCATGGACGCCTTCGGTCGCATCACCGCTGCCGACACGCCCGATGTGCCCGCCGAATACGAGGGCATGGACCGCTTCGCCGCTCGCAAGGCCATCGTCGCCCGCGCCGAGGAAGAGGGCTGGCTGCGTGAGATCGAGAAGACCAGGCACATGGTCCCGCACGGCGACCGCTCTGGCGTCGTCATCGAGCCGTGGATGACGGATCAGTGGTACGTCGACGCCAAGGTCATGGCCCAGCCCGCCCTGAAGGCGGTCGAGGACGGCGCCACCGTCTTCGAGCCCAAGAGCTATGAGAAGATCTACTTCGAGTGGCTGCGCAACATCGAGCCGTGGTGCATTTCGCGCCAGCTGTGGTGGGGCCACCGCATCCCGGCCTGGTACGGCCCGAACGGCGAGATCTATGTCGCCGAGACGGAAGAGGACGCCCGCGAACAGGCGCTGGCCGACTATGATTCCGAGGTCGTGCTGACCCAGGACGAGGACGTTCTGGACACCTGGTTCTCGTCCGCCCTGTGGCCCTTCTCGACCATGGGCTGGCCCGAGAAGACCGAGGATCTGCAGCGCTTCTATCCGACCAGCGATCTGGTCACGGCGGCGGACATCATCTTCTTCTGGGTCGCCCGGATGATGATGATGGGCCTGCACTTCATGGACGGCGAAGTCCCGTTCAAGCGGGTCATCATCAACGGTCTGGTCCGCGACGAGAAGGGCCAGAAGATGTCGAAGTCCAAGGGCAACGTCATCGACCCGCTGAACATCATCGACGAGCTGGGCGCCGACCCGCTGCGCTTCACCATGGCCATCCTGTCGGGCACGCGCGACATCAAGCTGTCGAAGCAGCGCATTGAAGGCTATCGCAATTTCGGCACCAAACTGTGGAACGCCGCACGCTTCAGCCAGATGAACGAGGCGCGCCGCGTCGAGGGCTTCGACCCTGCAGGCGTGCAGCAGACGATCAACCGCTGGATTCGCGGCGAACTGACCAAGGCCGAGCGCCAGGTGTCGGACGCCATCGAAGGCGGCCGTTTCGATGATGCGGCGGGCGCGCTTTACCGCTTCATCTGGAACGTTTTCTGCGACTGGTATCTGGAACTGGCCAAGCCGGTGTTCAACGGTTCGGACGAAGCCGCCAAGGCTGAGACGCGCGCCATGACGGCCTGGACTATCGACCAGACGCTGAAGCTGCTGCACCCGGTCATGCCCTACATCACCGAGGAGCTGTGGGCCGAACTGGGCAAGGAAGGCCCGGCTCGCGAGGGATTGCTGATGGGCGAGACCTGGCCGGTGCTGCCGGACGCTTTCGTGGATACGGACGCCGAGGCCGAGATCGGCTGGCTGGTCGATCTGATCGGCGAGATTCGCGCCCTGCGGGCCGAGATGAACGTGCCGCCGTCGGCCAAGCCGCCGCTCGCCTTTGTCGCCCCGGACGCGGCCGTGGCTGAACGCATCGCGCGCCACCGCGACCTGATCCTGACGCTGGGCCGGGTGTCAGAGGTCGCCGTGGCTGAGGCCGCGCCGACCGGAGCCGTGACCTTCGTCTCGGGCGGGGCGACGGTCGCCCTGTCGTTGGCCGGAATCATAGATCTGGACGCCGAACGTGTGCGTCTGGAAAAGGAGATCGCCGTCTTCGACGCTGACATCGGCCATGTGAACAAGAAGCTGGGCAACCCCAACTTCGTCGCCCGCGCTGCCGCCGAAGTGGTCGAGGAACAGCGCGCCAAACTGGCTGAAGCCGAAGAGGGCAAGGCCCGGCTGCAGGCCGCGCTGAAGCGGCTGGAAACCCTGTAAGGGCGTGAGGATCGACCAGCTTCTCGTCGCGCGCGGCGTCTTCGACAGTCGCGCCCGCGCCCGCGCCGCCATCGAGGCGGGGCGGGTGAGGGCGGACGGCCGCGTCGTCGCCAAGCCTTCCGAAAAGGTCGCGGAAGACGCCGAGATCGAGGCCGAGGCCGCCCATCCCTGGGTCGGCCGCGGCGCCTTGAAGCTGGCGCACGCGCTGGATCTGTGGCCGGTCGCGATTGAGGGGCGTGTGGTGCTGGATGTCGGCGCCTCGACCGGCGGCTTCACCGAGGTCTGTCTGGATCGCGGCGCGGCGCAGGTTTTCGCCGTGGATGTCGGCACAGGGCAACTGCATCCCTCGGTCGCCGCCGATCCGCGTGTTGTGAATCTGGAGAAGACCGACGCACGCCACCTGACCACGGCTCTGATCACCGAGACGCCGTCGCTGATCGTCTGCGACGCCAGCTTCATCAGCCTGTCGAAGGTTCTGCCCGCAGCCCTTGATCTGGCGGCGCCGGGCGCGGACCTGATCACGCTGGTGAAGCCTCAGTTCGAGGCGGACGGTCCCAAGGCGGTCGGCAAGAAGGGCGTGGTCAAGGATCCTGTGGTGCACGCCGCCGCCGTGGCCGGGGTGCGCGAATGGCTGGAGGAGAGCGGTTGGACCGTGCGCGAGGTCGCTCACAGCCCCATCACTGGCGGCGACGGCAATGTCGAGTTCCTGCTCTGGGCGCGCAAGGCCTGAGCCCAAACGATTTGAGGGCCGCCGGTGATCCGGCGGCCCTCTTCACATCGTCGATTGACAGGGGGGCTGAAACTTAATCGACGACGCGATAGCGGCCCGATTGGTCCATGCAGGTGCGCACGTAGCGCGTCTCCATGCGACCGTCGGGAAGACGGATGTTGCTCTCGGCCAGACGACACTGATCGGCGTCGCGGGGCGTGGAGGCGTAGGTATCGGGATAGTCCCGGTAATAGTCGTAAGCATCGCGACGGTCGTCGTAGCGACGATCGTAGTCATAGCCGCGATTGTCATAGCCTCGGTTGTCGTAACCATAGGCAGGCGGGACGTAGGTTCCCTGATAGCCATAGTTGGCGTCGCGGCGATAACGGCTGTCGCAGGCGGCCGAGCTGTTTCCCACGCCGGCGCCGATCGCGGCGCCCAGGACACCGCCCAGAGCGCTGCCTTCGGTGCGGCGGCCGCGGGCCGCCATCTGGGAGCCGGCGACGGCGCCGATGGCGGCGCCCAGCAGGCCGCCGGTCGTGGCGCGCTGGCGCTGATCACGCACGCAGGGATCGTAATAGGTCCCCTGGCCGTAGCCGCTGTTTCCATAGCCATAGGCGGGCGGATAGTCATAGCCGTAGCTCTGGGCCGAGGCGACGCCGGGCAGGGCGACGGCCGAGGCGCAGGCCAGGGCGGCGATGGCGGCGACCGAGGCTTTTTTCGAGATGAGAGCGATCATCGTTTCTGTTCCTTCGACGGACGTTCTCTGAACGGGTCAGGCCGCCGTCTGTTGCAGCCATTGATAGGGCCGCGAAGCTGAACGGCTTTTGATCGCGTCGTTCATCTTCGTTCATGTTTCGATTTTCGCGCGGAAACCGTTAGAAGCCGCCGCATGACGCAAACGCTGACCATCGCCCGCATGGGCCATCAGGGCGACGGGATCGCCGACACCGCCGACGGCCCGGTCTTCGTACCGGGCGCCTTGCCGGACGAGGTGATCGCGGCCGAGGTCAAGGGCGGGCGGGCCGAGCGATTCGAGTTGATCGAGGCCAGTCCCGACCGGCGTCCGATCCACTCGCAAACCTATGCCGAATGCGGCGTCGCGCCGTTGCAGCACTGGGCCGACGCGCCCTACCTGGCCTGGAAGCGCGAGGTGGTGCTCCAGACCCTGGCGCGCGAAGGGCTGGAGACCGAGGTGGAGGCGACGGTGGCCACGCCGCTGGCCAGTCGTCGGCGCCTGGCGTTGCACGCGCGCCAGGGGCCGGACGGGCGAGTCATCCTGGGTTTCAAGGCGCGCAAGTCGTGGCGGGTGGTGGAGCTTACGGATTGCCCGTTGTCGGACCCGCTCCTTACGGCGGCTCTGCCGGCGCTCGCCAAGGTCACGGTGCCTTTCCTGGGCCATCCCAAGTCGGCGCCGACCCTGCACGTCACCCTGACCGACAGTGGTCTGGACGTCGATGTGACGGGGGTGGAGAAGCGTTCCGGCGGTCTGAACGGCGACCAGCTGGCGCTCGCCATCGCGGCGGCGGCCGAAGCGGATCTGGCGCGCCTCAGCCTGGACGGCGATACGCTGGTGATGGCGCGTCAGCCTCGCGTTCGGTTCGGACGGGCGTCCGTGCCTTTGCCGCCGGGCGCCTTCCTGCAAGCGTCGCCGGCCGCCGAGGCCGCCATGGTCGAACGCGCCGTCGAGGCGGTGAGGGGAGCCAGGAAGGTCGCCGACCTGTTCTGCGGCGCGGGAACCTTCACCTTCCCGCTGGCTGAGGTCGCCAGCGTCACGGCGGCCGATTCCGCCGCCGCCTCCATCGCCGCACTGAAAGCGGGGGTCAGCACGGCGCAGGGATTGAAGGGAATAGAGGCTCAGTCGCGCGATCTGTTCCGTCGTCCTCTATCGCCCTACGACCTGAAGGGGTGCGAGGCCATTGTCCTTGATCCGCCGCGCGCGGGCGCCCTGGAGCAGACGCAGCAACTTCCGGGGACCAAGGCCTCGGTCATCGTCGGCGTATCCTGCAACCCCCAGACCTTCGCTCGCGATGCGCGCGTTCTAGTCGATGCCGGTTTGCGGCTCGAGAAGGTCACGCCGATCGATCAGTTCATCTGGTCGACGCATATCGAACTGGTCGGCGTCTTCCGGCGCTGATCAGGACGCCAGGTCGAACAGGTCCAGTTGGGGACGGGCGTCGGCGGGAATGCGAAACTGGGTCACGTCCAGCGTATGACGAGGGCCGTCTAGACCGTAGCGTTTGACCGCCGCCTTGAAGCGCGCGGCGATCAGCTCGGCGACGGGACCCGTTCCCTTCATTCGCTGCGACCAGTCCGGGTCGTAGTCCTTGCCGCCTCGCGTCTGGCGGATCAGCGACATGACGCGCGCCGCGCGGTCGGGGCGGGCGTCGGCCAGCCATTCGCGGAACAGGTCCTTGATTTCGAGCGGCAGGCGCAGGGTCACGTACATGGCCGAGGTCGCCCCGGCCTTCTGCGCCGCCTCCAGCACCGCTTCGAGTTCATGATCGTTCAGGCCGGGAATGACCGGGGCGAAGCCGACGCCGACTGGGCATCCAGCCTCGGCCAGACGGCTGATCGCCTCCAGTCGTTTGGCGGGCGTGGAGGCGCGCGGCTCCATCGCCCGCGCCAGCTTGCGGTCTAGGGTGGTGATGGAGACGAAGGCCGAGGCCAGCCCTTGTCTTCCCATGTCGCCCAGAATGTCTGCGTCACGCGCGATCAACACCGACTTGGTGATGATGCTGAACGGCTGTTTGAACCGTTGCATGACCTCCAGGATCGAACGGGTCGATTTCGTTTCGCGCTCGACCGGCTGATAGGGGTCTGTATTGCCGCCTATGTGGATGCGTCGGCAGACGTATCGGGGCTTTGAGAGTTCCTGTTCCAGCAGACGCGCGGCGTGCGGCTTGAAGAAGATCCGGCTCTCGAAATCCAGGCCCGGGGATAGGCCCATCCAGGCATGGGACGGACGGGCGTAGCAGTAGATGCAGCCATGTTCGCAGCCCTTGTAGGGGTTGATGGAGCGATCGAAGCCGACGTCGGGACTCGTATTACGGGCGATGATTGTCCGAGCGTGTTCCGGGGACAGGGTGGTGCGGAGTGGCGGGGCCGCTTCGTCCTGATCCGTCCAGCCGTCGTCCCAAGCCTCGCGTCGGTCGGCTTCATACCGACCCGAGGCGTTGGAACGTGCGCCGCGTCCATTGATCGCCTTGTTCATGGCCGCATGATGCGGAACGAACTAGAACAAATCAAGAACAAATTGGTCGAAGAACAACCCGGCGGTCAGGCCGGGTTGTCTGTTCTAACGTCGCGCGGCGTTGGGGCGGCGATCTCGACGATCGCCGCCGGGACGAGGGCCTTCGCGCCGCCACCGGACGGATAGGGAGGTGTCGCCTTCGCCGCCGAACTTCGAGGTGATGGCGAGGTTGCGCCGGACCTGCCACTCGACGCTGACTGCGGCTCCGCGTTCGGCGCCGCCGATCACTTCGAGGTAGACGTCGTCCGTGATGTAGCGGCCGCCAGCCACGGTCAAGCTGGACGCTTCGCCGCTGAAGGAGAGGCGATCCAGACCGGCCAGTTCTCTCAGATTGCCGATCACGTCGAACCCGCCGCCTCCCGCCAGGGAGGCTACGGCCGAGGCCAGTTGGGCCGCTTCGAACGGCGACAACTGCGCCGCCGATCGGCCGAACAGCACCTGCGACAGGATTTCGTCCTGGGGCAGGGCGGGCGTGGAGGTCAGCTCGATCTTGGGTTCGGCGGCGCTGCCGGTGACCTTGATCACGGCCGTCAGGGCCGGGTCTTCGCGCACGGCCTGAAGATTCAGCCGGATGCGCGCCGGATCGGTGGACAGGATGACCGAGCCGCGATCATCGAAGACGAAACGCTTGCCTGCGAACTCGTAGTCGCCGCGCACCACATTGGCCGTGCCGGTCAACTGAGGCTGGGCTATGGTGCCGCGCACCCTGGCGTTGGCGGCCAATTCGACGTTCAGTCCGCGGCCGCGAAGATGAATTTCGCGCCCCGTCAGGGTCAGATCCAGGCCGATCTGGGGGCCGCCCGCCGTCTTCTTCTCGGTTTCGACCGGATCGCCGCCGGGGCGATTGATCTCGACCACGTCCATCTTGACGATGCCGTTGGAGCCAGGCAGCTCCGGCGAGATTTCGGCCTCGTCGATATTCACGGCGCCTGTCAGACGGATGTTGCCGTCGGCGCCGCGCACTGCGGTCAGGCGGCCGTTTGCGCGAGCCTGGGCGATATCGTTGTCGATGACGCGGAAGCGCGTCAGCTCGAGCTGCAGGGTCGAGGGCGATCCCTGGCGCAGGCCCAGATCGCCGCTGCCTGACACCTCGCCCTTCAGTCCGTCAGTGGCCTGGAAACGTTCGATCACGGCCTGGCTGTCGTTGAAGCGGCTGGCCAGGGTCACGCTTTCAAGGCGAAGCCCTGTGGCGCTGTCGCGGAATGCGCCCTGTTCAAGATCCAGGCGACCGTTCAGGCGCGGAGCGTTCAGCGTGCCGGCCAGGGTCGCCTGACCGTTCACCTGGCCGGACAGCGACTGGGCGCCGCCCAGGAACAGGTCCCAGATCGGCTGTATCTGACCACGAATGGCGACCTGACCCGACATGTCGCGGGTGCGGGCGATAGCGAGGCGCAGAGGCGCGGCGGAAGCCTCGACCGGCAGGCTGACGTCAGCGGTCGCCTGAACGGCCGTGCCGTCGTTGGCCTGGGCGCGCAGCCTGAGGATGTTGTCGCTGAGGTCGGCGTTCAACGTGCCGTCGACGGCCAGTCCTCGAGGTGCGTCCACGCTGCGAAGCTGTTTCAGGTCGATGTTGGCGGAGCCGCGCAGCGTGTCGCCCTGGCCTTGCATCGAGACGCGGCCCGTCACTTGCCCGCGCAGGTCGGGCGCGAGAGAGCCCATTTCGACATTAGTCATGTCGGCCTGGATGACGCTGCCCTGGCTATCCTGCTTCAGTTCACCGGTCAGGACGCCGCCGCCGACGCCCAGGTCCAAGCGTGCGACGCGGCCGTCGCCGTTGATGGCGAAGACGGCGGGCGCACGGGTGGTGAAGGCGATCTCGCGCACGCGGCCGCCGCCGCGCAGGGTCAGGCTCTGGGCTGCGTCCTGGCGGGAATACTCGCCCGAACCATTGAACTGCACGGGATTGGCGCCGCCCACATCGGCCGCCAGGATGAAGGGCAGGCGGTCCAGCGTGCCCTGACCCTTCAGCGACAGGTTGCGCAAGGTCCAGTCCTGGCCGGTCAGGCGCACGTTGCGGCCCGTGACGTCCAGCACGGCGGTCTGGTCGCCGGCGCCTTCGGTCAGACGTACGCGGCCGTTGGCCTCGCCCGAAGCCAGGAAGGCGCCTTGACGCGCGGTGAAGGTCAGGTCGGCGCTGGAGGGGAAGTTGTTCGACAGGGCAACGTCGCCCTGAGCCGCAACGCCGCCCGCGTTCACATCGACGTCCGACAGGCGCAAGCGCGGCCCGCCCAGGTAGAAGGCGCCCGAGGCGTGGGCCGGTCCGTAGTTGGAGCCGGAGTTCAGGACGACACGCCCGTCCGAGGCGTCGGCGCCCTTGCGGAAGCTGAGCACCAGATCGGCGTTGGTCAGGGTCAGTCCGCCCGCCGCCACCTTGTCGAAGGCGGCGCGCAGGTCGGCGCGCGGCTGGGCCAGGGTGCCGGTCAGGGCGCCGTCGCCCGACATGGTGCCGTCGATGGCGACCGGGCCGACGCCGAACGGGCCTTGGGCGTTCCAGTCCAGCGCCAGCCGTAGCTTCGGCCCCTCGATCAGGCCCTTGGCGCCTGCGCGCCCGGCGGCGCCCGTCAGTTCGCCGCGATCGATGGAGACCACGCCGCCATTCAGAGAACCGGCCAGTTGCAGGCGCGGCGTCGCGCCCAGCAGACGGTCCAGCTCTTCCATGCCGAAGGCCATGCGCGAACCGCGCCCGTCGAAGCTGAGGGTCCAGGGCGCGCCGGCCTTGGCTGAGGCGGCGCGGATCGGGCCGCCGAACGCGCCGCGCGCGCCGGGCTGGATGCGCGACAGGTCGGTCAGATCCGCCCGGCCGGTGAAGTTCAGACCGCCGTTCAGGCCGCGCCCGCCCGAGCCGGTCAGGGTCAGCCCCTGGCCGCGCGCGTCGATCTTCTTCAGCAGCATGGCGCCGTCGGCCATGCGCGCGCCTTCCATCTGGATGCGCGGCGCAGAGCCCAACAGTCCGCCGATGATGCCCGCCGCAGAGCCGCCGACGGCGCGCACGTCGGTCGTCACGTCGATACGGCCCTTGTTGGCGGCGATGTTGACGGGGCCGGAGATGCGCGTGGCGCGATAGGAGGCGATGTCGGCGTTCAGCAGGCTGGCCGAGCCTTGCAGGGTCCAGACCTGGGCGTCGCCCTTGAACACGCCGGTATAGGCGGCGGGACCGGCGACGGGGCTGCCCACCAGACGGCTCAGCGACGGCGTGTTCAACTCCAGGCTGATCCCCTCGGGCGAGGTGTTGTCCGTGGTGCGGATCAGACCACGGGCGCTGGATTCGATGTTGTCGGCGTACAGGCGCCAGGCCACGCCCTGATAGCCGTCGCGCTTGGCGTCCGGCGTCATGGCGAAGCCGAAGCGGGCGGTGCGGCCGATACGCTCGACGAAGGGCTCCAACAGGTCCGAGCCGGAGAAGTCGGCGTAGCCCGACACCTTGGCGCCGTTGTCGCCATAGGTTCCCTTGACCAACAGGGGACGGAACTGGCCGGTCTGGACGGCGACGTCGACGACCTCGCCGTTGACCACGGCGACGGCCGAGAACGGCTGATCCGGCGAATAGCCCAGCGATCCGGCGATAGGGCCGCCCTGGGCTTCATTGGCGCGCAGGTTGACGCGCAGGTCTTCGGGCTTGTCGCCGAAGGCGGCGGCCAGACGGAGATAGTCGCCCTTGCGGTTTAGGCTGTAGGCGTTGACGTTGGCGCTCTTGACGCCGTTGCGCGGAATGGCGGCGTCGCCGCTGAGGGTCCAGCGGCCGTATTCCTTGGAGAAGCCTTCCAGCAGTTCGACATTGGCGCTGAAGCGGTCGATGTCGATGGACAGAGCCTGCGGCCCGCCTGGTTCGCTCGGCGGCTCCAACTCGGGGCGGCGCAACAGACGAATCTGGCCCGCGCTGATTTCGGTCGCATGAAAGCGGCGAGCCAGCAGAGGCCAGTAGGACCAGTCGACACGGACATCGGTCGCTTCCAGCCAAACGCCCTTCTCGTCGGTCACGGTGACACGCTTCAGGCGGAAGTCGTTGAACAGGTCGCCCTGCAACCCTTCGACGTTGATCCGACCATAGCGGCTGATCTTCTTGCCCGCGACGAAGCTGGTGATCAGTTCGCGCCCCGCGTCGGACACGAGGTACATCCGCCCTCCCACCAGGGCGACCACGATCAAGGCCAGCAGACCGGCGAAGGTCGCGCCCGCGATGAAGGCCGCCAGTTGCAGGCGCGTACGCTTGCGCTTGGCCTTCTTGGCCGGCGTGTCGGCGACGTCTGCGCCCGTTTCGTGAGGCGGAGGAGTGTCGGTCAAAACGCCTGGCCGATGCTGAGATAGAGCTGGAACCCGGAGTCGCCCTCGCGCTTGTTCAGCGGGAAGGCGATGTCGGCGCGGACGGGGCCGAAAGGCAGCTTGTAGCGGACGCCGACGCCGGCGCCGTATCGCATGTTGCTGAGGTTGGGCGTTTCTTGGAAGCCGACGGCGCCGCCGTCGACGAAGGCCACAGCCTGCAACTTCTCACCAATATCGCGGCGCACCTCGACGGAGGTTTCGAACAGCGACAGGCCGCCGCGCGGTCGGTTGTTGGGCAGGCGCGGGTTGATGCTCTGATAGGAATAGCCGCGCACCGAGCCGCCGCCGCCTGAATAGAACAGACGATCCGACGGCACGGTCAGTTCCTCGCCGCCTATGATGGAGCCGATGCGCGCCCGCCCGGCCAGCACGGTCTTGGCCCCGTCCTGAAGCGGCAGATAGGCGGTCGCCTGGCCCTCGGTGCGCAGAAACAGCACCGTATCCTCGCCCGCCACCGCGGTCGGTTGTGTCGACAGCGACAGGCGATAGCCCGAAGTCGGGTTCAGAGGATCGTTCGAGCGATCCATGAAGGCGCTGCCGCGCAAGGTGACGATGGCGAGATCGCGGTCGAAGGTGATCGGGTCCTGCGTCACCGGGTCGAAGCGGTATTCGGTGTAACGGCCCGCGTCGACGCCCAGGCCGTAGCTGAACCAAGACGTTTTGCCGAGGCGCTGTGACAGGTCGGCGGCCGCAGTGATGGCGCTGCGGTCGTAGGCGTCGGTCTGCTCGTTGACGATGAAGGACGACAGCTTCAGCGTCCGTCCGGCCCTGCGCCAGTGCGGTTGGGACCATTCACCGCCGATGCGGCTGTCGATGCTGGCGATGCGCGCGCCGTAGCGCAGGGTGTCGGCCCGACCGAAGCGGTTGTATCGGGTGCGGAAGATATCGACGCCGACGCCTTCATAGGTCGAATAGCTGGCGCCGGCCTCCAGCAGGCTGACCGGGCGATCCGCCAATGTGACCACGACGGGGCGAAGGCCGTCCGGGCGGACATCGTCCAGGGGAGACAGGGCCACGCCCACACCGTCGTAGACTCCGGTGTCCAGCAGTCGGCGCTCCAGTTCGGCGACGTCTTCCGGATCGTAGCGGTCGCCCTCGGACCACGGGATGAGACTGTTGAGCCAACTCTCCTTGGTCGGCCCTCGGGTCCGAAGCTGGACGCCGTCCAGGCGCACCAATTCACCGGATTTGATGTTGAAACCCGGCTGGACCAGGAAGGTGGCGTGATCCACCACCACGCGGCGGGGCAGGGCGGTGGCGTCGGCATATCCTCGGCGGGTCAGGTCGGCGACCACGCGGCCCTCAGCCTCCAGAATATCAGCCGCCCGGCCGGGTGCGCCGGGTTTCAGTCGAATGTCTTCAATGACGGCCGCGCTGGTTTCCGCATCGGGCTCGGGCGCCGTCCAATTGACCGAAGCCTCGCCCAGGACGAAGCGGCGACCCGGAACGACCTGCACTACGGCGACCGGATTTTCCTCGCCCTCCACCTGATCTTCCACGGTGGCTTGATAATAGCCTTCCGACCGGAGCAGGGCCTGGGCCGAGGTCAGGGCCGCGCGAGCGCGACGACGCGCTTCGAAGCGATTGGAAGGCGCTCCGTCGACCTGCCCGATAGCGCGTTCGAGCTGGCTCTTGAGGTCGCCGTCGATCTCACCGCGAATCTGAGCCCGGGGTTCGGCTGCGGCCTGGCTTGCAAGGGCGCACAAGGCGGCGCCAGCAAGAAGGAGGGGGAGCCTCGACGTCAAATCCGAACCCTGGTTGCGAGACGATCAAGGGCGCTTAGCCCTGTTCGTCAGGAGAATCAGTAAAACAGCGTATCGCTCTCGGGTTGGACTGTCTCTTCTGAGGACCGTTGGTCCGGCGGCAGAGCCTCGACCGGCGCAGCCGTTTCGGCGGGCGCGGGAGCTTCGGCGACAGTCGGCGCGGCGGCGTCTTCGGCGGCGGGCGCTTCGACCGGAGCGGGCGCTTCGACGGGCGTCGGTTCGCTGTAGGGTTGTTCACAGGCGGCAAGGAAGCCGGAGGCGGCCAGCGCCGCCCCGATCAACAGGCGATTCAACATGGATCGATTCATCGTGGGTCCCCCTTCTAGGGGTTGAAAACGTGGAGCAGCGAAGCCGGTTCCTTCGCCGGATCGTCTCCGCGCCTTAGCGAGTTCACGTGAACCTGCAATGAATCGACGCTGGCGGCGGTCGTTTTCAGGGGATCCGGGCTTCATCAGCGCCTTGTTTGCGCGTGGGAAAATTACCTGAAATTTCCACTTGCCCGTCCCGAAGCTCATCCGTATGTTCCGCGCCTCTTCGCAGACGCGATGTGCGCCCCTAGCTCAGTTGGTTAGAGCATCTGACTTTTAATCAGAGGGTCCTCGGTTCGAGCCCGAGGGGGCGTACCACTCCCTTAAAAATCCAAAACGCGTCTAGGGCCGCTGGTTCTTGTTGCAGACAGCGCGTTCGAGTTTTGTCAGGCGTTCGTCCAGCCAACTGACATATGAGGTTCCGACCCCACGCTGCCGCAAGGGGCCGTGGAGCCGCCAGGCGGCCGCGAGCAACGCCGCCAGTACGATTGCGGTGATCACGAACTCCAGCCACGTCAGATTATAAAGCGGGGCGTTCAGCGAGCGCATGACGTTCAGCCTAGGCAGGCTTCGAACCTGGTGTCGAGGGAGGCAGGCTTGGCTTTGGGGAGCCGGGCATGATTAAACGCGCTCATGCGCCAGATTTCCTTGTCCGCCATTGCCGTGTCCCTGTTGCTTGCCGGCTGCAACGCCGGCGCCTCCGCTCGGGACGGGGTGGATCAGGTGGGAACGGGGTTGGGCGACGCCGTGACCGCGCCGCTCGAGGATCTCAACCTCAAGCGTCAGGAAATTCCGACCGTTCTGTTACAGGCGGAATCCAATCCCTATGATGTGCGGAACATGACCCGTTGCTCCGTCATCGCCGCTGAAATAGCTCGGCTGGATGAGGCGCTGGGGCCAGATACGGACGCCGCGCCTACGGATGACGGCACGCTGGCGAGCGAGCGGGCCGCTGATGCTGCGGCTGGGGCGACGCTGGACGCCGTGCGCGGCACCGTGACGGATTTCATTCCCGCCCGCAGCTGGGTGCGCCGCCTGACCGGCGCCGACGCGCACAGCAAGCATGTCCAGTCGGCCATTCAGGCGGGGCTGCGCCGCCGGTCCTTCCTGAAAGGCGTGGGGATGCAGCGCAACTGCGCGCCGCCGGCGGCGCCGGCCGGCTTCGTGCCGCGCCGCGGCTAGGCCTTGAGATGCCGCGCGCGGAAGTCGCGGCGGAACTGGTCGAACCGACCTTCGGCGATGGCCGCGCGCATGGCGACCGTCAGCGCCTGGAAGAAGGCGATGTTGTGCCAGCTGAGCAGGATCTTGCCGAGAATCTCATCGGCGCGGATCAGGTGGTGCAGGTAAGCCTTTGAATAGTCCTGCGAGGCCGGGCAGGGGACTTCCGCATCCAGCGGGTCCTGATCCTCGGCGAAGCGGGCGTTCTTGAGATTCAGCGGGCCGTCCCAGGTCCAGGCCTGGCCGTGGCGTCCCGCGCGGGTCGGCAGGACGCAATCGAACATGTCGACGCCGCGATAAACCGCTTCGACCAGATCGATCGGCTTGCCGACGCCCATAAGATAGCGGGGGCGGTCCTTCGGCAGGAACTCGGGCGCATAGTCCAGCACCTCGCACATGGCCTCATGGCCCTCGCCGACGGCCAGGCCGCCGATGGCGTAGCCGTCGAATCCGATCTCCTGCAGGCGTTCGGAGGACTCGCGGCGCAGGTTTTCATAGGTCGAACCCTGCTGAATGCCGAACAGGGCCTGCACGTCGCGCGCGCCGAAGGCGTTCTTCGAGCGCTGGGCCCAGCGCGCGGACAACTCCATGCCTTCACGGGCGCGCTTCTCCTCGGCGGGCCAGGCGACGCATTCGTCCAACTGCATGACGATGTCGGAGCCCAGGCGGTCGGCCTGAATCTGGATCGAGCGCTCCGGCGTCAGGACGTGCTTGGATCCGTCGATGTGGCTGGAGAAGGTGACGGCCTCCTCGGTGAGCTTGGAGATTCCCGACAGGCTCATGACCTGAAAGCCGCCGGAGTCCGTCAGGATCGGCTTGTCCCAGCGCATGAAATTATGGAGGCCGCCCAGGCGCTCCATCCGCTCGGGACCGGGCCGCAGCATCAGGTGATAGGTGTTGCCCAGAATGATGTCCGCGCCGGTCTGTTTGACCTGATCCACCGTCATCGCCTTGACCGTGGCGGCGGTGCCGACGGGCATGAAGGCGGGGGTGCGAATGTCGCCGCGCGTGGTTTTCAGCACGCCGGTGCGGGCGCGGCCTTCGACGGCGGAAATCTCAAACGGGAAAGGCATGGGCGTTCCTTGCAGGGACGCGCGTCTTAGGCCGAACGGCGAAAGGCCGCCAGCCCTGGGCCGGTTCCTGTCTCAAGGCGGTTCTGTGGCCGTAATCCGGCGCACACGCCTTTGTTTGAATAGCGACGGTTAGTTTGAAACCGAACGATCACGCGGCTGTTAGGGCAGCGCACGAAACCGTGAAAGTCGCCCGATTAATGTTGCTCCGTTCTGGAACCCTGGGTTCCGTTTCCCTGCTTGCGCTCGCCGTCGCTCACCCTGCCTGGTCCCAGGATTCCATTGTAGTCACGCCGCCCTCGACCGCCGCCGGCGGTCCTGTTCAGGTGCAGGATGTGGTGGTGACCGGACTACGCGGAAGCCTGCGCTCGGCCCAGGCGTTGAAACGCAACGCTGACGAGGTGATGGACGCTGTCGTCGCCGAAGACATCGGCAAGCTGCCGGACGTGAACGCCTCGGAATCCCTGGCGCGGGTCACCGGCATCCAGGTCGAGCGAGGCGGCGGGGAAGCGTCGCGCGTGATCGTGCGCGGACTGCCCGATGTGGCCACCACCTACAACGGCCGCGACATCTTCACGGACCAGGGGCGTTCGGTCGCCATGCAGGACTTCCCGGCGGCGGCCATCGCCGCGCTGGAGGTCTACAAGTCCAGTTCCGCCTGGCGGCTGGAATCGGGCATCGCCGGTCTGATCAATGTACGATCGCGGCGGCCGTTCGACTTCGACGGTTTCGAGTTGTCGGCTTCGGCGAAGGGCTCCTACGCCACCCAGTCGGAAAGCTATGATCCGAACGGCGACATCCTGATCAGCAACCGCTGGAACACAGGCGCGGGCGAGGTCGGAGCCTTACTGAACCTGTCATACACCAGCCTGCGCTATCTCGACTCCGTGCGCTGGGACAGCGGCGGCATCGTCGCCGTGGACGGGCAGTCGGCCGATCCGGCGGTTCAGGGCGCGCGTTATCCTGACGCCGTCGGCATCTTCTACGGGACCGGCGACCGCTGGCGTCCGTCGGCCAATCTGGCGCTGCAGTGGCGGCCGAACGACCAGTGGGAATTCTATGTCGACGCCCTTTACCAGGGCTATCGGGCCAAGATTTCGGACCGTCAGTTCATCGTGCCGCTGAACCATGAGACGACACGTTTTGACGACGTGACGCTGCGCGACGGCCGCAATGAAATCCAGAGCCTGACCCAGATCGCCGGCCGTCGTCCGGAGCATTGGCAGGGCGCCTCGACCGGCAAGACGAACACCTGGCAAGCGGCCGTGGGCGGCAGCTACAACGCCGGGCCGCTTCAGATCGCCTTTGATCTGGCGCGCACTGACAGTACCTATGAGTTCTCGAACTACAGCTTGGACACGGCCTTCACTCATGCGCCGGTGACGCTGATCGACTTCGATACGCCGGGGAAGGATGGCGGAGCGACCTTCGACTTCCGGGACTTCGACGTCACGGACCCGAACAACTACGTCTATCGCGGCCTGTTCGACCGCCACTTCATCGGCGCGGGCGACGATTGGCAGGCGAAGATCGACCTGACTTACGACACGGGCAACGGCCTGATCCCGCAGTTAAAATTCGGGGTGCGCTACGTCGACCGCAACGGCTCCTATCAGAACGGCGAGCGGTATCAGGATCAGGAAAGTCTCGGCTTGCCGTTGACCGCCATCCCAGTGGAGTTGGCCCTCATCCCGGCAGGTTTCAACGGCAGCGACATTCAGGACATGCGCGCTTGGGTGTCGCCGACTTATGGCAGCCTGCGTCAGAACGTGGACGCCCTGCGCGCCCTGGCCGGGTTCGAGCCGGGTCGTCCGCCCATCAACCCGGTTCAAACCTATGAGGCGTCGGAGAGGGCCTACACCGCCTATGGTCAGGCGGACTTCGCCATCAATACCCGCATTCCGATCGAAGGCGAACTGGGTCTGCGGATCGTCGCCACCGATTTCAGCGTGCGCGGAACCAGCCGTTCGATTGAGGGCGAGGAAGAGGTGTTCACGCCGGTCGATCAGGGCGGGCGCTACACGGACCTGCTGCCCAGCCTGGGCGTGCGCTTCATGCTGGATGAAGACCTGATCCTGCGCATGGCGGCGAACCAGACGCGGACGCGCCCGGCGTTCGGCCAGTTGAACCCCAGCCTGTTCATCAGCCCCTCGGCCGACACCTCGGGACGGCAGACGGCCTCGGGCGGCAACCCTGACCTGAAGCCGATCGAATCGACCAACTATGACCTGACGTTGGAACGCTACTTCGGTGATGCGGGCGCGGCGACGCTGGCGCTGTTCCGACGCGAGATTTCAGGCTTCATCGCCGATCAGACGATGGACATCGACGATCCTGTCTATGGCGTCCTGCGCGTCACGCGGCCCGTCAACCTGAACGACGCCGTGCTGCAGGGCGTGGAGACGTCCTTCACGACCTTCTTCGACTATGAGTTCGTGCCGGAATGGGCGCGGTCGTTCGGGGTGCAGGCCAACGCCACCTATATCGACGGGGCGCTGCCCTATGTGTCGAAATATTCCTACAACCTGACCGGCATGTATGAGAACGGGCCGTGGACGGCGCGGTTGGCCTATAATCTGCGGACCAAGTTCGGCAACGGCGTCATCGGCGAGCATGTGGACGACGTGGCGCGGCTGGACTTCTCGGCGGGCTGGTCGCCGACCGAGCGGATCACCGTGACCTTCGACGCCACCAATATCCTGGGGCAGCCGTTCCGGTCGTTCTTCGACTATGGCGAGGGCGTCTATCCGCGCGACGTGCGTTACGAAGAGAGCCTTTATACCGTGGGGCTGCGCTTCCGGTATTGAGCCGCGATCAGCGCAGGAGCGTCTCGAGACGCTCCGCGCGTTGCAGGTCCTTGGGACGGCCGAACAGGCGGCATTTCTCGATCTGCTCGGCGACGCTGGGGATGTAGAGCGTTCCCCCGTCCAGTTCGATCGCCTGACGGGTGGTGAAGATGACTGGCGTCCAGTCGGCGCCTGCGCGAACGTCCATCATCGCCATGACCTCGACCGGGACCGGCGTGGTCAGGATCTGGCCGAAGACCTGCGACCGGAACAGGCCCTCGCCGGGGTCTTCCACGGTTTCGCCGTGCAGGGCCTCGATCAGGCGCCGGGCGTCGCGAGGACTGGTCATCACGTCGACATCGGGCACGTGCCATTCCGACAGGCCCGACAGCGCCATGCCCGCGCCCCCGAACACCCACCAGGGATCCTGCAACTCGCTGGCCGCTGAGGCGAGGATGTCGAAGGTCGCGGCCAGGTTTTCGGGGAGATCGTCGATGTGGCTCATTGGGCGTCTTCCCGAAACAGCAGGCTTCCGTCGCCATAAGAATAGAAGCGATAGCCGCTGTCGATGGCGTGGGCGTAGGCGGCCCGCATCGTCTCCAGCCCGGCGAAGGCGCTGACCAGCATGAACAGAGTCGACTTCGGCAGGTGGAAGTTGGTCATCAGCACGTCGCAGGCGCGGAAGCGATAGCCCGGCGTGATGAAGATGGCCGTGTCGCCGTGGAAGGGCTGGACCACGTCGTCCTCGCCGGTGGCGCTTTCCAAGAGGCGCAGGCTCGTGGTGCCGACGCAGACGATGCGCCCGCCCGCCGCGCGCACGGCGTTCAGGGCGGCGGCGGTCTCAGCCGAGACCTCGCCCCACTCGGAGTGCATCTTGTGATCGGCTGTGTCGTCCGCCTTGACCGGCAGGAAGGTGCCCGCCCCGACGTGCAGGGTCACCGCATGGGTCGTCACGCCGCGCGCCCGGATGCTGTCCAGCAGGGCAGGGGTGAAGTGCAGACCCGCTGTCGGCGCCGCGACCGAGCCGTCATGCTCGGCGAAGACGGTCTGATAGTCTGATCGGTCCTGGTCGTCCTCGGCCCGTTTGGCCGCGATATAGGGGGGCAGGGGCATGACTCCGACCTCGCGGATGGCGTCGTCCAGCACAGGACCGGCCAGATCGAAGCGCAGGGTGACGAGGCCGTCCTCGCCCTTGGCGGTGATCTCGGCGTCGACCTGTCCCAGGAAGCAGGCGTTGTCCTCCTCGCGCCCGAAACGCACCCGGTCGCCGACCTTCAGCCGCTTGCCGGGCTTCATGAAGGCGCTCCAGACGTCGGGCGCGTCGCGGTGGTGCAGGGTCGCCTCGACCGGCACCGACAGCAACTCGCCCTCTGGCCCGCTGCGGTGGCGCACGCCCGACAGACGGGCGGGGATCACGCGGGTGTCGTTGAAGACCAGGGCGTCGCCCGGTTGCAGGAAATCCGGCAGGTCGCGGATGATCTTGTCCTGAAGATCGCCGCCCTTCACGACCAGCAGGCGCGCCGAGTCGCGCGGGTCGGCGGGACGCAGGGCGATGCACGCCTCGGGCAGGTCGAAGTCGAAATCGGATGTCCGCATGAGGCGGGCAATGCTCACGCCCCGCCTTTGCGGTCAAGCGAGGCGCAGCCGAAAGTCGACTGGCGAAATTCGGCCCAGCCGCTATGTCAGGCGCAGCCAATGGGAGTTGAGTGCATGACCGACCGCTATCTGGACGACCTGACCGTCGGCGAAAGCTGGGCCAGCGAACCCTTCACGATCACGGAGGATGAGATCATCGCCTTCGCGACCGAGTTCGACCCCCAGCCCATGCATGTCGACAAGGCGGCGGCCGAGGCGGGACGGTTCGGCGGCCTGATCGCCAGCGGATGGCACGTCTGTTCGCGCGTCATGCGCCAGTTCGTGGACGAAGCCTATTTCGGCAAGACGCCTCTGCTGGGCATGAACGTCGACGCCCTGTGGTGGGTGCGGCCCGTGCGGCCCGGCGACATCCTGACGGTGCGCCGCGAGATCACCGAAATCCGCCCTTCGAAGAGCCAGCCTGACCGCGGCGTCGTCCGCACCAAGACGACCGTCACCAACCAGGACGGCGACCTGGCCATGAGCTTCGAGAACCAGATGCAGCTGCCGAGGAACGCCGAAGCGCGGCTTTAGAACGCCGCCGCTGTTGACCCTGGGCCTTCAAGGCGTCAAAGCCCGGTGCATGCTACAGAACCTCGAAACCCTGTCCCGTGAGGCCCGTTCGTGGCCGTTTGAGCAAGCGCGCAACCTGCTGGCCCACGTGCTCAAAAAACGGCTGTCGGACGCGGAGCGCGATGCGGCCAAGCTGCTGATCGACGCCGGCAAGACGGACGAGGCTCTGGCGACCTTCGAGGCGCTGAACAAGCCGGTGATCCTGGAGACGGGTTA